>NZ_JAAKMV010000002.1:0-518073 GCF_049170575.1 Aeromonas sp. 604282 | reverse complement strand
GGAGAAGGATTCGAACCTTCGAAGGCAGAGCCGTCAGATTTACAGTCTGATCCCTTTGGCCGCTCGGGAACCCCTCCCCAAGTGCGAGGCGCATACTATCAGATCCAGAGGCTTTGTGAACCCCTTGATGAGGTATCTGGCAGTAAAAAATGACTGTTCGTCGATTTTTTGATACATACAGCTCAAAATTCAAGCTTATCAGCAAGTTGTGCGCTGCTTTTCTGCACAAAACAGCATCTGTGCAATTTGGCGATCGTGGCGAATACAAGAGAGATAGCAGAAGACCGCCAGCGTCGGCGGTCTTCTCGGGCATCACATCTAGCGCTGGAACGGGTAGACGGAACCCAGTTTCAGGATCTGGGTCAGCTCGTCCAGCGCGCTGCGAGACTCCTGCACCAGGGTCGGATCACGCAGGTCATCGAGGGTCAGGCGGTCACGGTAGTGGCGATCTACCCAGCCATCGAGGCGGGCAAACTGGCTGTCGTTGATAAGGCAGGCCGGATTGACCGCAGCGAGTTCCTGATCGTTCATGGCAACCCGCAGTCGCAGGCAGGCCGGGCCGCCACCATTACGCATGCTCTGTTTCACATCCATATAGTGGACCGCCTTGATCGGAGTCTCCTGCGTCAGCAGCTTGCCAAGATAGGCCGACACCGCCGGATTATCGCGGCACTCGGTGGGGGCGATAATGGCCATCTCGCCGCTCGGCAGGGTGAGGATCTGGGTGTTGAACAGGTAGGATTTCACCGCATCCAGCACGGATACCTCGGCAGTCGGCACTTCGATAAAGTGCAAATCCCCCTCGCCAAACTTGTCGCTGATCTCTGATAGCACGGCTTCGGTGTTGAGGAACGCTTGCTGGTGGAAGAAGAGTACATTCTGGTTGCCCACTGCGATCACGTCGTTGTGGAACACTCCCTGATCGATCACCTCCGGGTTTTGCTGAATAAACACCACGCTCTCCTCGCCAAGGCCATGCAGGCGGGCGATGGCCTGGCTTGCCTCCAGAGTCTGGCGAGCCGGATAGCGCTTCGGCGCCGGGCGGGAGTAGTCAAAGGCGCTGCGGCCATAGACAAACAGCTCGACCCCCGCCTCGCCGTAGGCGCGGCAGAGGCGGGTGTGGTTGGCCGCCCCCTCGTCGCCGAAGTGATCATTTTCCGGCAGGTGGAGGTGGTGGCTGAAGTGGCGATCATTGTTGAACACGGCGCGCAGGATACGGCCAGTGACGTCCGGCTCCAGGGATCGGTGAAACTTGTTGGTCAGGTTGGCGGGGGTGAAGTGAATGCGGCCATCCCGTGTATCGGCACTCGGGGAGACGGTGGCGGCGTTGGCGGTCCACATACTGGAGGCCGAATAGCAGGCGGCGAGTACGGCGGGAGCCTGTTTGGCGGCCTGTTCCAGCACCCGGGCATCGTTGCCGGTGAAGCCGAGGCGGCGCAGGGTGGCAAGATCGGGGCGCTCTTGTGGCGCCAGTACACCCTGCGTCATGCCAAGCTCGGTCAGCGCCTTCATCTTGCGCAGCCCCTGTTTGGCGGCCTCTTTCGGATTGGAGGCTTCCTGGGCATTGCTCTGGGAGGCAACGTTGCCGTAGGAGAGGCCTGCATAGTTATGAGTCGGGCCGACCAGACCGTCGAAATTGACCTCGAAGTGCTTCATTGAGTACATCCTTTCGATTTTTATGATGGGTAGCGGTTCCTTCCGCGCACAATGCGTCGGGGTTGGGCCATTATAAAGAGATTTTATGTTTTTGTAACAAGCCGGTAACCAGCAGACGTTTTTATGTCGTTTCAGATATAAAAAGAGGGGCGGTATGGCAGAAAATTGAAAAAGCGGTTGCGTCCGGCCTGTTGCCTTCGCATTAATAAATAAAGAAGCAATAAAAGAAGCCGTGTGGTTCGGGCTGGTCAGGCAAATTTGCTCACAAGATTGCTTTTTCGCGCCAAATCTCTTATACAGCCCCACAAAACCGCACACCAACCCCGTCGGGTGCAATGAGGATAATAGTTACAGCATGGGCAAATCACTGGTCATAGTGGAGTCTCCGGCCAAGGCCAAGACGATCAACAAATATCTGGGCAAGGACTACGTGGTGAAATCCAGCGTTGGTCATGTTCGCGATCTGCCCACCAGCGGCAGCGCCAGCACCGAGCCCAAGAAACCCGTCATTCGCGGCATCAAGTTGAGCGAAGCTGAAAAGGCAGCCAAGGATCGCAAGGCCCTGTTTGCCCGGATGGGTATCAATCCGACCGCTGGCTGGCAGGCTAACTACCAGATTTTGCCCGGCAAGGAGAAGGTGGTCAGCGAGTTGCAAAGTCTGGCCGAGAAAGCCGACACCATCTATCTCGCAACCGACTTGGATAGAGAAGGAGAGGCGATCGCCTGGCACCTGCGCGAGATCATTGGTGGCGACGACAGCCGCTACAAGCGCGTGGTGTTCAACGAGATCACCAAGAGCGCCATCAAGGAGGCGTTCGCCCAGCCGTCCGAACTCAATATTGACCGCGTTAATGCCCAGCAGGCTCGTCGTTTCCTCGACCGAGTAGTGGGTTATATGGTCTCTCCACTGCTGTGGAAGAAGCTGGCGCGCGGTCTTTCCGCCGGTCGAGTGCAATCCGTTGCGGTGCGTCTTATCGTCGATAAAGAGCGCGAAATCAAGGCGTTCGTACCGGTCGAGTTCTGGGATCTCAATGCCGACCTGCTGACTGCCGACAAGAGCGATCTGCGTATGGAAGTGGTCAGCCGCAACGGGGCTGACTTCAAGCCGGTGACCCAGGCCGAGACCTTTGCCGCTGTCGCAGCCCTGGAAGGGGTCGACTACAAGGTCGTTAACCGGGAAGACAAGCCGACCGGCTCCAAGCCGTCCGCGCCGTTTATCACCTCCACCCTGCAGCAGGCGGCCTCTACCCGTCTGAGCTTCGGGGTCAAGAAGACCATGATGATGGCCCAGCGTCTCTATGAAGCGGGTTACATCACCTATATGCGTACCGATTCCACCAACCTCAGCAAAGAGGCGGTTGAAGCGGTGCGTGAATATATCGGCGAGCAGTATGGCGCGGCCTATCTGCCAGCCGAGCCGAATCTGTATGGCGCCAAGGCCAATGCCCAGGAAGCGCACGAAGCGATCCGTCCCTCCAACGTACAGGTGACTGCCGAGATGCTGGAAGGGATGGAGCCGGATGCCATGCGTCTGTACGATCTCATCTGGCGTCAGTTCGTTGCCTGCCAGATGACCCCCGCTCAGTACGACTCTTCCACCCTGACCGTCAAGGCGGGTGAGTTCGAGCTCAAGGCCCGTGGTCGTACCCTGCGCTTCGCCGGTTGGACCAAGGCGCTGCCGCCGATGGGTCGCAAGGGTGAAGATAGCCAGCTGCCTGCGGTCACCGTGGGCGAGGTGCTGAAACTGGTCAAGCTGGATCCGCGCCAGCACTTTACCAAGCCGCCTGCCCGTTTCACCGAAGCTGCGCTAGTGCGCGAGCTGGAAAAACGCGGCATCGGCCGTCCCTCTACCTACGCCTCCATCATCTCCACCATCGTTGAGCGTGGTTATGTGCGGGTCGAGAGCCGCCGTTTCTTCGCCGAGAAGATGGGTGAGATCGTCACCGATCGTCTGGTGGAGAACTTCGTCGAGCTGATGAACTACGAGTTCACCGCCAAGATGGAAGACAAGCTCGATGGCATCGCTGAAGGGAGCCTGGAGTGGAAGAAGGTGCTGGACAGCTTCTACGCCGAGTTTACCCAGGAGCTGGAGAAGGCTGACAAGGCGCCCGAAGAGGGCGGCATGCGTGCCAACCAGATGGTGATGACTGACATCGACTGCCCGGATTGCGGCCGCAAGATGGGCATTCGTACTGCCACCACCGGTGTTTTCCTTGGCTGCTCCGGCTATGCCCTGCCGCCGAAAGAGCGCTGCAAGAAGACCATCAACCTGGTCTCTGCCGACGAGTTTGTCTCCGCCACTGACGGTGAAGAGGCGGAAACCGAAGCGCTGCGCGCCAAGCACCGCTGCGGTGTCTGTGGCACAGCGATGGATGCCTACATCATCGATGACAGCCGCAAGCTGCACGTCTGTGGTCGCAACCCGGACTGCGATGGCTACGAAATCGAGAAGGGCCAGTTCAAGCTCAAGGGCTACGAAGGGCCGAGTATCGAGTGCGACCGCTGCGGCAGCGAGATGCAGCTCAAGAACGGTCGTTTCGGCAAGTACATGGGCTGCACCAACGAGACTTGCAAGAACACCCGCAAGATCCTGAAAAACGGCGACATCGCGCCGCCGAAAGAAGATCCGGTACCGTTGCCAGAGCTCAAGTGCACCCAGTCCGATGCTCACTTCGTGCTGCGTGACGGTGCTGCCGGTCTGTTCCTGGCAGCCAGCAACTTCCCCAAATCCCGCGAGACTCGCGCGCCGCTGGTGGAAGAGCTCAAGCGCTTCAAGGATCGCATCTCCGCCAAGCACAAGTATCTGGCGGGAGCCCCGCTCACCGATCCGGACGGCAACCCCGCCATCGTGCGCTTCAGTCGAAAGACCAAGGAGCAGTACGTGATGAGCGAGGTCAACGGCAAGGCGACCGGTTGGACCGCTCACTACGACAACGGTACCTGGCAAGAGAGTTTGCCAAAGGCGAAGAAAGCCTGATGAGAAAGAGGCCCCGACCAGGGGCCTCTTTGCTTGTTGAGCAGCATATACTGAGTACCAGCTGCAAGGAGTGCAGCGTTGTAACAGGGAGGTGGTGATGGAGATACATGAGATCCGGCCGGGCATGAGCTGCATGACCCGTGAAGGGGCGGCCTATGTGCTGGAAGTAGACCGGCAGAGCTTGCTGGTGCTGCTGCAGCGCGAAGATGAGACCATACCGGTGCAGGTGCGCAGCGACGAGATCCTGGCGCCGCTTGAGTGATCCGGCTGTGATCCCCTCAAAACGGCAGTAGAAAAAGCAGCTCGGCCAGATCGGGCTGCCATTGCCACTCCTTCATTCTGACCCGTCCACCGATCACCACGACCCCCTCCTGCTGCAGGCGTCCCGTCTGTTCGGCAAAGCCTGGCGATCCTTTCGGTAACGAGATGGTGCCCGCGGCGCCCAGTACCCGATGCCACGGCAGTACCTTGTCGGTTTCCCGCAGCACCTTGCCCACCAGTCTTGCCCGTCCGGGCAACCCCGCCAGATCGGCCACCTGACCGTAACTGACCACCCGGCCTGC
This sequence comes from Aeromonas sp. 604282, assembly GCF_049170575.1. Classification (NCBI taxonomy): domain Bacteria; kingdom Pseudomonadati; phylum Pseudomonadota; class Gammaproteobacteria; order Aeromonadales; family Aeromonadaceae; genus Aeromonas; species Aeromonas sp. 604282. Next base: position 512,877 of record NZ_JAAKMV010000002.1, on the reverse strand, counting down.
CGGGATCAGGGCGATGATCGCTTCGATACGGGCTGTTTTGTTCAATGGGGATGGACTTGGTTCAATGCTCATAGACCCGATTCGTCAAAAACAACAGAAGCGCCATTGTGGCGCTTCTGTCATGGGGCTGGCAATGATTCAGCCGAAGGTCTGGCTAAGCCCCTTCAGTTGCTTGGCCCGTTCCAGCAGAGCCTGACTTGAGTGATCGACATCCAGCATCTTCTGACTGTTGGCGTGGGAGTACTCGGAGATCTGGTGGATGCTGCGGCTGATCTCCTCCACGACCGCTTGTTGCTGCTCAGCAGCGGTGGCGATCTGAGTGGAGTGTTCGGTGACCAGCTCTATCTCTGCCAGCACGGTATGGAGGCTGCTGGCGCCCTGGCGGGTCATCTCGGCACATGCGCGGGTCTGTTGCAGGTTCTCCTGCATCATCCCCTTCCAACGTCCCAGCGTGTGCTGGATCTGCTTGATGCTGCCCTGGATCTGCTCGGTCGCCTTGTGGGTGCGGGTCGATAGAGTTCGCACCTCGTCGGCCACCACTGCAAAACCACGGCCCTGCTCCCCGGCGCGAGCCGCTTCGATGGCAGCGTTGAGGGCCAGCAGGTTAGTCTGCTCGGCGATGCCCTGGATCTCGCCCATCACACTGCCAATCCGTTCGGATTCGCTGGCGAGCTCTACCGCCGAGTTGAACGCCAGCTCTGCCTGTTTGGCGAGCTGTTCGATCTGTTGTTCGGTCTGGTTCAACTGCTGGTTGGTTTGTTCACAACGATTGCGAGCTTCGTTGACCTGACCGTTGGAGTCCTGAATGTTGCGGGCGATCTCGTGAGCTGTGTTGGCCATCTGAGTCATAGCCGTAGCCATCTGCTGGGTCTGGGCATCTTGCTCGTTGATATCGAGACAGGCTTGATGAGAGGCCTGCTTCAGATTGATGGCCAGGGTTTGCAGAGGTGCCGTGGCATCATTGATCCGCCCCAACACGGCTCGGATGCGGGCCTGCAGCATCTTGATATGAAAATCGGCAATGGCGCCGGGATTGTCACCGGAGTAGACCAGCCGGGTCAGACTGTCATATTCGCGGCCCAGTTGCTGCAGATAGTGGGGCAAGGCGAAGAGCTCGCGCCAGTAGGCGCCGCCAAGAAGCAACAGGGGCAGCAGCATCAGCAGGACGGTCATGGCCCCTTGGCTGGCGAAGGCCCAGCCCATTATGCCGAGCAGCAACAGGGTAATGGCCGGGGTGCGCACTCTGGCAAGAGAGGGAAGGTTGCTGCTGTTGCCGCGCTCGGCCTTGAGCAGGGCTTGGTAGGTCTGAGCTGCGATGCGCTTGAATTGGGGCTCGGGCTTGCAGCGTACCGACTGGTAGCCGCTGATCCTGTTCCCCTCGTAGATGGGGGTGACGTAGGCATCTACCCAGTAGTAACGACCATCCTTGCAGCGATTTTTGACGATGCCGCGCCAGGGTTTCCCCTCCTTGAGGCGGGCCCAGAGATCGGCGAAGGCGGCCTTGGGCATGTCGGGATGGCGCACCAGGTTGTGATTGTGGCCAACCAGCTCGTCGGCGCTATAGCCGGCGATGGTGCAAAAGGCCGGATTGGCGTAGGTGATCACCCCGCGCAGGTCAGTGGTGGAGACCAGTTGTACGTCGGCAGGAAACTCCACTTCGCTATCCAGGGTATGGACGTCTCTGCGGGCCATAGGAATACGCTCCGATGCTCTTGTTGACAATGTTGTCGTTGTTATTGTGGCAGATCTGGAGGTGGCCGCAGGCTCGCGCCAGCAGGCGCCAGACCAGTTTCATAGGGGGCTGAATTTTGCCAATAATGGCGGATGAATGGTAGGGGGTTGTGAGATTTTGTTGGCTAATTGTAAAAAAGGCGGCCAATTGGCCGCCAAAGTAGAGACAACATTACCTCTGTGGCATCCGGTAGCGCACCTGCAACTGATCGAGGATCTGCAGCTGGCCCGGCAGGCGGGCGGCAAAGTGCTCCCAGCCCTTGTGGGCGGGTTCGCTCCAGGCCACCTCGGCCGTGGCCAGCATGCGCGGGAACAACATGTAGTCGAGACGATCGCGGCTGGTGATCAATTCTGACCACAAGGGGCTCAGTACCCCGAGGATGTTATCGTTGGCATGGAAATCGGCTGGCGCAGGATCGCAAGCATAGACCTGCTCCAGATTGAGGGTTCCCGCCCAGTAGAGGCCGGGTTCATGAATATCGGCGCTCCAGGCGAGATCGAGATAGAGGAACTGGGCGGGCGCCATCACCACCGGATAGCCGGCCGCGGCGGCGTCCAGCCCCGCCTGAAAACTGGTCCAGGCACAGACGGCAGCTTTGCGGCTCACCTTGTCGCCATGCAGGATCTCCTCCCAGCCGATCATCTGTTTGCCTCTGGCGGCCAGATAGCGCTGGCAGTGGCGCAGCAGATGGCCCTGCAGCTCGCGGCAGTCGGCGTAGCCCTGCTCGACCATCAGCTGCTGGCAGGCGGGGCTGTCGGTCCAGACCCCGGTCGGCACCTCGTCACCCCCCATGTGGATCTGCGGGCCGGGAAAGAGCTCGCATACCTCGTCCAGCACCGCCTCCAGAAAGCGGTAGGTGCCGGGCAGGGCGGGGTTGAGCACGTTGTCATCGAAATGCTGAACCGAGCGGTAGCGGGAGTGATCCGCCGTTTCGATCAGCAACTCGGGCAGCGCCTTGATGGCGGCGTGGCAGTGGCCCGGAATGTCGATCTCGGGAATGACGGTGATGCCGAGCTCACTGGCATAGCTCACCAGCTCCTTCACCTCGCTCTGGGTGTAGTAGCCGCCATAGGGTTCGGCACCGCCGCTGAGCTGGGGGCCGATCGCCAGATCGTGGCCGCGCCAGGCCCCCACGTCGCTCAGCTCCGGGAAGGCCTTTATCTCGAGTCGCCACCCCTCGTCATCGGTCAGGTGCCAGTGGAAGCGGTTGAACTTGTAGAGGCTCATCAGTTTGAGCAGACGCTTGATGGTTGCCGGAGTGTGGAAGTGGCGGGCGCAGTCGAGAAAAATGCCGCGAAAGCCAAAGCGCGGGGCATCCTCCAGCGTGATGCAGGGCAGGCTCTCCCCATGTTGCAGATACCACTGGGCCAAAGTCACCAGCCCATGACGCCAACCCGTTTCGTCGGCGGCGGCAATTACCACCTCCTGCGGCGTGATGGTGAGTTGGTAGGCTTCGGGGGCTAGCTTGGCCTCGGTCAGCCGGATTTCAGCGTCGTGATCCTGCTCCAGCGCCAGCGACGTCAGTTCGTTGAAGTGGGCCAGCAGCTTCGGTACATCGCGGGGGGCGCTGACATGAGCCCGCTCGGCCAGCCGGAAGTTCCCCTCTAGCAGTACTAGATGGGCCGGTTGTGGCACTATGCCGGGTTGGGGCTCGACATCCGGCAGGTCGGGGCGGGTTACCGGCGGGCTCTCCAGTCCGAGATCCTGCGCCGCCAGCGCCACCGGTAGCAGCTGGGCACCTGTGGTCGCCTCTGGCAAGCTGAGGAAAAAGCCCTGCGGCATGTCGGAGAGCTTCTTGATGGGCGTCTGGCGGCAGCAAAAGCGCAGCTCGCAGCTGTCAGCGTTCGGGACAATCACCTTGTAGCTGCCGCTCTGGCGCTCCAGCACGCCCCCTTGCAAGGAATCGGGGTCGATATGGCGAGCCAGACAGAAGTGCAGCTTCCACTTTGTATCCGGCATGCGGGAGAGGGTGAAGGTGAACCAGACATCCTCGCCGTCACGTCGGGCGACCTGGGTGTGGATCAGGGGTGTAGACATGGAAAATCCTCTGATTGGGCAAACAGGATGGCGCCATCGAGCGCATCTGCCTGGGGGGGGGTCAGGTTGAGCTGGCCGAGACGGGGAGCGAGGCGGGTGCCAATCCCCCCCAGCAGGGCGATCTGTCTGGCACCCAGCTGGGTCATCCCCTCCAGCAGGATCCGCAGCTGTTCGCAGGTTTCGTCCAGCAGCTGATTGGCGAGCTCGTCGCCATCGCTGGCGGCATCGAATACCCAGGGGGCAAAGTGGCCATAGTCCGCCGGAATGGCGCGGGCGGCCCAGCGAACCACCTCGGCTTGATCCCGCTTGAAGCGATCCATCAGGCGGATGGCGAGGGTGCTGGGGGGCAGAATGCCGTCGTGGCAGAGCAGGGATTGCTGGATGGCGCGCAGCCCCAACCAGGCGCCGCTGCCTATGTCTGAAATGGGGAAGCCGCGGCCGGAGCAGGTGCGGATCTGCCCCTCCTGATAGACAAGCCCCACCGAGCCGGTGCCGGCGATCAGAATGGCCCCCTCACGGCCACCAAAGGCACCGAGGCAGGCACCGAAGGCATCGGAGGTGAGCCTGACGCTGGCGAAGGGGAAGGGCATCTCGAGCAGGGCGTGATAGCAGTCGGCCAGCTCGGCGGAGGCGAGCGCCAGCCCGACCCCCATCTGCTGTTCGCTCTCGATAGCGATCCCGGCGGCAAGACGGGCGCTGGCGATGGCGGCCAGCACATTGGCGTGGGCATGGGGGATGCCCAGCTCCAGATTGGAGCCTGCCGCGCGCCCCTCTCCGAGCAGCTTGCCTGCCCGATCCCGAATGCGGGCGCGGGTGTGGGTGCCCCCGCCATCGACCCCGACCCAGTACTCAATCATGGTGACCTCCCTGCTCATGTCGATCACTCAGCGCACTCTGCCAGCTGATGGCCAGGGCAAACCAGGCCGCGTGGGGGATCCACTGCTCGCCCCAGCGCCAGTTCTGATCCAGCAGATCCTTGTACTCCTCCGGAATAAAAGCCACGTCGTTTTCGTCATCGAACCCGGCGGTGATGCCGTTGCAGATCCCCCCCTGCGCATTGGGATACCCGGCGGTGTAGGCGGGGTTGTTGATGCCGTGGCCCGCCAGCATGCAGGCGTTGAAGGGGTTCTGCCCGAGGATCCAGTCGAGTTGGCGCTGGCCGTAAGTGATTAGCGGCTGGCTCTGGCGGGGGAAGTGGCGGGCGCCAGCAAAGGCCATGGCCGCCAACGATGCGAGGCGGGCATTCTCCCCCTGCCACCAGTAACCGGTTTCGTTGTTGTGAGGCATAAAGAAGCTGACGCACGGCGCTTCATCCACCCCTTTGACATATTGGCGGGCGAGGGAGAAGGGGTTGCCCGCCCAGGCGCACAGTGCCAGCTCGGCGGCCAGCGCCTGTTCCACCACGGTCTGTGCTTGGGCCTTGTGCTCCTGCTCCGGCTCTACGCCCAGATATTCCAGCAGCGCCAGCACCGGCAGGCCCGCCTCGGCGGCGTGATAGTAGGGGCGCGAGCCATCCTCGTTGGCCGACCAGTAGTGACCCAGCTCAGGATGAGGGCGCTGGCGGGCACAGAGCTTGCTGGCACGGACTCTCGCTTCATTCAGCCACTCGTTGCCGAAGGTGCGGGTCAGCTCCACAGCTGCCAGCAGGGCGCAGTAATCGTCGATGATGTTCTCGACCCCGTCATCAAGGTAGGCAAGGTTGTGCTCACGCAGATGCAGGTAGCCGCGTTTGGCTGCCTCGGCGTAGCGGCTGGCATCGAAGTCGCCACTGACGCTCTCGCGGGCGGCGCGGGCCAGCGCGGCGATGGCCATGCCGCCCCCTTGGCGAAAACCCGCCTGCCAGTTGGCGGACTTGAGCCCCTGCTGGGTGGCATAGGCGCACAGCTCGCGCTGGGCAGGGTCCTTGCTCCACTTGTCGAACAGGGTCATGTAGAAGAAGCCCGACTCATCCTGCATCCGGCAGAGGAAATCGGCGCCGTGCAGCGCCTCGTCATTGAGCCGCTTGCAGAGGTTTACCCCGTCGATATCGCGGCGCGGGGCCAGCAGTTCGCGGCACTTGAGCAGGGCCCACACCACCATGGGGGTCTGCTGGGGGTTGAGGTAGTTGGCGTAGGAGAGGTGGCTCAGGTACTTGCTCATGTCGCCGCTGGCATCGAACCAGCCGCCGTGCACATCTTTGTGCTGGTCGGTGCCAAACAGGCGGGCGCTGCGGTCGGCCCGATCAAAGGTGCCGCTGGCGCGCTGCCCCTTGAAGTAGTGAATGACATCGGAGAGACAGCGGCTGGCCAGCAGATCCTGGCCGATGGCAAAACGGGTGGAGCGGACTATGCCTTGGGCAGTGATCGCCTCCAGCCGATAGTGGCCGGGCTCCTTGAAGGCGGAGAAGTCGGCGCGCCAGTAAGCACGCCCCTGCCAGCCGGGGACGCTGCCAGCCGCTTGTAGCGGGGTTTCAAACAGGATCTGGCCATCATCAAGGCGTTGCAGCCTGACGTAGCCGCCGAGATCATGGGCGGGGGAGGCTTGCAGCAGGGCTACCTTGTGCCCGTCGCACTCGTAGCCCACCTGATTGATCAAGAGTTCCATCAAGGTATTACTCCTGTGGTTCACCGCCGGGCGGTGAGGCACATCACGGGGCTATGGCCGCCCCGTATCGAGGCATGGCCGGACTGTGCAGTCCGGCCGGTCTAAGGCTTACCCTCACTCGTAGAGGTAGCAGCGCACGAAGTGGTTGTCGGCAAGCTTGGTGATGGGGGGCAGCGCCTCCTTGCAGCGGGGCATCGCCTGATTGCAACGCCCGGCAAAGGGGCAACCGCAGGATTCCGGCGTCCAGAGCGGGATCTCCCCCTTGCGGCCACCCTCCAGTTCGGCATGGATGCTCTTCTCCGGGTCGGGCACCGCCGAGATAAGCAGTTGGGTGTAGGGGTGCTGCGGGTGATGCAGGATCTCGTCCACCTCGCCCCACTCCACCATGTGCCCCACATACATCACCGCCAGATCTTCCGCCACATAGCGGGCGGTGGCGATGTCGTGGGTGATGTAGAGCATGGAGACGCCGAGCTCGTTCTTCATCTGCTCCATCAGGTTGAGGATGCCGATGCGAATGGAGACGTCGAGCATGGAAGTCGGCTCGTCCGCCAGCACCACTTCAGCCTCCACCGCCAGATTGCGGGCGATGTTGACCCGCTGGCGCTGGCCGCCGGAGAGCTGGTGCGGATACTTGGCCGCCGTTGCCTTGGCGGGGGTCAGGCCGACCTTCTCCAGCAGAGCGTAGACCATGTCTGGCAGATCTTTTTTGTCGATCACCTTGCTGTGCAGCAGCAGGGGGCGGGCGATGTGGTGATAGATGGTGTGGGTCGGGTTGAGCGAACCGAACGGATCTTGCCACACCATCTGCACGCTCTGGCGATAGTCCAGCAGGGCGGTGCCCTTGTTGAACTCCTCCAGATCGTGGCCGCGATAGAGAATGCGCCCGGCACTGAGCTTGTACATCTTGGCGATGATCTTGGCGATGGTGCTCTTGCCGGAGCCCGACTCCCCGACCACCGCCAGGGCGCGGCCCCGGTGCAGGTTGAAGGTGATGTCGGAGAGCGCCCGCATCTTGCCACTCTTGATGGCATTGGAGTTGATGGGGAAGTCCTTGTAGAGGTGCTGGACTTCGATGATGGGTGCATCGGTTTTGGCGATTTGCATGACAGACATCCTTAACAGCCAGCGGCCTTGTCCAGATAGATCACGGAATCTTGTTGCAGTCCCTGCTCCTCATAGAGGTGGCAGGCGGTCTGTTGCCCGGGGCGGATCTCGGCCAATTTGGTGTACTCCTGACGGCAGCGATCGTGCACCTTGCCGCAGCGGGCCTGAAAGCGGCAGCCGACCGGCACTTCCAGCAGGTTGAGCGGTGTGCCCGGGATCCCCTCCAGTACCTTCTTCGGCCCGTGCAGGGGCGGGAAGGAGTTGCCGAGCCCTCTGGTATAGGGGTGTAGCGGTGCAGTCAGGATCGCCTTGGAGGGGGCGACTTCCACCAGTTCACCGGCATACATGATGCCGATGCGATCGCAGAACTCCACCATCAGGGAGAGGTCGTGGGTGATGAACAGAATGGAGAAGTTGAACTTCTCTTTCAGGGCATAGACCTTCTGCAGGATCTCCCGCTGTACCACCACATCGAGCGCCGTGGTTGGTTCATCCATGATCAGGAGCTCGGGGTTGAGCGCCATGGCGATGGCGATCACCAGCCGCTGGCGCATGCCGCCGGAGAACTGGTGCGGGTAATCCTTGAGCCGGCTCGGGTGGATATCGACGATGGTGAGCAGCTCCTGGGCGCGCTTGATCGCCTCGTAACGGGTCATGCCGGGGTTGTGGGCCAGCAGAACGTCGCAGAACTGCTCCTCCATCCGCAGTACAGGGTTCAGGGCGTTCATGGCGGACTGGAACACCACCGACACCTGTTGCCAGCGATAGGAGCGCAGCCGATCGTCGTTGTAGTGGAGGATATTCTCTCCCTTGAACAGGATCTCGCCACCGCTGATGTAGGCGGGCGGCTTGTGCAGCCGGGCCACCGAGAAAGCGACGGTGGACTTGCCGCAACCCGACTCACCGGCGAGGCCGAAGATCTCGCCCTGTCTGATATCGAAGCTCACCGAGTTGACGGCGCGTACGTCGCCATTTTCGGTGATGTAGTCGACGCAAAGATTGCGTACTGACAGCAGGGGATGCTTGTTCATGCTGTCTTCTCCTGTGCTGTGGCAACCGGTGTGGTTACCGGTGTGGCCAGTTTCTTCCAGCGGCTCAACCCTTTGTGGGAGCGCAGCTGCGGGTTGGCAATCTCGTCGATGGCGAAGTTGAGCAGGGCCAGACCGGCACCCAGGGTGGCGATGGCAAAGCAGGGGGCCAGGATCTCCCACCAGGCGCCGACCAGAATGGCGCTGGAAGTCTGGGCGTTGTAGAGCATGATGCCCCAGCTCACTACGGTCGGGTCGCCAAGCCCCAGGAACTCCAGGGTCGCTTCGGTGACGATGGCGTAAATGATGGAGCCGATAAAGCTCACCCCGATGATGGAGATGAGGTTGGGCAGGATCTCCACCAGAATGATGCGCCAGGCTGGCTCGCCCAGCACTTCGGCGGCGATCACGAACTCCTTCTCGCGCAGCGCCAGGGTCTGGGCACGGATGACCCGCGCGCCATAGGCCCACGAGGTCAACCCTATTATCACGGCAATCACCGCCGGTGACGCCTCCCCGATAAAGCTCGCCAGCACCAGTAGCAAGGGGAGGTTGGGGATCACCAGCACCACGTTCATCAGGAAGGTGAGGCACTCATCCACCAGACCGCCGAAGTAACCGGCAGTGATGCCGATGGCGACGGCGAGGGTGCAGACCAGCAGGCCAGCGCTGAAGCCCACCAGCAGCGAGATACGGGCGCCGTTGGTGAACTGGGCCCAGATGTCGTGGCCCATGCGGGTTGAACCCATCACGAACTCGGCACTGGGCGGCTGGTGCGGGCGAGCCACCCGTTTGGTCGGCTCGTTGCTGGCCAGAATGGGGGCAAAGAGGGCCATCAGTACGAAGGCAACCACGATGGCGAGGCCACAGGCAGCCTTCTTGTTGCCCAGCAGGATCTTGAGAATGGTCGGCATACGCATCTTATTTGCCTCCTGTACGCAGACGGGGATCCAGGAAGACGTAGAGCACGTCGGCCAGGAAGTTGAAGCTGAGCATGGTGATGGTCATGATGAGCAGCTGCCCCTGAATGAGCGGGTAGTCGCGGGCCAGAATGCCCTGATAAAGGGTCAGGCCCAGGCCGGGATAGTTGAAGATCACCTCGGTGATGAGGGAGCCACCGATAACGAAGCCGAGCGCCATGGAGAGGGCGGTGACGCTGGGCAGAATGGCGTTGCGGGCGCCGTAGTTGAAGATCACCCGGTTGCTGGAGAGCCCCTTGGCCTTGGCCATGGTGATGTAATCCTCGCCCAGCAGGTTGATCATGTTGTTGCGCATGGTGATAAGAAAGCCCCCCACCTGTACCACGGCCAGGGTCAGCACCGGCATGATGGCGTGGGTCATGATGCTCTTGATGTGCTCCCAGCCCCAGTCAGCCTTGATCTCCGGGCTGTAGGCGTAGCCGATGGGAAGCCACTCGAGGCTGACCCCGAACAGGAACAGGGCGAGCAGAGAGACCACCACCGGCGGAATGGCCTGCATCACCAGGGTGAGCGGGGAGAGAATGCTGTCCATCCGGCCGCCGCGATACCAGGCGGCGAAGATGCCGACGATGGAACCGATGGAGAAGCTCAGGATGGTGGAGGTGCCGACCAGAAACAGGGTCCAGCCGATGGCACGGCCCAGCACGTCAGAGACCTGCTGCGGGTAGAAGCGTACCGAGGTGCCGAGATCCCAGGTGAAGACACTCTTCACATAGGTGAGAAACTGGGTGCCGATGGGGCCGTCGACAAAGCCGAAGGTGGCTTTGAGGGCGTCCAGGGCGGCGGGTTCCATCATGGCGCCAGCGCGGGCAAACATCACGGAGACAGGATCCCCTGGCATGGCACGGGGTAACAGGAAGTTGATGGTGGCGGCTACCAGAAAGGCAACCAGGTAGAAGGAAAAGCGTCTCAGTATGAATCCCATGATAGTACCTTTTACTGCAAGTCTGCCCCGCGTCGGGTATAGCTACCCCAACCCCGGCGGTGCCGGGCAAGAAGGGGATTAACGGGGAAGATGGCCCCCCGCAGGGGGCCGGGATTGTTTAGCTGTTTGGCTTGAGGGACAACACGTGCAGCAGACGCTCAGGGGTGTCCGGGTGGAGCTGAGGTTTGGCGACCGGGTTGTCGGCACTGAACCAGCCGTTGAAGCGCTTGGTGCTGTACTCGTACCAGGTCGGGTTGTTGAAGACCGGAATGATGGTCTGGTTGGCACCGACACGATCCTGGATGGCGAACATGATCTCCTTCTGCTTGGCCGCATCGGCGGTCTGGGTGAAGTCATCGATCAGCTTGTCGAGCTCGGGATCCTTGTAACGGGGTGCGGCGAAGCGGTTGCCGCGCTCACCCATGTTGCGGGAGTGGAATGCAGTCTCGAAGTACTTGTGCGGGTTGGCACCGGCAAAGTAACCCTGCAGGGCGACATCGAAGTCACCGGTGATCAGGTTCTCGGTCCAGACGGTTGCTTCCGGGGTCGCGGTCTTGGCGTTCAGGCCCAGTGCCTGCAGCCCTTCTACACCGATCTGTACTGTGTTGACCCAGTCGGTCCAGCCGTTCGGCACCAGTACCTTGAACTCGATCTTTTTGCAGCTCGGTGTGTCGAGGAACTTGTCGCCGTCACAATCCTTGTATCCTGCCTCTTTCAGCAGAGCCTTGGCTCCTTCCAGATCGAACTTGTTGTACTTGCCGTACTTCTTGTCCACTTCCGGGTTGTTCCAGGAGTCAAAGGCTTTGCCCAGACCTGACGGGTACTCGTTGACGGTGGGGTAGCCGTAGCCCGCGATATCCACCATGGACTGGCGGTCCATCGCCATGGAGAAGGCGCGACGGAAGTTGATGTCGTTGAAGGCTTCGTGGTTGCCCGGGTTCTTGGTCTGGAAGTTGACGTTGAACGCCACGGTACCGGAGGCCGGGAACCAGTATTTGTTGTTCTTCGGATCGTTGCCGACGTAGAGGCGCTCGATATCCGGCACGAAGGAGCCGAACCAGTCTATGTCACCCTTCATGACAGCAGCCAGCACCTGATCGTTGGTGGCCATTTGCGGCATGCGGATACAGTCGATGGCGAGGTTGGCGTTATCCCAGTAGTGCGGGTTGCGGCACTGGGTATAGAGCTGGGCGGAGAAGTTGTCCACTTCGGTGAAGGGGCCAGTACCAACCGGCTTGTCGTTGGTGAAGGCAACCGGATCTTTCACCGATTTCCACTGATGCTCCGGCACGATAGGTACCAGCACCAGATCGTTCACCACGTTGGTGTTGACCTCGGTCAGGTCGAATTTGACCTTGTTGGGGGCCAGCTTCTCGACGCTCTTGATCTGGGTCCAGATTGAGCGCTCATCCAGCGCCTTGTTGGCCTTGACCAGATTGAAGGAGAAGATGATGTCATCGGCATCAAAGGCTTCGCCGTCAGACCACTTCACGCCGTCACGCAGATCGAAGGTGACGGATTTCAGGTCATCGCTGAACGCATAGTTGGTGGCCAGACGATAGACGGGTTTGCCCCCTTGCATATCGTTGAAGATCACCAGCGGTTCATAGATGAAGTGACGGGTGGTGTGCAGCAAGCCCGCTTGCAGGAAGGGGTTGAAGTTCTTGACCCAGGCGGTTTCCTGCTGTGCGACCATGGTCAGCACGGTTTTGTTTTCTGCGGCCATGGCGTTACCGGCGGCACCGGCAAGCATCATGGTTCCCAGCATTACAGCGGTAGAGATTTTGGATACTTTGGCAAGCATATGTTTTCCTTTCTTATTTTTTGGCATTCCCGAGGGTTCGCCTTGTTTTGTGTGAGCACCGGTTTCGCATGCTGATGAAATCGGCCCTCTGTGTTGGTCAGGTGTCTAACCTTTGTCGTTCTGTTTTCCAACGCCCTAAGCAAACCAGAATTAACAGGAAAACAACAACTATTGATTTCGTTGTTTTCGTAAAAATTGACGGTGTTACGTCAATCTCGTCAAAATATATTTTTATGTGTTTAAAATCATTGGTTTGCGTTATTTGCTCTCGCGTAAAAAGTGGCTGTGAAAATGGCGTATATGACAAATTTGTGAATTGGATCTGCTCTCGGTTTCGGGATCGGGCGGGGCTTTGTTTTGCATAAAAAGAAACCAGATTGCCAATTGTGATCCGGCGCCCGTTTAGGGCGCCGTGTCACGGTTTGCGGTTGGCGAGTTGACGCAGGGTCTGTGCGCTGTGCTGCAACTGCTGGCGCTGGTGGTCATTGAGTGGGCAGTGGCCCAGCACATACTCGGTGGTGGCCACCACCGTCTTCCAGCGTGGCGACTTGGGCAGGGTGTCCAGACTCAGGTATTTGTCGAGGGTACGGGTCTGCGGGCTGGATCTGTCCATATAGACCCGCCACAGCTTGCTCTTCTCTGCCAGCACAATTTTGCCCTTGCCGGTCCCCTGCTGCCAGGCATCCAGGGTGAGCTGCATGGTCTCTACCAGCGCACGGCGCAGCGGCTCGTCATCCTGCTGGCGAATAAGGTCGTCGGCCAGCGAACGGAACTCGCCGCCCAGGCGGCTCAGCTCGCCCAGCAGCTGTTCATCTTCGATGATGGCTTGCCGCGAGAGGTTCTTGAGGGCGTTCTCCAGCGCCATTACCCGGTTCTCATCCTGACGCAGCTCGGTACTCAGAGTGAGGGCGAAAGCGGCCTGTCCTCCGAGCGCGATGGGCAGGGCACGGGCGTTGAGCACATCTTTTTGCCCGGCCACCAGAAATTCCAGATTGTGTTCCCGCTCGCTGGCTAGATCGGGCCACTGCTGTTGCAGCGGAGTGGCGAGCCACTCATTGAGGGGCTGCCCCTCCATGGCTTCCGGCTCCTGTCCCAGCAGGCGCGCCAGTACCCGGGAGGCAAACAGCACTGTGCCCTGCTCGTCGATAAAGATCATGGGGTCGGCCCCTTCGCCGAGCAGGGCCAGCAGCCGCTGCTGATCCTGATGCAGCCGATCCTGCAGGGTGAGGCGATGTTCGATCTCCTGCTTCAATAGCCGGTTCTCTACCAGCGAGGCGCGTCCGGCCTTGGCCTCCAGCAGTGCCTTGACCCGGGCAAACAGCTCTTCTTTGCAGAAGGGTTTGACCAGATAGTCGTTGGCACCGGCCCCGAAGCCCTCCTCGATATCCTTGGGCTGGTTGAGGGCAGTGAGCAGCAGCACCGGCAGCATATCTTTCGGGTGTTGCTGGCGCAGGCGACGGCAGACGTCAAAACCGGAAAGGGTCGGCATCATCACATCGAGCAGGATGAGGTCCACCTGCTCCTCGGCCAGCTTGGCCAGCGCATCGTGGCCGTCACTGCTGGGCAGGATGCGGTAGCCGCAGGGCTGCAGCAGATGGCGCAGGATGTGCAGGTTGATGGGCTCGTCATCCACCACCAGAATGAGCGGCGCACCCTCGGGGGGAGGGGGCAGATCGTCGCTCTCCCAGTCCGGCAGGATCAGAGGTTGCTGGCGCACCAGCTGATGCTCGATCTGGCGGCTGTCGAGAGTCAGATTGGCCGCTTTGCCGGTGGCAAGGGGCAGGGTAAAGGCGAAGGTAGAGCCAACGCTCGGCTCGCTCTCGACAAACAGCTCGCCCCCCATCAGGTGCACCAGCTGGCGGGTGATGGAGAGGCCAAGGCCTGCCCCCTGCTTGCTTACCTCCGGGCTCATCTGCACCAGCGGCTCGAAGATGTGTTCCAGATGATCGGGGGCGATGCCGATGCCGGTATCCGTGACCTTGATGCGCAGGAAGTTGTTCTCGACGATGGCACTGAGCACCACCTTGCCCTGCGGCGTGTACTTGATGGCGTTACCCACCAGGTTGTAGAGCACCTGTTCGAGCCGCTGCTCGTCGGCCAGCACCGGCGGCAGTTCGGCCGGGCTGATATCCACCAGAGTGAGGGGTTTGGCCTGCACAAGATGCTGGCAGAGATCCAGCACCAGCCGGATCACCCCTTTTGATGAGACGGGTTGTGAGTGGATCTCCAGCTGGCCGTAGCGCATCTGGTGGTAGTCCAGCAGATCGTCAACCAGACGGGCCAGGCCGTCGGCGCTCTTGATGATGAGGCCGAGCTGTTTTTGCTGCCCTTCGGTCAAATCCTGCTGGCTGGCGAGCATGGACTCGGCCATCCCCTTGATGCCGTGAATGGGGGTACGCAGCTCGTGGGAGGTGTTGGCCAGCAGTTCATCCTTGAGTTTGTCCGCTTGCTGCAGGCTAAGGTTCTGCTTGTGGGTCAGTTTGACCTGCTGTTGCAGCTCCTGGGTCTGCTGTTCGATCAGTTCGATCTTGTCCTTCACCGAGCGCTGCATATGGCGAAACGCTTCGGCCAGCCGGTCGATATCATCGCCGGTGCGCTCGATGGCGATGGGGTGATCCAGCGCGCCGTCGGCCACCTGCTCGGCTGCTTCGGTCAGGGATCGCAGCGGCGCCGTGATGGAGTGGGAGAGCCAGCGGGAGAAGAGGATCAGCAGCAGCACCGAGCCTGCACCCAGCACAATCACCAGGGTTTCCAGCTGGCGGATCGGGGCATAGGCTTCCCGGGTGGAGATCTCGGCGATAAAGGCCCACTCGGTATCGAACACCTTCACCTGGGTGTAGGCAGCCAGCACCTCGTCATCCTGATAGGAGTGGAACAGCCCGACCCCCTGCTCGCCGGAGAGAGTCTTGGTGATGAGGGGCGTTTGCAGCGGCCGGAAATTGGGGCTGAAGCTGTTCTCGACGCTGAACTGTGGTGCCAGCCAGGCATCGGCGCGCATCCGCTTGTCCGGGCCGATCAGTATGGTTTCGCCGGTCTCGCCCAGCCCCTCCCGCTCCGCCATGATCTGGTTGAGCTTGTCCGGCAACAGCTCGAAAATCACCACCCCGCGCACATAGTCGTATTGCATCACGGGGGCTGCCATGTAGGCGACCACCTGCCCGGTCAGCTCGTTGCGGCCAAAATCGGTGAACTCGAAGATCTGCTGTGGTTTCTGGCCACCATCGAGGCGGCGTTTGATCTTGGCAAAGGTCTGGCCCAAGCCACTGCCCTGATAGGGGCCGGAGAGCAGATTGGTGGCAAAGTTAGGGTGCTTGGTGACCGAATAGACCACATCGCCGTTGAGGTCCACCAGAAAGATGTCGCTGTAGTTGGACTTGCGCACCATGTCGGCATAGCCGCGATGAAAGCGCTGGTGCACCCGGCCATACATCTCGTCGGCGAGGATAAGCGCCGTGATGGAGGGTTCGATCTCTACTTGGCTGTCCGGTTTGCGCAGTTGATCCCAGGAGCCGGGCAGATAGCGGGCCTGGGCGCGGCTGCGGGCCTCCTGCGGCGTGGTACCCAGCTTCTCGAAGGCGCCGGTAAAGCCATAGAAACGGCCGATACTGTTGCCGGCAAAATCCTGCTGGGAGAAGTTGATGATCTGCTCTTTGAGGTTGTTGAAGTAATCCTCGAGCTGACTCTTCTTGATATTACGAACGGAGACCAGATGGTTGGAGGTCTGGGTGGTGAGATCCTTGCCGTGGCTGTATAGGAAGAAGAGGGTGATGACCAAAAAGGGCACCATGCCCAACATGAAAAAAGCCAGCATTAACTGCGGCCTGAGCCCACGAAGCGTGAAGATCCATTTCATCTTGTGATTTTCAATTGAGAATCCGGTTATTAAGCCGCTCAAGTCTCGAACGAAAGCGTAATCATTTCAACGACTTTATCCCAAATTCGCTTGGTGGGTCACAGCTGGCTGGAGAAAAATGCAGCAAGGCGTTTAAACCCTGAGCAAACAGTTTGCCTCAGGGCTTAAATTGCGAAAAAGGGGTTGTGCTGGCGCTCGTGGTACGTATAATGCGCCTCGTTGTCAGGCAACTGGCACGAAAGCAGTAACGCGGGAATAGCTCAGTTGGTAGAGCACGACCTTGCCAAGGTCGGGGTCGCGAGTTCGAGTCTCGTTTCCCGCTCCAATTTTCCATCACACCAACGATGGAACTCACTTTCAAGACTATCAGTCTTGTCAGCATGGCGCGTTAGCAAAGCGGTTATGCAGCGGATTGCAAATCCGTTTAGTCCGGTTCGACTCCGGAACGTGCCTCCATCTTTTCTCTATTTATCTCAATCATCACTCTTCGAGTCTGAGCCTTGGTCAGTATCCTTGCTGTACCAGTAACTGTTCGCAGCCAGCCTGTTTCCACTCGCGCTCGAGATAGTGGTTCACATCCGCCATGTTTTGCCCCCGATATTGAAACTGCACCTCGGCACTGTGCTGGTTGAGATCCGCAATCCGTTGCTTCAGTGTGCCGCATTGCCACAGGCTGACGGTGGGCACGCCCCGTTCAGCCAGCACAATGGCATCTTCCCGATTCAGTTGCCACTCCTCCAGTTGTGCCCGTGTCAGGGCAACCATCAGCACCAGCAGTGCCACTTCCGGCAGTTTCATGCGTGTCTCCCTACTGCATGTTTTTCCCCTGATAACTGTGGCAAAGCGCACGATTTTCGCAAGTTTGTTAACTGTTGGTTAATGACGTAACCCGTTTTCAGTATTTCCCGTTTTTCACCATTTTTTTATAAAAAAATGCGTTGGTGATGTAGTAATCCTACATGGAGTGGGGTAATCTTTGCTCAGTGGTCTTACCAGTAAGGAGTTACATCATGTTTCATCCCTTTTCCCTGACTCAGATTATTCTTCGTCGCATTTATGTATTGCTGGTGGGCATTCTGGCTTTCCCCGTGATGCTGTTTCGCAGCGATCGCGCCCGCTTCTACAGCTATCTGCACCGGATCTGGAACAAAACCAGTACCAAACCTGTCTGGCTCAAAATGAGCGAGCGTGGCGAGCGGATCTTCTACTAATCCGCAATGTGATTTCGATGAAAAAGACAGCTTCGGCTGTCTTTTTTTATATGTTTAAAAACACATAGTTAATTATGTGCTCTGCTATTATCCGCATTCCGGTTACATGGTCGGCATCGATAGTTCCTGTGTCGTGCAGATTTGCCGAGCAGGTCCACTTCCCTTTGCCCCCCCTCTCTCGACGTGCTCTGTGATGCAAGGAGATGCGATGATCATTCGTCAGGCAAGGACCGCGGATATTCCCGCGCTGGTGGCTCTGCGCATGCAGCTGTTTTGCGAGGTGGGTGAGCTGGCGACGCCGCAGGCTGACCCGGCCTTGTGGCAGGCAACGGTTGACTACTTTACCTGGGCGATGAGTGAAGAGGGGGCTTTATCCTGGCTGGCCGAGGCCGATAAGCAGGAGGGCGGCAAGCAGATCGTGGCTGCGGGAACGCTGGCGCTGTTTGTGCGGCCACCCTATCCCGGCAATCTGGCTGGAGTGGAGGGGTATCTGCTCAATATGTATACGCGGCCACAATGGCGTCGGCAGGGGATCGCCACGGCGCTGCTCGATGCCATAACGGCCTTTGCCAGCGCGCGTCAGCTGGGCAAGGTGTGGCTTCATGCCAGCGAGCAGGGGCGTCCCCTCTATGAGCGGATCGGCTTTGTTGCCAATCCGGCCCAACTGGAGTGGCTACCGGCTGTGGAATAAGGGTTGCAGCTCTGCACGAGTGGCGCCTGGTCGGTGAATTTGATTTATAGCAATAAATATGGCGTCAGATGGGAGCGCGACAACGCGGCCAACTATGCTGATGGAGCACGCCACCATTATCTTATTGATCCACAGCGTGGTTTGGCCATGGTGGGTGCCAGTCTGGAGGATAAGTTTCGATGTTCAATAGCAAACTGAAAGCCGAGTTGCAGCAGTGCCAGGATCAACTTCTGGAACAGCAGGGATTTTTTGACGCTGTGCACGGCAGCGTAGCGACCATCACCTTTACGCCAGATGGCACTGTGCTGGCCGCCAATGATCTCTTTCTCAACGTGGTGGGTTTCAGTGCGCCAGAGGTTATCGGTCAGCATCACCGCCTCTTCTGCGACAAGCAGTATGCCCAGAGCAGCGCTTACCAGCAGTTTTGGGCAGATTTGAAGCAGGGGCGTTCCCGCACCGGTGTGTTTCAGCGCTTCACCAAACGGGGGGAGGCGATCTGGCTGGAGGCGACCTATTTTCCTGTCAAGTTGCGGGGCGTGGTGACCAAGGTGATCAAGATTGCGGCCGACATCACCGAGCATCATCTGCAACTGCTTAGCCAGCAAGCGGTGGTAAAGGCCCTTGATCGTTCTTTGGCCGTCATCGAATTCACGCCGACCGGTGAAGTGCTCACTGCCAACGGCAACTTCCTTCATACCATGGGCTATACCCTGGCGCAGGTGCAGGGCAAGCATCACCGTATCTTCTGCGACGATCAGTTCTATCGCGAACATCCCCACTTCTGGGATGAGCTGGGGCGCGGCCAGTACAAATCCGGTCTCTTCTGCCGTCAAAACAGCCACGGCAGCAAGGTGTGGCTGGAGGCAACCTACAACCCGATCCTTGATGAGAATCGCAAGGTGGTGAAGGTGATCAAGTTCGCCAGCGACATCACCGAGCGGATTAACAAGAGCAATGCGGTACGCGAAGCGGCCATGCTGGCTCACGACGCGGCGCGGGAGACCCTGAACTGCGCCGAGCGCGGCGCGGGTCTGCTCTCCTCGGTGGTCGATACCTCCAGCCTGATTGCCAGCCAGCTGACTCACAGCATTAGTCTTATCAACCAGTTGAACGAGCAGTCGCGCAGCATAGAGGCGATTGTCTCCACCATCAGCAGTATCGCCGACCAGACTAACTTGCTAGCTCTCAACGCGGCCATCGAGGCGGCGCGGGCGGGGGATCAGGGGCGGGGTTTTGCTGTAGTGGCCGACGAGGTTCGCCAGCTGGCAGCCCGCACTTCCCTCTCTACCGACGAGATCGCCAAGGTGGTGCAGAACAACCGGGAGCTGACCGCCAAGGTCACCTCCGAGATGTCCGATGTCGCCAGCAGCGCCGAGCTGGGTAAACAGCAGGTGGGCGAGGTGAACGAGGTGATGAGCGACATCCGCCGGGAGGCGAACAACGTCTCCAGCACCGTCTCTGATCTGGCAATCTGAACCCCCTGACTTCCTGTCATGCCGGGGCATTGACTCATCTTTGAGCAGTCAGTGCCCCAATCTGAACCCCTCCTGTATCGTCCCGCCATTGTGAATTGTCCCCACCCCCTCTCTTGCTTAGGCTTGCCGCCTTATTTATTTCAGAGCAGGAACAGAACAAGATGGCATTACAACAGAAGGGGCGGGCAATGGCCCTGCTGGTTATGGTCGCGAGTATGGGGCTGGGTGGCTGTATGGGGCAGATGGGGCTTTCCGGCATGGTCACCAAGGGCAACCTGAGCGTGGTGGATAACCGCTACGGTCGTGCCGGTGTCTTTATGCTGCTCTCCCCTGTTTACGGTCTGGCCGCGACCGCTGACCTGTTCGTCTTCAATACCATCGAGTTCTGGTCTGGCAAGAACCCCATCACTGGCAAATCCCCGGCAGTGGTGGACATGAAAGCCGATCCGGTGATCAAGGTGAACCAGCATCTGGATCCGGCCCTCAAGAAGGTGCCGCTGGCGATGCTGCCACAAGGGGTGCGCGAGGTGGAGATCAGCTACCCGGACGAGCGTACTGCCCAGATGGAAGTGCACTATCTGGATGGTCGCAGCAGTATGATGCGCGGCGAGAAGCGTGGCGAGCTGATGGATATCTACTTCGACGGCCGCTTGGTTTCTACCCTGAGCCGCGCAGAACTGGAAGAGCGGGTGAATCAGGGCAAGGTTGCAGCCTAAATTCAACTGAATCCAGATCTATCCGGTATCAGATGGGGTATACCTAATCTGCTGGCAAAACGCCATGATGTCTAAGGGAGTGGACTATGACGGTGAATGGATTGCGGTTGGCGGAGTTGATTGGTTCCCTCAGTCATGCGCTCGACATGACCGAGGGGCAACCAAGAGGACACTGCATTCGCTGCTGCTGGATAGGTTCCCGTCTGGGGGAGCGGCTGGGGCTGGATGCCCGGCTGCGTCATGATCTCTACTACACGCTCCTGCTTAAGGATCTTGGGTGCAGCAGCAATGCCGCCCGTATCTGCGAGCTCTATCTCACCGACGATCTTCACTTCAAACGCGATTTCAAGCTGGTGGATGGCTCCCTCTCCGAGGTAGTCAACTTCGTGCTGGGCCACACCGGCTTGCAGGCGGATCTGCTGGGACGTTTTCGCAGCCTGTTTCATATCTTTCGCAACGGCGACCAGATTGCCAACGAACTGATCCAGACTCGTTGTCATCGGGGGGCGGATATCGCTCGCCAGCTCCGTTTCAGTGACGAGGTGGCTGATGGCATCCTCTCCCTTGATGAACACTGGAATGGCAAAGGTCGGCCCCTGCAACTGGCTGGCGAGGCAATCCCGCTCTTCTCGCGCATTGCCCTGCTCTGTCAGGTGGTGGATGTGTTTCACGCAGCCGCAGGCCCGAATGCGGCGCTCAAGGAGCTGCGCGAGCGCAGTGGCAGCTGGTTTGATCCGGCGCTGGTTCGGGAATTTGAAGCGCTGGCCGACGAGGAGTTCTGGCAAGGGCTGGCCGATCCCCGACTGACCGAGTGGGTCCTGGGCCAACCGGCCGGACAGGGCGAGGTGGCGCTGGATGAGGATTATCTTGACGAAATCGCGGCGGCCTTCGGGCAGGTGGTGGACTCCAAAAGTCCCTACACCGCGGGTCACAGCGGCAGGGTTGCGCTCTATACCGACATTCTTGCCACCCAGATGGGGTTGTCCGAGTCGCGTCGACGCTGGCTCAAGCGGGGCGCCTTGCTCCATGATGTGGGCAAGCTCGGGGTGAGCAACGCCATCCTCGACAAGCCGGGCAAGCTCGATGCGCAGGAGTGGGCGGCGGTGCAGATGCATGCCGCCTACACCGAGGAGATCCTGAGCCGCATCGGCGCCTTCGAGGAGCTGGCGCAAGTGGCGGGCGCCCACCATGAGCGGCTCGATGGCAAGGGCTACCCCAAGGGGCTGAAGGGGAACGAGATTACCCTTGAGACGCGCATCATCACCACAGCCGATATTTTCGATGCCATCACCGCCAAGCGCCCCTATCGCGGCGCCATCCCTGTGCCGCAGGCGCTGGAGATGATGGCGGAGAATCTGGGTACCGCGATAGACCCCGACTGTTTTGCCGCCCTGCAGGCGGGTATTCAGGATTTCTCCCTCTACCTCACCACCGAGCAGCCGCTGGCCAATGCCAGTTAAGATTTGCTGCCTTCATGGCCCAAACGGCCAGTCAGACAGCAAAACGCCCCGCCACTGCGGGGCGTTTTGCATTGGGTCTAGTCCGGCTGCTTGCGATGGGGCGGGGTGAGGATCAGCCCCAGCAGGCGGCGCAGGTGGGTGAGCTGCTCGGTCAGCTGCACGTTGAGCCAGAGGTAACCATTGATGGCCGCCTCGGTATTGGGGGGGAGCGATACCTGGGTTGCTACCTCGTGCAGGCGGGCGATGGCGGCATCTGCGCCGCGACCGTCACCGGTTTGCATCATCAGGGCAAGCTGGTTGATCGCCTCCTCGGTGGCCAGATGGCAGGCTTGCAGCGCAGCCGTGCTCTGCATCAGGAAGTGGCTCTCACGATCATTCCAGTAGGTGTTGGCTAGCATCTCCAGAGTGCAGAGGGTGTTGCGCATGGTGACCTGCACCGCATCAAACAGGGCGACGCTGTGGCGCGTCTCCTTGGCCGCCGGGGCCAGCAGGGCCCGCAGTTTGCCGGTCTGTGCCAACAGCTGGGAGAGATTGTGCTTGAGGCGCGGGCGCTCCAGCACATTGGGGGAGAGGTGAGTGTGATAGAGCCGCCCCGACTGCTGCAGGATCTGGTGCAGTTGCAGCCGCCAGTGGCTATAGGCCCGCTGGGGATAGATGCTGCAAAAGAGCAGCGCCAGCAGGGAGCCCAGTATCACGTCGGCACTGCGCCACAGCGCCGTCTCTATGTCCCCCGGCATGGCCCCCATGGTGACCCCCAGGGTGATGCCGATCAGCAGCCCCACATAGGGGCGCTTGCCGAGGGCCAGATAGCCGCAGAGAAACATGATGCACCCGCACCAGATCAGGGTAAGCGGTAGCGAGTAGATCTCGAGATAGAGCGCTACCACTCCGCAACTGGCGCCGAAGATGGTGCCCACCACCCGCTGCAGGGCGCGGGAGAGCACATTGCCCCAGAACGAGATGGGGCCCATCACCACCACCAAGGTTATCAGCGGCCAGGTGCTCTCCGGCAGTTTCAGCTCGCGGGTCAGCAGAAAGGTGAGCATAAAAG
Source organism: Aeromonas sp. 604282 (assembly GCF_049170575.1). Taxonomy (NCBI): domain Bacteria; kingdom Pseudomonadati; phylum Pseudomonadota; class Gammaproteobacteria; order Aeromonadales; family Aeromonadaceae; genus Aeromonas; species Aeromonas sp. 604282. Next base: position 490,224 of record NZ_JAAKMV010000002.1, on the reverse strand, counting down.
CGAGCGCAATGCGCAGGCCATGGACGATCCGGTAGCGGCCATAGACCAGCAGATCGAGTCGGGAGAGGGGGGCATCAAGACGCACGGTCTGCCTCCTGTCAGGTGGGTGACGGGGCGCCGTGCATCCGGCCGACGCCCCGTCGGGATTTAGGCCAGTCGTCCCTGCAGGGGGTGGATCCAGACCCGCTCGCCAACGGCGATCCCGGGTTGATCCGGTACGATTTCAATCAGACAGTTGGCATCGGCCATAGAGCTCAGAATACCCGAGCCCTGTGGCCCTGTGGTGCGCACCCGCAGCTGGCCGTTACGGTCCTGATGGAAGATGCCGCGCAGAAACTCGGTGCGCCCCGGACGGCTCTTCATCTTCTCGTCTGCCAGTGCCGAGAGGCGCAGCGGCTGCCACCGCTTGCCTTGCAAGCGGGCGATGGCGGGCTCGACAAACTGCAGCGCGCAGATCATCGCCGCCACCGGATTGCCCGGCAGGCCGAAGAAGGGGGTCTGCCCCAGCTTGCCAAAGGCGAGCGGGCGGCCCGGCCGCATCTGGATGCGCCAGAAATCGATCTGGCCGAGCTCCGCCAGCACCAGCTTGATAAAGTCGGCGTTGCCCACCGAGACTCCGCCCGAGCTCAACACCAGATCGGCGCTGGCGGCGGCCTGCTCCAGCTGCTGGCGCAGAATGGTCTTGTCATCGGGAATGATGCCAAGGTCCATCACCTCGCAACCAGCGGCGCGGATAAGGGCCATCAGGGTGAAGCGGTTGCTGTCGAAGATATGGCCGGGGGCGAGCTGCTCGTCCGGCGCCTGCACCTCGTCGCCGGTACTGAACAGCGCCACTTTCAGCGGGGTGCGCACCGTGAGACTGGCTTGACCGAGCGATGCCGCCAGCCCCAGTTGGGGGGCACCAAGCCAGGTACCGGCCGGGATGGCGACCGCACCCTTGGCGAGATCTTCGCCGGCGAGGCGCACATTCTGTCCTGCGCGGATCGGGGCGGTGACCGTGACCCACTCACCTTCAATTTGCGTCTCTTCCCGCATCACCACGGTATCGACACCGGGGGGGAGCGTGGCGCCGGTCATGATCTGCACCGCCTGACCGGCCAGCACAGGCTCGTGGCGCTGCTGGCCCGCTAGCACTTCCCCCACCAGTTGCCAGCGACCGGCGGCGAGATCGTCGCTACGAAGGCCAATGCCATCCATCGCCGAGTTGGCGTGGGGCGGCACATTGATGGGGCTTATCAGATCGGCGGCCAGCACGGCGCCGTGGCACTGGGCCAGTGGTTTTTCGGAGCAGGCCGTGCTCGGGGTGAGGGCCGCCAGAATGGCGTTGCGGGCCGCCTCGACCGAGAGAAAGCCCTTGCCCGCCTCCGGCTCCTTGCTCTGGCAGCCGTCAAGCCAGCGGCAAACGAAGTCGGCGATAGCCGCCAGATCGTTGATATCGAGTCGGGGCAGGCTTGTCTGCTGTTGTTCGCCACTCTGTTGGGGCTGATCGCTGGCCAGCGCGATGATGTCGCTGTCTTCGGGGAAGAGCAGCGGCTTGCCAATCTCGGCGCGGTGCAGCTCGATTTTCGGGAAGTGTTCGTGCTTGAACCCCTCGACCAGCAGCAGATCGAGCGCTGTCTGATCGAAGCTGGCCAGCAGCTGGCGAAAATCGGCTTCGGCCAGTTCCGTCTCAATGATACGGGCATGACGACGGCGGGAGGCCACCATCATCTGTTGGGCGCCTGCCTTGCGCAGGCGATAGCTGTCTTTGCCCGGCTGGTCGATATCAAAGTCGTGGTGGGCGTGCTTGAGTACCCCGATGCGCAGGCCGCGATCCACCAGCAGGGGGATCAACTGCTCCAGCAAGGTGGTCTTGCCTGTGCCGCTCCAGGCGGCGAAGCCGAGCAGGGGAAGGGTGGGGGCCGGGGTCATGAGGTGACTCCTTGTTGGGGGGCGATAGCCGGGGCAAGCAGACGGGCCTCGTAGGCGGCCAGCTCGGCAGGGCTATTGAGATTGATAAAGGCATCCGGCTGATCGGCAAAGCTCACCACCGCCATATTGTGGCGGGCAAACCAGATATCGATTTTGCGCTCTCCCTCTGCCAGCGCAGCGGTGAGGGAGGGGAGCAGGGATTTGTGCAGCAGGGCGACCACGGGTTGCAACCAGTCGCCGTCGTGGGCCACTACCAGCTCGGTATCCGGGGTCAGGGCGGCGCGAAAGCGGCTCATCAGATCCAGCGGCAGGGCGGGGCCGTCGCAGGGGACAAACAGCACCCAGTCATGACGGGCGGCGGCAAGACCTGCCTGCATGCCCGCCAGCGGGCCGAGATAGTCGTTGTTGTCATCGCTGATGACCGGGGCCAGCGCCTGATAGCGGGCCTGACTGCGGTTGGCGTTGATCAGCACCTCATCCACCTGGGGGCGCAGGCGCGCCAAAACATGGTCGATAAGAGGGCGTCCCGCCAGTGCTACCCATCCCTTGTCTTCGCCCCCCATGCGGGTGGCGCGGCCTCCTGCCAGGATCACTGCTGATACGGCAACGGGATCAGAGTGGCTGTCGCTTTTTGAAGTCATGTCGCTCGATGATTTTTAAAGGGGTCGTCTCTTGCAGCTGGCCACGGGCGAGGGTCCATTGCCGCTCGCACAGGTCGGTCAGGGCGTTGCTCTGGTGGCTGATGACGACCAGGCCGCTGCCATGTTCCCGCAGATCTTGCGCCAATGCGGCCATCAGGGCAACCGAATGTGTGTCGAGATTGGCGGTGGGCTCATCCATCAGCAGAAAGGCCGGTTGCAGCGCCCAGGCGCGTGCCATCGCCAGCCGTTGCCGTTCGCCACCCGAGAGAATGCTGATGTGCTCCCGCGCCAACCCCTCCAGCTCGACCCGGCGCAGCGCCTCGAACACCCGGATCTCGCTGCCGAGCTGTTTATCGAGCGCCCAGGCCACGTTGTCATGCACCGTGCGATCGAACAGATAGGGGGTTTGGTGCAGATAGGTAACCCTGCCCGGCCCCAGATCCCGCTTGAGCAGCCGGTTGAGCCGCTGTTGCCAGCGTCCCGGCAGATTGGTGTGGCCGCGGGTGGGGGCCAGCAGCCCTGCCAGGATTTTGAGCAAGGTGGTCTTGCCCACCCCGTTGGCCCCATGCAGCCAGATGGCATCCCCCGGTGCGATGGCGAGCCGGTCAATCTCGAACAGTTGGCGCTCGCCAAAGCGCATCGTCAGCTGGTGGGCGATCAGGGCCATGGGGTACTCCTGTTGATACACAGTGGGGGCATGGTCAGTTCTTCAGATAGCTGTGGCCGCGACAGGCCGTCAGCAGCAGGTTGAGCAAGAGGGCGAGGGTGAGCAGCACTATGCCGAGGGCCACCCCCTGAGTGAAGGCCCCTTTCTGGGTCTCCAGCGCGATGGCGGTGGGGATATTGCGGGTGAAGTGCAGGATATTGCCCCCCACCATCATGGAGCAGCCCACCTCGGTGACGATGCGGCTAAAGGCGCCGATGATGGCGGCCAGCAGGCCAAAGCGGCACTCGTGCATCAGGCCGATCAGTGCCTTGGGCCAGGAGACCCCCAGGGTCAGGGCGGTCTCCCAGGCGCGCCGATCGCTCTGGACAAACGCCGCGTGGGCCATGGTGGCGATCACCGGGAAGGCGATCAGCATCTGCCCCACCACCATCGCCTGCTGGGTAAAGAGCAGCTTCCAGTCGCCAAAGGGGCCGGCCCGCGACAGCAGCATATAGAGCAAGAGGCCAATCACCACAGTCGGCACCGATTGCAGGGTATTGATGCAGGAGAGCCAGAGCCAGCGGCCGGGCAGCGGCAGATAGGCCAGGGCAAAGCCCAGCAGCAAGGCGGGCAGCAGCACCAGCAGCAGGGCGATGCAGGAGACGGAGAAGGAGACCCCCACCACCTGCCACAGTTCGGTGTCACCACTGAACAGCAGGGCGAGGGCAGCCAACGTAGTGTCGAGCAGGGTCGGCATCAGGCGCCTCCCTCAGCGAACCGGGGGAGGGCCAGCAAGGTCATCGCAGGGGTCAGGGTTGCCATTATTTCCCGTTGGCATCCGCTACAAACAGCGCCTGACCGGCTACCTTGAAGTCGCCGATCAGCTTCTGGCCATGCTCTGAGACCAGCCAGTTCTTCAGAGTGCGGGCCCCTTCGGTGTTGAGATCCGGGTAGCGCTTGGGGTTGACCAGGATCACCTGATAGGGGTTGAACAGGCGCTTGTCACCCTCCAGCAGTACGGCGAGATCCAGCTTGCTCTGGTAGGCGAGCCAGGTGCCGCGGTCGGTCAGGGTGTAGGCACCGAGCTCGGAGGCCATGGTCAGGGTCGGGCCCATCCCCTGGCCGATGGATTTGTAACCGGCAAACTCGGGTTTGACGTCAGCGGCCTGCCACAGGGTCTTCTCCTTGATGTGGGTACCGGACTCGTCACCGCGGGAGATAAAGGCCTGGCCCTGCTCCTTGATGGCTTGCAGCCCCTTGGCCGCGTCGTGCAGTTTGCCGAGACCCGCCGGGTCTTTCGCCGGGCCGACGATAACGAAGTCGTTATACATCAGGTGTACCGGCTCGATGCCAAAGCCCGCATCGACAAACTTCTTCTCGGCAGAGGGGGCGTGGGTCATCACCAGATCCGCGTCGCCGTTCTCGCCCATCTTCAGGCTCTGGCCGGTACCAGCCGCCATCACCTGCACCGGATAACCGGTCTCCTTGGTGAACTGGGGCAGCAGCCAGCCCAGCAGACCGGACTGCTCGGTGCTGGTGGTGGTGGCGAGGCGGATCGGCGCTTTTGTGGCATTAGTATCCGCTTCGGCGTGGGCCGCACCGGCGATCAGCAGGCTGGCGGCGAGGGAGAGGGCAAAACGTTTGAGGCTAGTTTTTATCGTCATCGTGATGCAACTTTTTTCAGGGTGGCTGAGGAGAGGGCAAGAGTAAGCAAGCAGGGTGCCAAACTGTTCCTTTGCCGCTGCATTCACGGTTTGCCGTTTAAAAACAGAAGCTTATTAGAATCAATTAGGTGAGCTTGTTATCGCTTTTAATAATTGGTGTTGGTGCTTTTGATACGGTAAGGACAAAATGTCCCACTAAGGTTCCGGTTATCGGGACATTCACCGACCGTACGTGCATCCGAGGTACTTTTTTCCATGACACTCCCTCCCAGCCGCTGGTCTGCCCTCTCCCTGCTTATCGTTGACGATGAGCCCGGCATGCGCAGCTTTCTGGCCAAGGCGCTTGCCAAGCGTTTTGCCCAGATTGAGACTGCCGCCAGCGTGGAGGAGGCGGAAGCCCTGCGCTGCCGCCTTCACTTCGACCTTATCATTGCCGACATCCGGCTGCCGGGGCGCTCCGGCATCGAGTGGCACGAGGCCATCGACCCGGCCACCCGCCGCAGCGACATCATCTTCATGACCGGTTTTGGCGATATGGAGACCGCCCTCAAGGCGCTGCGCCTCGGCGCCAGCGACTTTATCCTCAAGCCCTTCAACCTCGATCAGATGGTGCAGGCGGTGGACAGAGTCATCGAGCGCCGCCAGATGGAGCGGGAGAACCTGCTGCTGCGCCGGGAGGTGAGCAAGCTGTTCCCGCCCACCCTGATTGGCGACAGTGCCAAGACCCGCGAGCTCAAGACGCTCATCGCCAGAGTAGCGCCCTCCAATGCCGCCGTATTGGTGGAGGGGGAGTCCGGTACCGGCAAGGAGCTGGTGGCCCGTGCCCTGCATCAACTTTCCGGCCGGATGGGGGCCTTTGTGCCTCTCAACTGCGCTTCCATTGCCCCCGAACTGCTGGAAAGCGAGCTATTTGGCCATGTGCAGGGGGCCTTTACCGGCGCCCGCAAGGGGCGCGACGGCCTGTTCCGGGTCGCCCATCAGGGCACCCTGTTTCTCGACGAGATCGGCGAGATGCCGCTCGCCATGCAGGCCTCATTGCTACGGGCGCTGGAGCAGAAGGCCATCCGCCCGGTCGGTGCCGAGCGCGAATTGGCGGTGGATGTGCGCATCGTCGCCGCCACCAACCGCAACCTCAAGGCCGAGGTGGAGGCGGGCCGCTTTCGCGAAGATCTCTTCTATCGCCTCAACGTAGTAGCACTGCCGGTCGCCCCCTTGCGGGAGCGGATCGACGACATCCCCGCGCTGGTACATCACTTCACCCGCCAGCTTACCGCCGAGATGGGGATGGGCTCCTTGAGCTGGACCCACGAGGATGTGGTAGCGATGCAGGCCTATCCCTGGCCCGGCAACGTGCGGGAGCTGCGCAACCTCATCGAGCGCTGCCTGCTGCTGGGCAAGCCCCCGGCGGATTACTGGCAGAGCAGCAAGCCCACCGAGCAGGGGGCGAGCGAGGAGGGCTACCCGCTGGCATGGCCGCTGGCGGAGGTGGAAAAAGCCCACATTCTGCAGGTGGTGGCGAGCCATGATGGCAACAAGTCGGCCGCCTCCCGGGTGCTCGGGGTGGCGCGCAAGACGCTGGATCGCAAGTTCAAGGAGTGGGCCATCGAATGAGGAAGGCTGACTGGATGGGGTGGCGATGAAACTGACCCTGATCTCCCGCTGCATGCGCGCCCTGTTGCCCCGTTGCGTGCGCACCAAAGTGCGCTGGCGCCTGCTGCTGCTCACCTCGGTACCCATCATGCTCACTCTGGTGGGCATGATCGCGCTCACCCTCTACTGGACCCTCACCTACAGCTGGCAGAACCTGCTCACCACGGTGCGCAGCGATCTCGGGGTGGCCCACCACGCCATCACGGTGCAGCAACAGCGCCAGACCGAGCATCTGGAGCATCTGCGCGATGCCTGGGCCTTTCAGCTGCGGCTGCGGGAATCGCCGGATCAGCTGCATGACTGGGTGATGCCGCTGGCGGCCAACTATGGTCTCGATTTTCTGCGCTTGCGCCGCGGCCCCGAGCTGGATCAGCTGACGGCGCAGGAGCGCGCCGCCCTCACGGCCGGGCGCAGCGTCAGTCACTTCGTGGTCTGGTCGCAGCAGGAGATGCTCGCCCTCTCCCCGCAACTGGCCAAGCGGGCTGTGTTGTGGCAGCGGGATGGCACCAGGGTGGTGGAGGACAGGGGGCTGATCAGCCTGTCACTGACCCCTGTGATGGGCCGCGACGGCTCCCTTTGGGCCGTGCTGGAGGGGGGCGAGCTTGTCAACGGCAGCACCCGGCTGGTGGATGAGCTCAAGGGTCAGGTGTTTGCCAAAAATACCCTGCCGGATGGCAGCGTTGGCACCGTCACCCTGTTTCTCGATGATCTGCGGGTGAGCACCAACGTGCCGGTCAGCAGCAGCCGTCAGGTGGGCCGGGCGGTGGGCACCCGGGTCTCGCCGCCAGTGCGCGAACAGGTGCTGGGGCGAGGGGAGATGTGGGTTGACCGCGCCTTCGTTCACGACGCCTGGTATGTCTCGGGTTACGAGCCGCTGCTGGGAGCCAGGGGCGAGCGGCTCGGCATGCTCTACGTGGGCTTTCTCGAGTGGCCCATTATCCGCACCTACCTCACCAATCTGGTGGAGCTGGGCTCCGGCGTAGTGCTGCTGTTGCTGCTCTCTGGCCTGCTGGTCTATCGCGGCGCGCGGGATCTCTTCTCCCCTATCGAGCGGATGCACAAGGTGGTGCGGCAGGTACAGGCCGGGGAGTCGGCCCGCATCGGCCCGCTGGCGCTCGATCCTGACCACGAGCTGGCCCAACTCGGTCGCCAGTTTGACGCCATGCTGGACAGGCAAGAAGCGCATCAGCAGCAGATGGCCCGCAGCGCCGACGAGTTGGAGCAGAAGGTGGCCGAGCGTACCCAAAGCCTCGAGCTCAAGACTGCCGAGCTGGAAGATCATATCCATATGCTGACCGAGGCGCGCCAGCAGCTGCTGATCAGCGAGAAGCTGGCGGCCCTTGGCGAGCTCTCCGCCGGGGTGGCCCACGAGATCAATAACCCGCTGGCGGTGATCCTCGGCAATGTGGAGCTGATGAAGCTGGAGCTGGGGGAGGCGGCCGAGCCGGTCAGCGAGGAGCTGGTGCTGGTGCTGGCCCAGATCGAGCGCATTCGTGCCATCACCCGCAGCTTGCTGCAATACTCTCGCCCCGGCGATTACGAGACAGAGCCTGTGTGGCAGCACCTCAACCCCATCATCGAGGAGAGCCTGACCCTGGTGCGCTCCGCCCTGCGCCAGCAGCAGGTGGAGCTGGTGGCCGATCTCAGGGCCCAGCAGCCCATCGAGGCGGATCGCCAGCAGCTGTTGCAGGTGCTGATCAACCTCCTGGTCAATGCCAGCCACGCGCTGGGAGAGCAGGGGGAGATCCGGGTCGAGAGTCGCGACTGGGTCGATGAACTGGGTCAGCTGCGCGGGGCCGAGGTGCGGGTGATCGACAACGGTAGCGGCATAGACGCCGCCATCATGGACAAGATCTTCGACCCCTTCTTCACCACCCGCGCCACAGGCACCGGTCTGGGGCTGGCCCTGAGCCACCGCATCATCAGTCGCTGGGGTGGGGAGCTCTTGGTGGACTCCACCCCGGGGCAGGGGAGCTGCTTTACCGTGCGGCTGCGTAGCCATGCCCTGCTGCCCAGCGGCAGCGAGCCCGCGAAACTGGAAGGGTGGCGCATCGCCCTCAATGCCGAGGGGCGTGAGACAAGCGATTGAGGCGGTTATAAAAAGGCCCGTGATAAAAACAGCCCGTCAACATGGTTGGCGGGCTGTTTTGTCTGTGGGTGAGTGGTTATTTACTGCGGGCTCCACACCAGCTTGCCGCTTTGGGTCAGGTCATAGCCGCCGAGGCGGGCCGCCAGCTCGCGCCCCTCGGGGGATTGCAGCCAGCCGATCAGCTGTTGCAGCAGGGTGCGAAAGAAGACCCCCTGCGGCATCACCAGATCGAAACACTCCTGCGACAGCGGCATAAAGCCGAGGCCAAACTCGGTGGCGGTACTCTGGGCGCCGGGCCCCACGTCCGCATCGCCACGGCTGATGGCAGCGGCCAGCTCCCGCTCGCTGTTGACCTCGAGGGTGCGCTCCAGCCGGGTCAGCGACTCCCCTTGGGTTTGCAGCCACTCCTGCAGGGCGCGCTGGCTGCCAGCCCCCTCCTGACGCATGGCCCAGCGCCAGTCGAGCGCCTCTTTCGCCTCCTTGGGTTGCAATCCCTGGCGCAGCACCAGCCCCTGCACCCGGCGAAATCCATGAACGATCACCCATTGCCGGTGGCCCTGATACTGCTGCACCAGCGCCGGGTGGCGCAGGTGCGCCTCCTCGGCCTGCCCCCAGTGGATGGCGCAGAGATCCACATGGCCGCGCGCCAGCATCGCCAGCCCCTGACGGGTGCCGCACGGGGTGTAGCCCACCAGTGCCTGGGTGCCGAGCTGCTGGGCCAAGCGGCTGCTGGCGTAGTGCAGCAGCACGTCGTCCGAGCCTGCCAGCAGCAGGCGGTCGTTCATCACCCCCTCGTGGCAACTACCGAGCAGCCAGCGATCGAGCAGGGAGCGGGGAAACAGCCACTTGCCGGTCGCCTTGGTGGCGGGGATACGCGCCTCGTTGGCGAGCTGGTAGACCTTCTTCTCGTTGAGATCGAGGTATTCCGCCACCTGCTTCACGTTCATAAACTCGTTCATGACTTAATCCCGCATCCCGCGACCGGCCGGACTGGGCGCCAGCACCGGCGGCTTCTCGTCCAGCACCATATGGTCGTGACCGCTGAATACCTCGAAATGGCGCCCCTTGGCGCGGGCAATCATGGTGATGCCGAGCTGGCGGGCCAGATCCAGCCCCATCTGGGTTACGCCGGAGCGCGACAGCAGCACTGGAATGCCCATCTGCGCCACCTTGATCACCATCTCCGAGGTGAGCCGCCCGGTGGTGTAGAAGATCTTGTCATGGCCGCTCTCGCCGCGCATCCATAGCTCGCCTGCCAGGGTATCCACCGCATTGTGGCGCCCCACATCCTCGACAAAGGAGAGGATCTCTGCGCCGCGACAGATGGCGCAGCCATGGACGGCACCGGCCATCTTGTAGGTTTCGTTATGGGCCGACAGCGCCTTGAGCAGGGCGTAGAGAGTACTCTGTTTAAGCTCGGGCGCCGCTAGCACGACCCCTTCGAGCTTCTTCATCACGCTGCCATACATGGTGCCCTGACCGCAGCCGGAGGTGACCGTCTTCTTCTCCAGTGACTTGTCGAGATCGTCGGCCTGCTGGCTGCTCACCACGGCGGCGGCCTCACTCTCCCAGTCGACGATGACCGACTCGATGGCTGCAATATCCTCGATAAATCCCTGATTTTTCAGATAACCCAGCACCAGCGCCTCGGGGCGGGCACCCAGCGTCATCAGGGTTACGATCTCCTTCCAGTTGAGGTAGACCGTCAGTGGCCGCTCACAGGCGATTTGGCGGGTGTTCATTGTGCCCTGTTCATCCATCACCTCGACGGCCATGGTGAGCTGGGCGGCAGCATTGCTTTTGATAAAGGTCGGTGTCATGGGCCCCTCGCGACCGGTTGCCGGGATCTAAGGGGAGGGATATAGCAAGTTTTGTTCCAAATTATTTGGAGGGGGCTAATAAGGTTTTGTGTTACATGGCAGAATGTGGATATCTTGCTTGTAAATTGGCTGGACAAATGGTGGTCAGCGAAAGAGTATATACGTCAATAATGCAGTAAATATTTTAAATGCCACTTGAGATTTTGTAACTCAAATATAAGTAAAAATAGAGGCGGGTTTGATGAGTACAAAATATGGTGCTTTCGAAAGCTACGAGTTTTTTGGTGAGTTTTTTGCGCAAAAAAATGCTGACGGCGTTAGATTTCCTGGAAAAATAAAATATTCTCCACAGAATGGTTTGCAATTAGAATACAGTCTTTCAAATAGTAGTTTTCCTAGTGCGTGCGACCGATTATTTGGGGTTTTAAGTAATGGTAGAAAATGTACTCTAGTAGGAAGTTTTGATTTTGAAAGCGGAACGCACTACATGGGTTCTGTTTTTGTAAAATCAGGCGTGCACGGATTCTTATATTTAATTATTGGAGATTTTGTTGATTCTGGAGATACGTTTGAGCATGCACTGTTTACATTTAATGGTATGCAGGAGTTCATACATCCACAAGGATCTGTCGCGCAACTAAAATATCAAGAGGAACCTATTGTAGAAGTCGATGGTGATGGGTGGAATATTAAGGTTGAAAATGCTGCCACTTACTCTATGATCGGTAATCAGATAATAAATCTTATCTATTCTCCAGATAAAGAAGCAACGGAAAAACTGGCGGCCGCATTTGAGAAAATAAAAGAGGAACATCCTACATCGTACTTTAATTTGAGAAAAACGCTTAAATATTATGTTCGTTATACAACTGACACACAACAAGAAGCCGACAGACTTATAAGTGATATAACGAAAATATCCTCTCTTTTTTCCATTCTGATGTCTCGCCCAGTATTTCCTGATGAGATAACGTTGAAGTTGACAGGGAATGACTACACACTAAATGTACTTAATAGCTTGGTATTGGAAGGTCGTACAGTTGAGTTAGCTAAGGAAGAGATTAACCATAGATTCATCCCTATTAATTGGAAGCAGATTGATATGAAGACCGTGCTTTCAAACTGGCTTGATGTTTATGATGATTTTCAAGTGCTGTCTGTATCACATCAGTATGAAACAGGCTTTAGGACTCTTCATTATGCTCAAAGTGACATCATTCTGTATTCAACTCAATTAGAAGCTATAAATGTTGATTTAGGTGGTAGTTCATCCGAAAAATATGTAAGACCATTTAATACTTATGCATCATCGGAACTAGAATCTCAATTGGTTAAAATTTTTGAGAAAACTGGAGAGGCTAACTTGGGGCGTGCGATAGCATCTTTACGTAATGAATTAGCTCATGTTGGACGCCCGAAAGTAATGATGAAGAAATTAAATATTGATGACTATGTTGATATTGGCCAAATTCTTAGACTTGTAGTTATCTCACATTTGTTTGCAAAGTTGGGTATTCACCAAGAACAAATACATCAATATCAGGGTCGTTTTATCCATAGCTAAAAATGAACAGTTATATATATTGAAATGTAAATAGTTAGTTTGGATAAATCCTAAATAACTGTTCCAAATATCTCGTATGTTGGGCTTAATCGTTGTTTCTGAACAAGGCAATAATCGGATAATTCAGCGTTATTCGATTATTGCCATTCCCTCGATCAGATACACAGGCTGATTGGTTTTACTCCGCATGTTGGGCTTCGCTGCGCTCTGCATCAACCTACGCCCGCGCCACCAAACCGGCCTTGGCCCCACTCTTGCTAAGTCTTATCCCATTGATGGCCGTGGCCGCCATAAATCTCCTGCCGTGAGCCGCCCCGAACAGGGTGGATCACGGGGGAGGGCGGCCCGGCAGAGACCTTCTGATGGGAGCCGTGACAGTGCAAGAGACAACCAAACCCCTCTCCCCGCAGCGCTGGCTGCAACTGGAGTTAAAGGCCATCGACAGCCAGGTTGGCCGCTGGCAGAGCCGCCGTTTCGAGATTGCGGCGCTCCATCCCGCCGAACCTGAGGCGACCGGTGCCTTGCCCCTTACCCTGTTTCGTGATGAGCGGGGGGATTATCGCTTCAATTTGAGCTCCGGTTCGCCCCGCCTGTTTGTCACCGGAAGCCGCGTGGACAATGGCTTTGTGGCCGATGGCCTGACCTTGAGCCAGACCGTGGCCGCCGCCTATATGGATGGCGAGCGGCAGGTGCTCTCCTGCCCGCTGCCCGAAGCGCTGCAAGCCTGGGTGGAGGCCTTTATCGGCCGTCACGGCGAGCTGCTGGAGGCCCGTCGCAAGGGCAAGAAGGGCAAGGGACGGGCGCAGGATCAGCTCGGTGTCGATACGGTAGATCAAGCCAGCTGTGGCGCCGTTAAAGCCACCGGCCCCGATGGCCGCGAGCGTGGCAGTGACGCCGGAACCTGTGCCGGAACCAAGGCCGGAAACAACGCCCATGAGTGAGTTCCTCAAGCGCTGGTCGTCTCGCAAGAGTGAGGCGCGCAAGCATCAGGTATTGCAGCCGAGGGAAGAGGCCATTCCCGAGGCTGTTGCCGCCCCCATCGAAGGCAGTGGCGAAGCTGAAACTCCAGATACCTCGCTGGATAGCCCCGTAGTCAGCACTGACAAGGGGAGCTGTGACCCCCTTGCTTTTGAAGGGGCCGAGAGTGGCGAACCGCCGCTAACAACAGCCCCGCAGCGCAAGGCCAAACTCCCCGACAAGGAGGCGCTGCGGGCCATGTTTCGCAGCCATAAACCGGATGGGCTCGACGACTACACCCAGGATTTCAGCCAGCCCGAATTGCTGCCTGCGGCCCTGACCGCCGGGCTGCGCAACTGGCTGGTGGATCAGGTGATCGCCCCGGAGAGCGAATCGGCCAATCCGGCCAGCGGATCCGCTGAACCGGTGGCGCTTGCCAGCGAGCCTGCCGCCGACGAGCTGGCTGATAACCATTCTCAAACCCACACCGACGATCGGGACATTTTGGTTTCCTCTGGTGGACAAAATGTCCCAACCAAAGGTGGGGGAATGGAACCCTCAGGATCCTGACTCCCTGTCAGTCACTTTTTTTCCGGGGGAGTTGGCTCGCCTCTTGCTCTCTCGGCTTACCAACAAGCGCCCATCCCATGAGGTGGCGCGCACAGGAGCGTATGTGAGCACTGAACAAACATTGCCAAATCTGGCCCCAAATCTGGCCTCCAATCTTGCCCATGGGGCGGGGGCGGCCGAGCATAACGCGCGCGCTCGCGCCTATGCCCTGCAGCATACGGTCAAGACCGACAACCTGATCCCGGCCACTGTCTCTTACCAGAGTCAGGGTCGCCTGCTGCTGGTCGGCCCGGAAGATCGCATTCGCCGCGCTGCCAGCCTGCTGCCCGCCGGGGTGAAGCCCACCCTGCTGGTGACCGAAGCGGTCCACGATGCCGAGGCGGCAGATCTCGAAACCATTTTCGATGCCACCGCATCCCTCGCGGCCCTGACCCTGCGCGAGCCGAGCCTGACAGGGTATCTGGGGCAGTTCCAGCTTACCGGCCTCAATGGGCAGGGGGAGCGGGTTAATCTGACGGCTCTCTGTTTTACTCAGCAGGCTGCGGAAAATGGCGAACCACGCTTTGATCTGGTTGCCGATCTGGGCCGCGCCCCGCTCTTTGCGCTGGAGCGCCCGCCGGTCGGTTATCTGCATCTTGCCGATGACCAAGGGCTGGCCGAACGGCTTGTCGAGATCTGCGCGCTGACCGGTATCTTCGACAAGCCGCGCTATTTTCGCCTCGACCCCGAGGCCTGCGCCTTTACCGCCCGCGGCGTGCCCGGTTGCAGCCGCTGCCTCGATGTCTGCCCGACCGATGCCCTCAAGCCCATCAATGGTCGCATCCAGATCGATCCCCATCTCTGTCAGGGTTTTGGCAGCTGCGCCTCTGCCTGTCCGACCGGGGCGATTGCCTATCATCAGCCCGATGCCAACACCAGCGGCGACTATCTGTTCCGATTGCTCAAGCACTACCGGGAGGCGGGCGGCGAAGCGCCTCGACTGCTGATCGCCGGTGAAAACGAGCGCGAATGGGTGGAAGCCGAGATCACCCGCCTGCCCGCCAACTGGCTGCCAGTCTGGGTGGAGGAGAGCGTGAGTTTAGGCATCGAGAGCTGGTTCGCCGCACTCGCCTATGGTGCCAGCGCGGTGCGCATTGCGCTGGGTGACGATGCCCCCGAAAGCGTCCGTGCGCTGGTTGAGCGGGAGCTGGCCAGCGCCGCCGTGCTGTTGGCGGGCGCCGGTCTCTCTGCCGATCGCATTGCTCTGTTTGACTCAGATGCTGGTGAGCCTGTTTCCGGCCAGCCAGCCGTTGCCCTGCTGGACAAGCCGCTGAAAGGAGACAAACGGGAAAACCTGTTTGCCGCCTTCGATGCCCTCTGGCAGGCCAATGAGGGGAGCCGTGAGCCGCTGGCGGTGCCCCACGGTGCCCCTTACGGCAGTGTGGAACTCAAAGAGTCTGACTGCACCCTCTGCATGGGTTGCGTGGCGGTCTGCCCGAGCCGTGCCCTGCATGCGGTGGGGCACACTCCGGGTCTCAACTTTATCGAGCAGGATTGCATCCAGTGCGGCATGTGTGAAAAGGCGTGCCCCGAGCAGGCCATCGTGCTGGTGCCCCGCCTGCAACCCGTGCCCGAGGCGCGCCGCGCCGTGCAGAGCCTCAAAGCCGAAGAGGCTGCTTGCTGCATTCGCTGCGGCAAGCCGTTCGCGCCCGCTTCGATGATCCGCCGCATCCAGCAAAAACTGGTCGGTCACTCCCACTTCCAGAACGAGGCCGCCCAGCGGCTGCTGATGTGCGAGGACTGTCGGGTCAAGGATGTGTTTGCAGCGCTGGCGGCGGATCCCGTCTCCCAGCTCAAGGTGTGAGGGCCAGTGATGAGTGAACAACATAACGAAAAGGCTGGCGAACTGACCATGACCGAACTGGAACAGAGCAGCGCCGATCTCTACGCCCTGCTGGCAAGCCTCTGGCGCGCCGCTCCCCGTGGCGAACAGCTCGCCTGGCTGCAAGGGTTGCAGGCTATGCCGGGCCCCTTTGCCAGAGGGCTCGGACTGGTGCAGTTGGCGGCGAGTAGCCACCACGAAAACGAGCTTGCCGAGGAGTATCAGGATCTCTTTATCGGGCTGGGGCGCGGGGAGATCGTGCCGTTTGCCTCTTGGTATCTCACCGGCTCTTTGATGGAGCTGCCGCTGGCAGTGCTGCGCGCAGATCTGCAGTCCCTCGGTTTTGAGCGCCAGAGCGGAGTGTGCGAGCCGGAAGATCATCTGGCCGCCCTCTGTGAGGTGATGGCGGTACTGATTGCCGAGCAACACCCGGAGCGCAACCGCTTCTATGAGCACCACCTTGCCCCCTGGGTACTCGCCTGCTGCCGCGATCAGCAACAGGCGAAAGGGGGCAGCTTCTACCGGGCGGTCGGCGCCCTTGCCGAAGATTTCTTCAAGCTGGAAAACGAATTGCGCCTGCCGTTTGGCGCCTGCGTGGTGCCGGGCTGAATGCCCCTATCTGCGCATAACAAGAGCTGCGCATAACAAGAGCTGCGCATAACAAAACGAGCAGACGAGATATCCCATTGGACGCGAAGCTGGCGCGCAGGCGCCAGCAAGAACAACAACAGAGGTCACAAGAATGAGCGATGAACAGCTGAAAGACCCGTCCCGCCGCAATCTAATCAAGGGAGTTGGCGTGGTCGCCACCATAGGCGTGTTGGCCGGTGCCACCGGTCGGGTGGTGGGCAAAGAGGTGCTGACCCACGACACCGAGCCTGACAAGGGCTATCGGGAGACCCCCCATGTTCACGACTTTTATCGCACCCTGCGCGGCACCGACTGAGCCGGATCAGTGAAGGAGAACTCATGAAACTGACAAAACGTGCCGAGCTGCCCCAAGTGGGCGAGCAGGGCAGTGAGGCCATTCGCGGTCAGGGGCTGACCCGCCGCGCCTTTATGGTCAACTCAGGTCTCGTGGCCGGTGGCGCCGTGGCCGCCGGTTGGCTGGCGCCAGCCATGATGCAGCGGGCCGAAGCCAAAACCGTCGCGGCCGGGGTGCCGGTCGAGGTGAAGCGCACCATCTGTTCCCACTGCTCGGTGGGCTGCGGCGTCTATGCCGAGGTGCAAAACGGCGTCTGGACCGGTCAGGAGCCGGCGTTTGATCACCCCTTCAACCTTGGCGGTCATTGTGCCAAAGGGGCGGCCCTGCGCGAGCACGGCCACGGTGAGCGTCGCCTCAAGTACCCGATGAAGCTGGTGGGTGGCAAGTGGCAGCGCATCAGCTGGGATCAGGCCATCGAAGAGGTGGGCAACGAGGTACTGCGCCTGCGCAAGGAGTCCGGCCCCGACAGCGTCTACTGGCTCGGCTCTGCCAAGCACTCCAACGAGCAGGCCTACCTGTTTCGCAAGATGGCCTCCCTGTGGGGCACCAACAACGTGGATCACCAGGCGCGGATCTGCCACTCCACCACGGTCGCGGGTGTAGCCAACACCTGGGGCTACGGCGCCATGACCAACAGCCTGAACGACATGCACAACAGCAAGTCGATCATGTTTATCGGCTCCAACCCGGCGGAGGCCCACCCGGTCGCCATGCAGCACATCCTGCTGGCGAAAGAGCGCAACGGCTGCAAGATCCTGGTAGTTGACCCGCGCCGCACCCGCACCGCCGCCAAGGCGGACATGTACCTTTCCCTGCGTCCGGGCACCGACGTCGCCTTTATCTGGGGCATGCTCTGGCACATCTTCAAGAACGGCTGGGAAGACAAGGAGTTTATCCGTACCCGCGTCTACGGCATGGACGAGGTGCAAAAAGAGGTGGCGCGCTGGACTCCGGCCGAAGTTGAGCGGGTGACCGGCCTCAACGAACAGCAGGTCTATGGTGCTGCCAAGCTGCTGGCCGACAACCGCCCCGGCTGCGTGGTCTGGTGCATGGGCGGCACCCAGCACACCACCGGCAACAACAACACCCGCGCCTACTGCATCCTCGAACTGGCCCTCGGCAACGTGGGCAAGAGCGGAGCGGGCACCAACATCTTCCGCGGTCACGATAACGTGCAGGGCGCCACCGACTTTGGCGTCACCTCCGATTCCTTGCCCGGTTACTACGGGCTGGAAGAGGGCTCCTGGAAGCACTGGGCCCGGGTGTGGGATGTCGATTACGAGTGGATCAAGGCGCGCTTCGACAACAAGGCCTACAACGGCAAGTTGCCGATGAACAACAACGGCATTCCGGTCTCACGCTGGGTGGACGGGGTGCTGGAGAACGCCGATCTGATCGAGCAGGGCTCCAACATCCGCGCCATGTTCTACTGGGGCCATGCGGTCAACTCCCAGACCCGCGGCCCGGAAATGAAGAAGGCGATGCAAAAGCTCGACATGATGGTGATTGTCGACCCGTATCCCACCGTCGCCTCTGTGATGAACGATCGCACCGACGGCGTCTACCTGCTGCCGGCCACCACTCAGTTCGAGACTTATGGTTCCGTGACCGCCACCAACCGCTCCATGCAGTGGCGCGACAAGGTGATAGAACCCCTGTTCGAATCCAAGGTCGACCACGAGATCATGTATCTCTTGAGCAAGAAGCTCGGCTTTGCCGACCAGCTGTTCAAGCACATCAAGGTAGAGAACAACCAGCCACTGTTGGAAGACATCACCCGCGAATATAACCGCGGCATGTGGAGTGTGGGCTACACCGGCCAGAGCCCGGAGCGGCTCAAGGCGCACCAGCAGAACTGGCACACCTTCCACAAGACCAACCTCAAGGCCGAAGGCGGCCCGGTCAGCGGCGAAGTGTACGGTCTGCCCTGGCCCTGCTGGGGCACCCCGGAGATGAAGCACCCCGGCAGCCACATCCTCTACGACACCAGCATTCCGGTGTCGGAAGGGGGCGGTGGTTTCCGCGCCCGCTTCGGCATCGAGTATCAGGGCGTCTCGCTGCTCGCCGAAGACTCCTGGCCGAAAGGGAGCGAGGTGGAAGACGGTTATCCCGAGATCACTGCCGACTTGATGAAGCAGCTCGGCTGGTGGGATGAGCTGACCGAGGCCGAGAAAAAAGAGGCCGAGGGCAAGAACTGGAAGACTGATCTCTCCGGCGGTATCCAGCGGGTCGCCATCAAACACGGCTTCGTCCCCTACGGTAACGCCAAGGCGCGCTGCGTTGTGTGGACTTTCCCGGATCAGGTGCCCAAGCACCGCGAGCCGCTCTACACCCCGCGTCGCGACTTGCTGGCTGACTACGCCACCTGGCCTGATTCGAAGAGCCTGTGGCGCCTGCCGACCCAGTACGCCTCGGTGCAGGAGAAGGATGTCAGCAAGGAGTTCCCCATCATCCTCACCTCCGGCCGTCTGGTGGAGTACGAGGGGGGCGGCGACGAGACCCGCTCCAACCCCTGGCTGGCTGAATTGCAGCAGGAGATGTTTGTCGAGATGAACCCGGCGGATGCCAACGACGTCGGCGTGCGCGATGGTCAGGATGTGTGGGTCGAGGGGCCGGAAGGGGGCAGGGTCAAGGTGAAGGCGCTGGTGACCCCGCGGGTCAAACCGGGGCTCGCCTTTATGCCGTTCCACTTCGGCGGCCACTTCGAGGGCAAGGATCTGCGATCCAAGTATCCGGAAGGGTCTGACCCCTATGTGCTGGGGGAGTCGGTCAACATAGTCACCACCTATGGTTATGACCCGGTCACCCAGATGCAGGAGACCAAGGTCACCCTGTGCCGTTTTCGCAAAGTAGGAGCCTGATCCCATGGCCAGAATGAAATTCATGTGTGACACAAAGCGCTGCATCGAATGCAACGGCTGTGTGACGGCGTGCAAGAACGAGAACGACGATGCCCTGGAGTGGGGCATCCAGCGCCGCCGGGTGGTGACCCTCAACGACGGCCTACCGGGGGAGACCTCCATCTCGGTCGCCTGCATGCACTGCACCGATGCCCCCTGCATGGCGGTCTGCCCGGCCGACTGCTTCTATCACACCGACGACGGCATAGTGCTGCACAACAAGGATCTCTGCATCGGTTGCGGCTACTGCCTATTTGCCTGCCCGTTCGGGGCGCCCCAGTTCCCGAAGACCGCCGCCTTTGGCGATCGGGGCAAGATGGACAAGTGCACATTCTGCGCCGGTGGCCCGGAAGAGGATCACAGCGAAGCGGAGCGCCAGAAGTACGGTGCCAACCGCATCGCCGAAGGCAAGCTGCCGATGTGTGCCGAGCTCTGCTCCACCAAGGCGCTGCTGGCGGGGGATGCGCAGGTGATCTCCGACATCTTCCGCGAGCGGGTTGCCTATCGCGGTGCCAAGGATGCGGCTTGGGGTAATGGCGATGAGCTGTTCCACGATGCCAGCAAGCTGAACAAGCAGGGAGGGGCGGCATGAAAACCTGGCTAATGGCCCTGTTTGCTGCCCTGCTGCTGGTGAGTACCGCAAGTTTCGCCGATGCCGAGAAAGAGGCGGTCGGCTTTGCCGGCGCCGATTATTGGCGTGCGGTGAAGGATGGGCAGGAGGGGGTGACCACCTCCCGCTCGCCGGAGCACGGAGTGCTTATCTCGGTGCCGGGCCAGCTCTGGTTCGAGGTGAAGACCAAGTGGGTGTCGCCGCTTGGCGCCATCGCCATCTTCGGCTCCTTGGCCATGTGCGGTCTGATGTACCTGATCGTGGGGCAGACCAAGCTCTCCAAACCGCGCACCGGGCGCAAGCTCAAGCGCTGGAGCAGGCTGGATCGGGCACTGCACTGGACCACGGCGGCTATGTTCCTGACCCTCTCCGGGTCGGGGCTGGCCATCATCTATGGCAAGTACTTCATCAAGCCGGTGGTGAGCCTCGGGGTGTGGGAGAACTGGATCTGGTTTGCCAAGGTGTTCCACAACTACGTGGGGCCGCTTTTCTTCCTCTGCCTGATGGGGGTGCTCATCAAGTGGTTCCGCCACAACATCGTCAATATGGTGGATGTGCAGTGGTTTATGAAGGCTGGCGGCATGCTGGGGTCCCACAAGGGGAGTCACCCCTCGGCGGGCTTCTCCAACGGCGGCGAGAAGGCGATCTTCTGGCTGCTCATCTGGTTTGGCGGCATAGTCGTGGCGACCGGGCTGTTTCTGGACTTTCCCATCTTCGGCCAGCTGCGCCGTCAGATGGAGTGGGCCAGCTTTATCCATATCGTCGGCGCCTTGATCCTTATCTGCGGTTTTATCTTCCATATCTACATGGGCCTGTTCCAGCTGGAAGGGGCGCTGGAGGGGATGGTGACCGGTGAGGTGGACGAGACCTGGGCCAAGGAGCACCACGACCTCTGGTATGAAGAGGTGAAGCACACCCTCGATGAGCCCAAGGTGGGTAAATCAAGCTGACGGTCGGACAAAGAGTAAAGGGAAGGGGCGCTGCGGCGCCCCTTTTGATGGCAGGTCGATCGTGATGGTAAATTGATTGAGCGATGCCGCAAACGGCGATGGTTTTTTGGGTCACCTTGAGCAACAGTAACAGGGAGTTCCATTCACATAAGGGATGACAAATGATGAGAAAAGCATGGTTGGCCGCGGTATGTGCATCTGCGATCTTCGGTGGTATTGCGGGCGTGGCGCAGGCGGCTGACGGGATCAAGACCCAGCAGGTGCAGTTCAAGAAGGGGGAGTCAGGGGCAACCATCAACGGCACCATTCAGGGTAGCCAGACCCTCGATTACAAGCTGACGGCCAACAAGGGCCAGAGCATGGTGGTGATCCTGACCGGCAATCCCTACTTCAATATTCTGCCGCCGGGCAGCAAGGGGGAGGCGATGTTTATCGGCTCTACGGAAGGGAACAACTTTGAGGCAACCCTGCCTGCCAAGGGCACCTACACCATTCGGGTCTACCAGATGGGGGCGGCCGAGAGCAGCAAGGCCAAGACGCCGTTCAAGCTGGAGGTGGGTATCAGCGGCTAATGCCAGCAGCTGACAAGCATCACAGAGGTGGCGGCCACAAAGGGCCGCCACCTCTGTTTTATCCTCTCTGTTTTTGCCTCGCCACGGTCAATATTCACCCCGGGCCAGCCGGTCGAAATAGGTTTGATAACGTCCGCTGGCGATGGCCTGCTGCAACTGCTGATTGAACTGATCACGCAGTTTGGCTGAATCCTGCATTTTGCGCGGGAACATCACGAAGCTGTCGTTGCGCAGAAAAGGGGTCTGACTGTGGGTGATGAGTGCCGCGCTGGCGGGATCGAGC
Organism: Aeromonas sp. 604282; assembly: GCF_049170575.1. NCBI lineage: Bacteria > Pseudomonadati > Pseudomonadota > Gammaproteobacteria > Aeromonadales > Aeromonadaceae > Aeromonas > Aeromonas sp. 604282. The sequence continues at coordinate 468,551 of NZ_JAAKMV010000002.1, read as the reverse complement.
TGACTCTGCAACTCGGCCAGACCGACCCGCAGCTCTTGCGGATAGAGGTCGATCCGCCCGCGCAGCAGCTTGCCGAAATTCTGCTTCACGTCGGTGACACGCTGCTGGCTCACTTTGCCGTCGGCCACCATCTTGTCCAGCTCTGGTCCGTAGCTGTAGGCGATATCGCCCCCCAACCGCATGCCAACGATCTGCTCGAGGCGCTCGGCTTGCAGATGTCGTGCTTTGAGGGAGAAGAAGACAAACTGCTCCTGCAGCACCGCTTTGCTGAACAGAAAATCCCGCTCACGTTCCGGCTTGTGCATCCAGACGGCGGTGGCGTCGTAGAGCTGGCTGTTGGCTGCCAGCGAATAGACCCGACCCCAGGGGGCGAAGTGGAACTTCACCTCGTAGCCCGCCTCCTTGAACAGATCGCGGATGAGGTGGGCCACTGGCCCGTGCTGTTTTGACTGCTCGGAGACGAAAGGGGGCCATTCACCCACGATGATGTTGAGTTCTCTCCCCTGTGCGGCGAGAGCCGACTGGCAGGCAAGCAGTTGTGACAGGGCAAGGAGCAGTATCAGACGCATGGCGAGAGGAGGCAAAAGCTGGCTGAAAAAGTCGAGGGCATCAGGTCACTCCCGGCTGCGGCATGGTGAAACGTTGCGGAATTGATCGCAATGCTAGCATGAGTCTCATTCCTCTCCGTGGATATTTATCACTCGGGGAGTGAGATGAGCGGATTTTGGCCACAGGGTATGCCCAAGCTCACAAAACCGATCGAGTAAACGTCATATGATTGATTTCATTATGAGTCTTGCTCTCCTGCCGAACGGCAATTTCACGTAAATCAAAGAGAATGACTATGGCTACCGGACAATATCTGCTGTGGAAAGATGCACAGGGACAGGATTTTCGCCCCGTTGCACTGACCGGCACTGATCTGCTTAACAATCGATACCTCAACAAGGGCACGGCCTTTACCGAACAGGAGCGGGCCGATTTTGATCTCGATGGTTTGCTGCCGCCTCAGGTACAAACCTTTGAAGCCCAGCTCGAGCGAGTGTATGAGGGGTTCAAGAGCGCTTGCAGCGATATCGAGAAGTACCAGAACCTGCGTGCCCTGCAGGATCGCAACGAAACTCTGTTTTATGCCCTGTTGTCACGCCATGTGGAGGAGATGACTCCCTACATCTATACCCCGACCGTGGGCAAGGCGTGCCAGGAGTTCAGCCACCGCTTCCAGAAGCCGCGCGGCCTCTACATCACCCCTGACAACGTGGATGACATGGGCAGTCAGGCCCGTCACTTCGATGCCAAATCGATCCGCATCATAGTCGTCACCGACAGCCAGGGCATTCTGGGGATCGGCGATCAGGGCGTCGGCGGCATGGGCATCCCCATCGGCAAGCTGGCGCTCTATACCCTGGGGGCCGGTATTCACCCCGCCTGCTGCATGCCCATCGCGCTGGATGTGGGCACCGACAACCAGAAACTGCTCGATGATCCCATGTATCTGGGCCGCCCCCACAAGCGTATTCGTGGCAAGGAGTACGAAGAGTTCATCGACAAGTTCGTGCAGGGGGTCAAGCGCCACTTCCCCAACGCCGTGCTGCAGTGGGAAGACTTCAGCAAATCCAATGCCTTCAACAATCTGGCCCGCTACCAGCAGGCACTGCCGTCATTCAACGATGATATTCAGGGCACCGGTGCCGTGGTGCTGGCCGGTATTATCGGCGCGGTCAAGGTCAAGGGGGAGACCCTGGGCCAGCAGAAATATCTGGTCTATGGAGCTGGCGCCGGCGGGGTTGGTGTCGCGGATCAGATCTGCGCGGGGATGATCCGCGAGGGGATGGATCCGCAGGCGGCCCGCGATCGCATCTACATTCTGGATACCCAGGGGCTGGTGTGCGACAACCGGGACGGGCTCGACGAGTACAAGCGACGTTACGCCAAGCCGGGGCTGCTGCTGGCGGGCTGGGATACCGAGGTGCCCGGCAAGGCCAATCTGGCCGATGTGCTGCGTCATGTGCCCATTACCGTGTTGCTGGGTACCAGCGGCTCGGGCGGGGCCTTCCAGGAAGAGCATATCCAGCTGATGCTGCAGCATTGCGAGCGCCCCATGGTGTTCCCGCTCTCCAACCCGACCGCCAACTGTGAAGCGCTGCCGGAAGATATCTACCGTTGGAGCAATGGCAAAGCCATCGTTGCAACCGGTAGTCCGTTCAAGGATGTGAGCTACGAGGGGCAGGAGTTCAGGGTCGGGCAGGGCAATAACGTCTTTATCTTCCCCGGGGTAGGTCTGGCGGCCATCGTCAGCCAGATCCGCGAGATCACACCCGATGTCTTCACTACCGCCGCCTTTGCGCTGGCCGAGTGCGTGAGTGAGGTGGACCTGGCGAAAGGGGCCGTGTATCCCCGCATTCGCGAGCTGCGCAGCATCTCGGTGCATGTGGCGACCGCTGTGCTCAAGGATATCGTGCGTCGGGATCCCTCCCACCCGCTGATCGGTCAGGATCTGCAGCAGCATATCCTCAACCACATGTGGGAGCCGGTTTACCTGCCCTATCGTCGGGTATAACCGCGTATTCACCGCCCGGATAACGGATCGGTAAAGATGACAAGGGGGTAGCGCTGCTACCCCCTTTCATTCATCACCCGTGGCATTCACTAAGTTCGCAATGGCCGCCAGCGCCCTTCCTGATTGCGACAGGCGGTATCCTGCCACTGCTGGCTGGCCTTGCCGATATAGAGTTGCTCGCGATAGTCGCGACACCACTCCCCGCTGGTATGGCGGAAGGTGCGTAGCGGGGTGACGCTACCCGAGTGACGGTTGGCTGGATTGAACCAGGTGAGGCTCTGCCCTTTGGGGCGGGTTTCCAGCGCCTTGGCAAGGGCCTGATTGGCCAGTTGAACATCTGCCTTATCCATCTGATGGTAAAGCGGCGGAGTGTCGACCGTGGCGCAGCCAGCGAGGCCGAGCAGGAAGAGTGGTAGCAGATAACGCATCATGGTTGCCCCTGTTGGCGAAAACCGTTGTTGAGCAGCGCCCGCTCCTGCTCATCGGTAAGCACTTGCTGGCGATCATCGACCGTGCCATCACCCCTGAGCTTGTTGCCATTGGCATCGACAGCATCTACGCCGTTGTCATCGATGGTTCCATCACCCCTGAGTTTGTTGCCGTTGGCATCGACGGCATCCACACCGTTGTCATCGATGGTGCCATCACCCCTGAGCTTGTTGCCATTGGCATCGACGGCATCCACACCGTTGTCATCGATGGTGCCGTCACCTCTGAGCTTGTTGCCATTGGCATCGACGGCATCTACACCGTTGTCATCAACGCCATTGCCAAATCCGCGGCCACCCCCATGGCGTTCTCCCCCTGCATGTTTTTCTCCACCAGCATGCCGTTCACCTCCACCATGCTGCTCTCCGCCGGCATGCTCGCCTTGGCCGCCACTGTCATCGCTGCCCCCATCGCTGTCGCTGCCACCACCGCTGTCGCTGCCACCGCCGCTGTCGCTGCCACCGCCGCTGTCGCTGCCACCGCCGCTGTCGCTGCCACCGCCGCTGTCGCTGCCACTGCCGCTGTTGCTGCCTCCGCCGCCGCTGTCGCTGCCTCCGCCGCTGTTGCTGCCACCACCGCTGTTGCTGCCACCACCGTTGTTGCTGCCACCGCCGCTGTTGCTGCCACCGCCGCTGTTGCTGCCACCGCCGCTGTTGCTGCCTCCGCCGCTGTTGCTGCCTCCGCCGCTGTTGCTGCCTCCACCACTGCTGCCACCATCGCCATCTTTGTTGTGAACGATCAGCTCATTGGCGATGTAGCTGTGGCTGCCATCGAGCAGCAGATTGAAGAGTGCGGTAGTGGGAGGTGCCTCTATCCAGCAGAGTGACTCAACCAGCAGTAATGCCGGCTGGGGTTGCAGGGCCAGATTGCCCGTCACCATGACAGGTGCCGGGCGACACATTATCTGCATGCCGGTAAATAGCGGCACTACCGCCAGTTGCGGGTTTTCGGTTCGGGTCATGGCCGGTGAGATAGCTGCCCAGCCCCGAGTGGTCAGCAGAGGGTGCTCAGCGGTAAAGAACGGGGGCAGATCATTGATCCCGTAGAGTCTGCGCTTGCCCAGTATGACCCGTTCGACCGCCAGGATCCGGTTACTGCCGCCGTGTTGATCCAGCACCCGTTCACCGACCCGCAGCGTCTCTATGGGGCGGGTGGAGCCATCGGCCATCGTGATGCGAGTGCCGGCGATAAAGCAGGACTTGGCATAGGCCTGATTCATTTGCCACTCATTGTGGGCGAAATCATAACTGAACGGGTTCGCAAACAGGGCGAGAGCGATGGCCGAGCCGATAAGCAATCTGCGCTGGCTGGCTTTGAATGGGGGCTGTGACATGGGGACTCCTTGTCCATCTTGATTCACAGGATCCATTATAGAGCGCTCCCAAGCGGCGGCATTTTTGACCATGAGCACAATAAACATGATGGAAAAACGATTGGCGTTCGTCACAATAATGCGTAAAATCGCATACTCGATGCTTGTAGCAACGAATCCCGCCTAAAAAGCCAGTTTCATGCCCTTCCCAAGCAGTAAAAGGTAGCAAGTGACGAATTTGTGTTCATTTTGCGCCTTAAAAAAGTCTTGTGATGACTGAAAAGTGATAAATATCTCCATCAGTTATCAAAAAATTAAGGACATCCATGTTTTCCTTAGTCAAGCAAAGTGTCGCCGGGCTGCAAATCCTGTTTGTCGCCTTCGGTGCCATGGTTCTGGTGCCCCTGCTCACCGGATTGAACCCCTCCATGGCCCTGCTTGGCGCTGGTGTGGGCACCCTGTTGTTCCAGCTCTGCACCCGCCGCCAGGTCCCGATTTTCCTCGGTTCCAGCTTTGCCTTCATCGCCCCTATCATCTACGCCACCCAGACCTGGGGATTGCCATCCACCATGTTTGGCCTGTTTGCCGCCGGTTTCATGTATTTCATTCTGGCTGCGCTGATCCGGGCAAAAGGGATGGGGTTTGTGCACAAATTGCTGCCCCCGGTGGTGATTGGCCCGGTGATCATGGTCATAGGTCTTTCTGTGGCGCAGGTTGCCTGCAACATGGCGATGGGCCGCGCCGGTAGTGAGCAGGTGGTTCCTGCGGGAACTGCGCTGACACTGGCCGGTATCTCGCTGGCGGTCACCCTCATTGCAGCTGTGTTTTGCAAGGGGTGGATCAAGCTGATCCCCATCCTGTGCGGCGTGATTGCCGGTTATGTCTCGGCGGTCTTCATGGGCCAGGTGAGTTTCGATGGCATGGTTAACGCCCCCTGGTTGGCGCTGCCCCACTTCGAAACCCCGGAGATCAACTGGGCTGCTGCGTTGTTCATGTTGCCGGTAGCCATCGCCCCCTGTATCGAGCATATCGGTGGCGTGTTGGCGATTGGTGGCGTGACTGGCAAGGATTACACCAAGGATCCGGGTTTGCACCGTACGCTGGCCGGTGACGGCATCGGCGTCTGCTTCGCCGGTTTCATCGGTGGCCCACCCGTGACCACCTACGCCGAAGTGACCGGTGCCGTGATGATCACTCGCAACTTCAATCCGGTCACCATGACATGGGCTGCGGTGTTTGCCATCATTCTGGCCTTCTTCGGCAAGTTCAATGCGCTGCTTACCTCCATCCCCATGCCGGTGATGGGCGGTATCATGCTGCTGCTGTTCGGATCCATCGCTGCCATCGGTCTCAAGACGCTGGTGGAATCCAAGGTGGATCTGGGACTGTCACGCAATATCGCCATCGTCGCCGTGACTCTGACCGTCGGTGTCGGTGCGCTGGAGATGAAGATTGGCGACTTCGCGCTGGCCGGTGTTGGCCTGGCCTCTGTTGCCGCCATCCTGCTCAACCTGATCCTGCCTGCGCACTCCGAAGAGGGTGTGATGGACGCGGCCAAGGACTGAGTTTCACCAGACGTTTATTGTTGATTTGGAGAAGGCCACCTCGCGGTGGCCTTCTGTTTTTCGGGTATCTCGCGCCACTTTGTGGCTCGGCGGTGCTTATCTGGAATCTAATCTGGAAGCAGATGAGGGGGTTAGCATTCTCATTTGACGTATCTCTTTTCGTGACCTTAGCTAAAGGACAGGTTTGGCTCTGAGGTCTCCTCGAGCAGTATGGGAAAATGGATGTTGGCGTTTTCTATCATTTCTCTCCCAGACCTCTGTCGTAAAACGATGCGCTTTTTCTTTGCCACGGCGCTGTTGTATGGCAGAGGCTTATCCGCCCCACTCCGCACTCCCCTTATGCTGCCCTGGCATGTTTCCACCTCGATTTGTTGTGAGCCTCCCTCGCCGGTTGCGTTTCGTTGCGCACAGGCAAAATCCGGATCTGTTTGCTGCTGCACATGGGTGGGCGGCGAGCCGTGAAAGCCGGCATGACCCCAGCGGGTCAGACGTGCACCGCCATCGGTAACGGCGGATGTTCAGGGATGAATGGCAAGCAAAGCGAGGTTGCAATGAACTATCAACTGCTGTGGAAAAGTGCAATTTTTTCAGTCTCTTCCATGATGGCGATAGGCGCGGTTCAGGCTGCGCCACTGAACGTGATGACCGAGGATTACCCGCCATTCAACATGCAGGGGGAGGGGGGCAAGATTGTCGGGCTGTCGACCGAGGTGGTCGAAGAGCTGTTCAAGCGTGCCGGGGTCGAATACAAGCTGACCCTGATGCCCTGGAAACGGGCGTACGAAGATACCCTCGGCACCCCCAATACCGCCCTCTACTCCACGACCCGCACTCCGGAGCGGGAAGCACTGTTCAAGTGGGTAGGGCCGCTGGTCAATAACAACTGGGTGTTTTTCTCCAGTTCGACCGCCAATATCACGGTCAAGTCGCTGGAAGATGCCAAGCAGTATTCGGTGGGTGGCTATAACGGCGATGCGGCCGCCGAGTATCTCAAGGCACAGGGATTTGCCAAGTTGCAGCTGGCTGCCAACGATACCGCCAACGTGAAAAAACTGGAGGCGGGCCGCATCGATCTCTGGGCAACCGGCCAGTATCTGGCGCCTTATCTGGCCAGCAAGGAGAAAGTAGCTTCACCAAAGCCGGTCTTCGTGTTCAAGGAAACCCAGATGAGCTTGGCGTTTAACAAGGATACGCCCGATGAGCTCATCACCAAGCTCAACGAGATCCTCGCTGCCATGAAGGCGGATGGCACCATCGACAAGATCAATGCCAAGTACCAGTAACAGTAACAGTACCAATAGCAAGTGCCGCTGAATGGCACTGCGCCGGCTGCCGTAAAACCGGGAGGAAACCATGGATTGGAAAAGTCTGACGTTCAGGATTGCCGTGTTGACCTCCCTGTCGGTGAGTCTGCTACTGGTGTTGTTTGGCGCTTACAACTACAACGCGGTCAGGGCGGAGAGCTACAGCAAACAGAGTGCGCTGGTCGAGCAGGCCATCGGCCGGCTACAGCTCTCCCTGCCCGGCCCGCTGTGGAATTATGAATCGGCCTTCATCGAGGCATCGCTCAAGTCCGAGCTGGCGGCCGATATCCTGAGTGCTTTGCTGGTGGTCAACAAGGACAAGCTGGTGGCCGGGTTTGCCCGTGACTCGGCGGGGAGCATTGCCCCTGTGACAGCCATGCCTGCCGATACCGCTGCCTATGGGGGATATGACCTGGTCTATGACGACAGCGGCCAGAAAAACACCGTGGCCCGATTGCTGGTGCAAACCAGTGATGCTGCCATTCAGGCCCAACTGCGCCAGCAGTTGATCACTACCGTCTGGCAGATCCTTGTGCTCGATCTCTGCATCATTGCGCTGCTGATGGTGCTGATTCATCGCAATGTGCTGAGACCACTTCATCAGATGAATCAGGCGGTGTTCGATCTGGCCAAAGGAGAGGGGGATCTGACCCGGCGTCTGAAGATTAGCCGTCAGGATGAGATGGGCGTGTTGGCCACCAACATCAACCACTTTATTGCCAAGTTGCAGGAGATGGTGGCGGAGATCAACGAGCTCTCTGCCGGCGTGCTGCAGACCGCCGAACGTTGTGACACCCTTGCGGCGGATACTCGGGGCGCCAGTGATGCCCAGCAACAGGAGCTGGATCAGGTCGCGACTGCCATTACCGAGATGAGTCAGGCGGTACAGGAGGTGGCAGGTAATGCAGTGAAGACTGCTACGGCGACCGATGAGGCCAACCTTTATGTCGAGCAGGGCTACAATCTGGCCGGTCATGCCAATCAGGCGATTCGCCAGCTGGTGGGAGAGGTGGAACGGGTGGCGGGGCTGATGCGTTCCCTTTCTACCGAGAGTAGCAGCATTGGCAATATTATCGAAGTGATCAATGGTATTGCCGAGCAGACCAATCTGCTGGCGCTAAATGCCGCCATCGAGGCTGCGAGAGCTGGGGATCAGGGGCGCGGTTTTGCGGTGGTGGCCGATGAAGTGCGAACCTTGTCAGGTCGTACCCGTCAGTCGACCGAAGAGATCAGTGCCAGCATCAAACGGCTGCAACAGGCGACCCAGAATGTTGGTGCCGGGATGCTGCTGAGCCAGGAGCAGGCCTCTCGTGCGGGAGCCGAAGCAGCTGATGTACAGATATCGGTGGAGAAGATAAAAAACCAGGTCAGTCTGATCCGCGAGATGAACATGTATATTGCCCAAGCCTCGGAAGAGCAACACTCGGTAGCGGAGGCGGTGAGCCATAGCGTGAACCGGATAGCCACCCTTAATAGCGAGAGCGCGGCCAGGGTAGTGCAAGTGGCTGAAGCCAGCAGCGATTTGCGCCAGCTCTCCGGTCAGCTCGATACCCTCCTCAAGCTGTTTCGGGTCTAGAGAGCACATACGCCCAGGGGGGATCCTCGGTGCGAGCGATTGTCGCGATCACGCGCGCAACGGGTGGTTGTGGTGTTCTCATTTTCTGCCATGCAAGCCCGGATCGATATTTTCCCTTTCCGAGACCATGCATGACAGTCTGGAGTGCGGTTGTCTACTCACGAGACAGCTTGCACCAGGGGCCAGTGATCTCGCAATACCCGGTCTCGTTTCCATGCTGCCAGCCAAGCCGATGATAGAAGGCCACGGCCGCCGTATTGCGGGTTGCCACCTTGAGTGATGCCTTGCAGGGACTATCAGCCAGACCATGTTCGAGCAGCGCTCGCCCAATCCCCTGACCATGCCAGTCGCTCGCAACGTACAAATGATGCACAAAGTGCTCGGGTTGCCATACGGCGATAAATCCACAGACAGTCCCCCCTCGCTCTGCCACCCATATCTCTTCTCCCTGGGTCTGCTCGATAAAGTCATCCAGGTGAAACAGGGAGGGGTCTACCCAGTGAAAGGTTTGTCTGCGGCCTTGTAAAAACAGCTTGGCCAGCGGGGTGATATCACGTTCTTCCATGCGCCTGATCATCATGCTCTCCCAAGGGCGGTCACTGTTCCCTGTTGCGCGCTGGCAAGGTTATCTGGGGCAAATGACAAGGGTGTGATTAAGGGCTGTCCATTACATTTGTCATGGGGCTATACTGCCGAAGTCCCCTGTATGGATGGCGTGAGGATTGTTGATTTATGGACAATAAACAGATTGAAGGCAACATTTTTGTTCCGGCTCATATCGATGACGTGTGGCACGCCTGGACGACAGAGAGTGGTCTGCGCAGTTTTCTGGCTCCCGAGTGTTTGATGGTAGCCGAACCGAATGGCCCCTTCGAAATCTACTTCAGGCCTGATGCTCCACTGGGTGAACGGGGGAGTGAAGGGTGCAGGGTCATGGCCGTCATGCCCTATGATCTGCTCAGCTTTAGCTGGAATTTTCCGCCCAGTCTGCCCCATATTCGTCAGCAGAAGACTCAGGTTTGTCTGCGCTTTGTGCCGGAAGGGCAGGGCACTCGCCTCTACTTCCTGCAAACCGGTTGGGCCAATGATCCTGATTGGAATCAGGGGTATGCCTACTTTAGGGAAGAGTGGCTGGAGACCAGCTTGCCACGGTTGCAGTACCGCTTTACCCATGGCCCCATCGACTGGAACAACCCGCCCGACAAGACACAGTTGAAGGCGCTGGCCCAGTAGTGTCCGATCTCAGAGATAAAAAAAACCGGCCAGAAGGCCGGTTGAAACAGTTCAGGCTTGTCAGGTGACAAACGTATCCAGCGGATGAGAGTCGCTTTCCACTCCTTGTGAAGTGCGGCCCTCTTGGTTACGTGCTGCTACTATATGCCATCCACACTGAATCGATGCTGAACCACGGATGTTCCAGCTTCACTCCACCTTCCAATCAGATGGTAATCCCCATCGACTGGCGCAGGTAAGCGCCAGCACCGAGCAGGCCAGGCCCTTCATGGGTGATCAGGAATACCGGAATATCCTTGAGGTAGGATTTGAAACGGCCCTTGTCTTCAAAGGCAACCCGGAAACCGGAACTGGTGAAGAACTCCTGGAAGCGCGGCACTATCCCACCTGCGATATAGACGCCGCCAAAGGTGCCCATATTGAGCGCCAGGTTGCCGGCAAAGCGGCCCATCAGCACGCAGAACAGGCTCAGGGTGCGGCGGCAATCCAGACACTCGCCCGCCAGCGCACGTTCGGTAATGTCTTTAGGGGCGAACGGCTCCGGCTCACGACCATCGGATTTCACCAGCCCGCGATAGAGATTGACCAGGCCCGGGCCGGATAAGAAACGCTCGGCCGAGACATGGCCCAGTTCGCCACGCATCACCTGCAGCACCGCATCTTCCTCTTCGGTGTTGGCGGCAAAATCCACATGACCCCCTTCGCCCGGCAGGCTCAACCACTGATCGCCCGCCTTGACCAGATGCGCAACCCCAAGGCCGGTGCCCGCTCCATAGATGGCGATGGGTTTGCCAGCTACCGGTGCGGCACCGCCCAGCTGGATGCGATCCGATTCGGCCAATACCGGTACCGCCATCGAGACCGCGGTAAAGTCGTTGATTACTTGCAGGCGCGCCAGCCCGAGATTGCTCTGCATCTCGCTGATGGAGAACTCCCAGCTGTGGTTGGTCATGGCGACCCAGTCACCATTGATGGGGCAGGCGATGGCGATGCAGGCTTCCGCCACCTCGACCTTGTGTTCCTCCAGATAGAGGCGAACCACGGCTTCAAGGCTGGGATGGGCCAGACCTGAGTAGGTCTTTGCCTGAGAGATAGTACCGGTGGCCAGCTCACACAGGGCCAGACGCGCATTGGTACCGCCGACATCGCCGACCAGCGCATGGGTATGCTGCATAACAACTCCTTCGTTACAGGATGGGGACGACTGTGGTGTCCCGACATTATTGTTGGATTATGACGGCCCATTCTATCCGAGCTCAGGCTCACTCACCCGCCGGATCGATACAAACGTGCGCCTGCTCACAGTGTTGTTGCTTTGCAACATTTGTAAGCGGTTTCACAGTGAGGTGACGTTTTGTAACGAAAAGTACGAAATAATTAGAGATGAGTCATACTTTGTACGGCAGGCGTTAGTTGCGATAACCGCTTGTCTTGTATAGTCATCAGCTTGATTGGAAACCTGCTTAGCCGTAGATTTAGTGCAAAGACACTGAAGCTAAATTACAAAAACGTCTGGTGGTGATGATGAATACCCTTGATAAAATTACGAACAACCTGGAAAGTTTCAGTAAATCAGAACGCAAGGTTGCCGAGGTGATCCTGGCGTCTCCCCAGACCGCCATCCACTCCAGCATCGCCGCCCTGGCCAAAATGGCCGACGTCAGTGAACCGACCGTCAACCGTTTTTGCCGTCGCCTCGATACCAAAGGCTTCCCCGATTTCAAACTCCATCTGGCCCAGAGCCTGGCCAATGGCACTCCTTACGTCAATCGTCATGTGGAAGCAGAAGACGGCCCCGATACCTACACGGCCAAAATCTTCGAATCCACCATGGCTTGTCTGGATGCCGCCAAAAACAGCCTGGATATCTCGGCCATCAACCGCTGTGTCGATATCCTGACCCAGTCCAAGAAGATCAGCTTCTTTGGTCTTGGCGCCTCCTCAGCCGTTGCCCGCGATGCCCAGAACAAGTTTTTCCGCTTCAATATCCCGGTGGTGAGCTTTGACGATATCGTCATGATGCGCATGAGCTGCATCAACAGCAGCGAAGGGGATGTGGTGGTGCTGATCTCCCATACCGGCCGCACCAAGGCGCTGGTCGAGATCGCCGCGCTGGCCCGCGAGAACGACGCCACCGTCATCGGCATGACCGCCAAGGATTCGCCACTGGCGCGCGAGTGCAATCTGGTGCTCTCCATGGATGTTCCGGAGGATACCGATGTCTACATGCCGATGGCTTCCCGCATCGCGCAACTGGCGCTGGTGGATGTGCTGGCAACCGGATTTACCCTGCGCCGGGGGATGAAATTTCGTGAAAACCTGAAGAAGGTAAAAGAGGGATTGCGTGAATCCCGCTTTGAAACACCACACTCTTCCTGAATCGTCGGGGGCTTTGGCCCCCGACTGTCTATGCCACCCTCCTTGGTGTAGTCTTGATGTGGTATTGTAACTTAATAACAAAAACCACCCGGATGGTTTGCAAGCGGGTGCATCGAGCCATCGGCTTGATGGGGCAGAATCTCAAATTATCTCAACTTCATATTGGAGTCTTTCATGCCTAGACGTACAAAGATTGTAACCACACTTGGTCCGGCCACCGACCGCGAAGGGATCCTCGAAGGGATTATCCGCGCCGGCGCCGACATGGTGCGGATGAACTTCTCTCACGGCACTCCTGAAGATCATATCCAGCGCGCCAATCAGGTGCGTGACATTGCTGCCAAGCTCGGCCGCCACGTTGCCATCATGGGTGACCTGCAAGGCCCGAAAATCCGTGTATCCACCTTCAAAGACGGCAAGATCTATCTGGCCATCGGTGACAAGTTCGTGCTGGATGCAGCCCTGGGCAAGGGTGAAGGTTGTCAGGAGCAGGTCGGCATCGACTACAAGAGCCTGCCAAATGATGTGGTGCCGGGTGACATCTTGTTGCTGGACGATGGCCGTGTACAACTGAAAGTCGAGAGCGTGGAAGGCACCCGCATCCACACCACTGTGACTGTGGCGGGCCCGCTCTCCAACAACAAGGGCATCAACAAGAAAGGGGGCGGTCTCTCCGCGCCAGCCCTGACCGAGAAAGACAAGGAAGATATCAAGACAGCCGCGCTGATGAACGTAGATTATCTGGCCGTCTCCTTCCCGCGCTGCGGTGATGACCTGCGTTACGCCCGCGAACTGGCTCGCGAAGCTGGCTCCAATGCCAAGATCGTGGCCAAGGTTGAGCGCGCCGAGACCGTCGCCACCGATGAGGCGATGGAAGATATCATCCTCGGCTCTGATGCCGTGATGGTCGCCCGTGGCGATCTGGGCGTCGAGATCGGTGACCCCGAGCTGGTTGGCGTGCAGAAGAAGCTGATCCGTCACTCCCGTCGTCTCAACCGCGTCGTCATCACCGCTACCCAGATGATGGAATCGATGATCAACGCGCCGCTGCCGACTCGTGCAGAGGTCATGGACGTCGCCAACGCCGTGCTGGATGGTACCGATGCGGTGATGCTCTCTGCCGAAACCGCCGCCGGTCAGTTCCCCATCGAGACTGTGACCTCCATGGCGAGCGTCTGTGTCGGTGCCGAGAAGCACCCGAGCCTGAACGTTTCCAATCACCGCATGAGCTACACCTTCACCTCGGTGGAAGAGGCGGTTGCCATGTCCACCATGTACGCAGCCAACCACCTGGAAGGGGTCAAGGCGATCGTGGCGCTGACCGAATCGGGCACCACTCCGCTGCTGATGTCCCGTATCAGCTCCGGTCTGCCGATCTTCGCCATGTCTCCCCACAACAAGACCCTGGCCTGGACCAACCTCTACCGTGGCGTGACCCCGGTGATGTTTGACGGTGACGAGACCAAGCCGGTCTACGAAGTGTGTCGCGACGCGCTGGCCGTGCTCAAGGAGAAGGGGCTGCTGCAAAGCGGTGACATGGTACTGCTGACCCACGGTGACAAGATGGAAACCGTCGGCAGTACCAACACCTGCAAGGTGATGATGGTCGAATAAGCCCGTCCGGTTTTACAGTGTTCAACAAGGCTGCTCCTCTCTGATGAGCAGCCTTTTTATTTCGGGCTGTGGCGGGATAAACAGGACTCAATGATTGCTTAACCGGATTCCCCTTCCGATAATGCGGGAGTGGTTTTCACCGGGTAGCCTGTTGTAGGGGATCGCAGGATAACCCAGACACTCGACAATACGGGAGTGAAAAAATGAACAAGCGTAACTGGTTGCTGGCCCTGTCACTGACGCTGGTGGTGTCACCCAGCCATGCCGACTGGGAGAAACTGAAGGCTGCCGCCGCCGATCTCGGCACCGCCGTGAGTGAGACTGGCAAGGAGGTATGGCAGGACGTCAGCGACTTCTCCAAAAAGAGCTGGGCCTCCATCTCTGCCTGGGGTGAAGAGGCGTTCAACACCGCCGGGGTCTGGACCGACAAGAGCATCGCCACCGGCAAGGAGTGGCTGAAGGTAGCCGACAAGAAGCTCGACGAGATGTTGGAGCCCAAAACCCCGCAAGAGGCGCGGGTGGCGCTCAACACCATGGCCGACACGGCACTGGTGCGCCTGTTCAATGAACAGCCTTCAGCCAAGTTGCTGTTTGACAAGGCGTATGGCTACGCAGTATTCGATTCGCGCAAGTTCTCCCTGATGCTGCATACCAATCAGGGTGCCGGGGTGGCCATCAATCGCAAGAGTGGCAAACACACCTATATGAAGATGTTTGGCGCGGGGCTGGCGGCCGGTATCGGTGGCAAGTTCTATCAGCAGGTGATCCTGTTTGAAGACAAGGCCAGATTCGATGCCTTCGTGACCCAGGGGTGGGAGGCCACCTCAGAAGTGGGTGTGGTAGCTGGCAAGGAGAGCGCCGAGCTGACCGCCAAATACAACGGTGGCATGGCCATCTACCAGATCGGCGAGAAGGGATTGCTGTTCGATGCCAACATCTCCGGCTCCAAATACTGGATCGACAAGGATCTGAGTCAGTAACCATTCAGGCGGTGAGCCCCCCGCATTTGCCCGGCTCACCGTGCGGCAGTTGCAGTCAAAGATCGCCCGCACTCATCCTGCGGGCGTGCTTGTTTGTGGTGGCGTGATGCGGATGTTGGATGGCAAAGCGCCTTTTCCCGCGCGAATGCTGGGGACAAAAAGCCATCGCTCCCCTTGGCCGCAATCGGTATAATGCGCGACCCGAATTGTTCCAGGTGGTTAAAATGCAGCCGGTTACCAACCTTTTCTCCTATCCCCGCTATTGGGCCGAGTGCTACGGCACGGCGCCCTTCCTGCCCATGTCCCGCAAAGAGATGGACAAGCTGGGTTGGGACAGCTGCGACGTCATTCTGGTGACGGGGGATGCCTACGTGGATCACCCGAGCTTCGGCATGGCGGTCATCGGCCGCATGCTGGAGGCGCAGGGCTTTCGGGTCGGCATCATCGCCCAGCCGGACTGGTCATCCAAAGATGACTTTATGCGTCTGGGCAAACCGAACCTCTTCTTCGGGGTGACTGCGGGCAACATGGACTCCATGATCAACCGCTACACCTCCGACAAGAAGCTGCGCCACGATGACGCCTACACCCCGGGGGATGTGGGGGGCAAGCGGCCGGATCGCGCCACTCTGGTCTATACCCAGCGCTGCAAGGAGGCCTTCAAGGAGGTGCCGGTGGTCATCGGCGGCATCGAGGCTTCCTTACGCCGTATCGCCCACTACGACTACTGGTCCGAGACCATCCGCCGCTCCATCCTGCTCGATGCCAAGGCCGATATCCTGATTTACGGCAACGCCGAGCGGCCGCTGGTGGAGGTGGCCCACCGCATCGCAGCGGGGGAGACCATCGAGACCATGCAGGATATTCGCGGCACTGCCGTCATCCGCAAGGAGCCGCTGCCGGGCTGGAAAGGGGTGGATTCGAGCAAGCTCGACCAGATTGGCCGCATCGATCCCATCATGAACCCCTATATGGAAGGGGCCCCATGCTCGGATGACGCCACCGACGCGGCCCCTGCCGCGCAGGAAGCTCAGCCTGTGCTGGTGCAGCCGGCCAAACCCAAGCCGTGGGAAAAAACCTATGTGAAGCTGCCGGCGTTCGAGCGGGTCAAAGAGGACAAGGTGCTCTACGCCCACGCCTCGCGCATTCTGCACCACGAGACCAACCCCGGCTGTGCCCGCGCCCTGTCACAGGCCCACGGCGATCGCATCGTCTGGGTCAACCCGCCCGCCTTCCCGCTGGAAACCGAGGAGATGGACGGCGTCTTCGGCCTGCCCTACCAGCGGGTGCCGCACCCGGCCTATGGCAACGAGAAGATCCCCGCCTTCGAGATGATCAAGACCTCGGTCAACATCATGCGTGGCTGCTTTGGCGGCTGCTCTTTCTGCTCCATCACCGAGCACGAAGGGCGCATCATCCAGAGCCGCTCGGAAGAGTCGATCCTCAAAGAAATCGAAGATATCCGCGACAAGGTGCCGGGCTTTACCGGCGTCATCTCGGATCTCGGCGGCCCCACCGCCAACATGTACAAGCTGCGTTGCAAGAGCCCCAAGGCCGAGCAGACCTGCCGTCGCGCCTCCTGTGTCTGGCCCACCATCTGCCCGCACATGGACACCGACCACAGCCCGACCATCAACCTCTATCGCAAGGCGCGCGACCTCAAGGGGATCAAGAAGATCCTCATCGCCTCCGGCGTGCGTTACGACATCGCGGTGGAAGATCCCCGCTATATCAAGGAGCTGGCCAAGTACCACGTCGGCGGCTACCTCAAGATCGCGCCGGAACACACCGAGGAGGGGCCGCTCTCCAAGATGATGAAGCCGGGCATGGGCAGCTACTACCAGTTCAAGGAGCTGTTCGACAAATACTCCAAAGAGGCGGGCAAGCAGCAGTACCTGATCCCCTACTTCATCTCCGCCCACCCGGGCACCACCGATGAAGACATGATCAATCTGGCGCTCTGGGTCAAAGAGAACCGCTTCAAGCTCGATCAGGTGCAGAACTTCTACCCGTCGCCGCTCGCCAACGCCACCACCATGTATTACACGGAGAAAAACCCGTTAAACAAGGTGAGCCGCACCGGTGGCGATGTGTTTGTCGCCAAGGGCGAGCGCCGTCGCCGCCTGCACAAGGCGCTGCTGCGCTACCACGATCCCGCTGGCTGGCCGATGATCCGCGAAGCCCTGCTCGCCATGGGCAAGGGCCACCTGATTGGCAATGGCCCCGGCTGTCTGGTGCCAGCGGAAGGTCGCAACGAGCGCGCCGCCAGCGGCAAGGGTCTGAAACCGGCCCTGACTCGCCACAGTCCAATGTCTCAACAAAGAGGCGAACATCAGCGCGGCAACGGTGCTGGCAACAAGGGGGCGGGCCAGAGCAACGGCCAGCACGCCAACCCCAGCGCCAACAAGAGCGGCAAAGGCAACGGCAAGCCGCTGGGCTCCGAGCTCAAGCTGGGGAACGGCAAGCCCGCCGGACAAGGCGCAGGCCAGAGTGCTGGTAAGAGTGCAGGCAAGGGCAAACCGACCGGCAAACCCGCCCATAAGGGCAAGGCGCCGACCCGTGCCAGCTCCGCCAAACCTGCCACTCAGGGCGGCAAGCCTGTGGCCAAAGGCAATGGTGCCAAGCGACCGGCACGGTGATATTCCTGATTGGAAAGTGATCGAAATAAAAAGGCGACCAGATGGTCGCCTTTTTATATTTATTCTTTTCAGGGTATTTACGGGCCTGCATTATATGGATATTGGAGAGTATCAATCCAGTGTCGTAAGTTTCGTTCACCAAAAGCAGAATTTGTTGGCTGATACAAGTGTATGCCTTGACCAGTTGCTGGCGCTGTTCCGAAGCCAGTCGATGGATCATATCCTGTTGTGGATTGGACATCTAATGTGAAGCAGCTAAGCGGTCGATCACTTTCAATTAAATACTGTCTGAATAGGGTCAAGGCTGGAATAACATGATTAAACCAATCTTCAACTGGCTGATCCTGTGTGCCTAAACGAGGGTACCGATATGAGCTACCACCAAGATTCTGCCAGCCTAAACGTTCGAAGAAACTTTGAATTCTATTTCTTTCCTGTGGAGGAGCTCCTTGTATATCGAAGGTCACAACTATGGGCATTTTTCATTCTTCTCAGTTATTGGTTAAGTATCAACATGCTTTGACAAATAAAAAGTAAGTTATAGCTTGATGGGGCAGTTAAGTTTTCTTCACATGAATGACATAAAGCCTATGTATTAAATAGCAACAACAGTTATAGTTTTTGATGTCAAAAATTATTTTATTACGGATAAAGTTCTTCTGCGCCGTGTTCTACCACTCGTGCAAATGAACGTAGCCGATGTCTATATTCTTTGACACGAGCGATATCAAGTTTGATAGGAGAACCAATATTCCAAGGGAGACTTCCACCTACAGCATCTACGCGATTTACCATAGATTGAGTTACATTAGCCTCACCATGAGCGATTGCATTTCGCACAATAGCAACTTCTACAAGCCCAGCTTTTCCTGTCTCGACATATGACCAGTTTCGTCCAAGATCTGTCAGTATTCGAGTTCCCCAAGCTTCAATACCACCATTCTTCACTGTATCAGTTATTGAGGTTTGAGCGGCTCTAATCTGAGTGAGTAGAGGTGTATTCACCGATAGGTCAGATATGAGAAGTTCATATATTTGTCGAACCGCTGACTCAACTAAAGCATACGAGTTCAACAGCACGACTGAAGCCAGTACATGTCGATCCGCAAGAATCTTTTCGTATGTTTCGCCATCAGTTTCGAACTTGTAGGGCCCATCTTGCCTTAAGATTTTGATTGCCGGTTTGTTGGGGATTGGAAGTTGTCGCCATTGTTCGTGTTGTGAAATTAAAACATGATCGGAAAGCGCTAGGAATTGTGTCAATTCTTTCCAGCTTGTCCATACGGGAAGGATCGGGAGAGTTTTTGGCATAGTAATTATCTTCTGTACAACGTAGGAATGAATAATTGGGAAGAAATCAGGGACAGCCACCTTTTTGAGCAAGGGGTAATGCTACCGCCCGTGGATTACAGCTTCCAATATGCTCTCTTGACCTGCGCTGGCAGCAACCCATCGCAGTTCAACAGGTTCTGAATGGCTATGATAAGCCAAACGAAACTGCCGAGGCGAGCCTTAAAGTGATGTAACTATCAGAAAGGTCTCGTTTTTTGACCTCTATCAAACTCTTCTTGCTCTGCGACCTTACTGCCAACCGGACAGTGATCGGGCGCTGGCTGCTGGCCATCCTGCGGCTATGGTCGGGTGTTGGATTCCCTCAGATTGTTTTACTGGTGCAACGCATAAGCGTTCAGCTGTTACGCGGGTGGAACAATCAAGGGGCGGTGCGGGCTGGACCACAGGGGCAAGGAGGGGCAAGCAGCCCCGCCGATTTGAACCAGGCATGGCCGACAGGCTGCAAGCGGTTGAGTTACTCGATACGCACCACATTGGGGTGGGCGACGCTGGCGGCAAGTATGTAAAGAGATAGAAAAAAGGAAACCTGATGGTCTCCTTTTTATTTTTCTGTATGAAATAGCATTTAAATCGATATGTTTGAAGTAAGGTTCATTGAGTATTTGTAAATATAGTGAATGCCAATCAAGAAATTAATTTAGGGTTGTTTTTTATGCAATCCATTATTAATTCTTCAATTATGGTGAAATCAGATATCCTGGCTCTAGTTTTCCTTTGGTATGCTATGGCACTTTCCGCTTGAGCTTTAGTTAATGGATAGCTGAGAATTTTAACCACAAGATCAGCAATTTGACCATGTGTGAGATTACTTCTATGTAGATATGCAACTCTTGCGAGTAACCTAGCATCTTCAAAATCTATAATTGTTCTTTGAAATTGAGCGTCAATTTTTTTAGCTAACTCATAAGCTACATATTGAGTACGTACAATATCGCCATCATCAAGCTGTATTGGAACTCCTGATATAGAGAATTTTTCTGGCCACTCTTGTGTAAGCTCGGTATTAACAAGTTTTGCATTGTGAATCAATGCATTCCTCAGCGTAACTTTGCGTGTCCACCTATCAATGAGTTCTTTTTCGCCATTTGATAGCCCTCCTTTTATTAAGCTATCAATCTTTTTGATCATTTTACTATGACTATTATTCCTTATGAACTTACTGACTACCTGCTCTGCTAGCCAATCTTGTTGATCGTGATGTGTGAATGATGATGCAATCTCACCAGCGGTAAACTCAACTCCCGAGCTTTCTATAAGTGATGGTTTAATGTATATTGCACGTTTAGTTTGATAATACAGATATGTTTCAAATGCCGTCACGATATTAGTAATAGCATTTCCTCTAACAGACCATAATACGTCATTTGTACTGTCGATATACTTTTGAGGAGAAATGTCTATACTACCAAAGACTTGGTTGTTATCACCAGTATATTGCGTTATTAAATTTATGCTATCTTTCTTGCCTCCTTCGTTCCACCATCGTTCAGTATATATAAATGATGTTCGACAAAACCAATAGCTTCGGATCTCTGCTGTAAGTCTTCGTTGGAAAATTTTAAATGCAATAGATTTTGTATCTGAATTGGCCAATTTGTAATCCTTATTTATTAGTAATTTCCTCTAGCCTAGGAGGCTTTAATTTTGGGTCTTCCATCTTTCTGTGTGAGGCGTATCACTACCAAATCCCACGCTACCGCCCGTGGATTACAGCTTCCAATCTGCTCCCTTGACCCGCGCTGGCAGCAACCCATCGCAGCTCAACAGGTTCTGGATGGCTATGGTAAGCCAAACGAAACTGGGTGGGCGAGTCATAAAATGATGTAACCATCAGAATCTCATTGTTTTTTGAACTTGATCAGCAAATGGAGCCGGAAGGCGGCTTTATAGCCATATCCCGCTTTGGCAAGCAGGGAAGGGAGTGAATTGGGGCGACATGATGGTCGCCCCTGGTGATTGCCATATCCGGCGTGCGAAGGGTTAGCCGTTATAGGCGTAGCAGCGTTTGAGCTCCTCGAAGTCGTAGTAGTGGCTGCCGCTTTGGTAGGGCTGGCAGCCTGTTTTAAAGGCGATCTCCTTTTCGTTGTAGAGCATCTTGACCAGCACCTGCCGCTGCCCGTTCTGGTAGATATCCCACTGAATATTGGCGGTATAGGGGGAGACCCAGCCGCCGCGCCACTCGTTGTTCTGCTGGCTGAACAGCTGATCCGGGCTGGCCCCCTGACGGCTCCCTTCCAGCTTCATCAGGGCGGCGAGGGGGATAATGGCTTCGGCGTGGGCAAAGCGCAGGGTGGCCCGTCGGCTCTGCTCGCCTTCCACTACCTGACGCTGCACCTCGCCAAACAGGCCGTCGAGCAGCGGCTGGGCAATGGCGTAGGGGGCGCTCTGGTTGGCAAAGCTCGGCCCCTTCTCGTAGAAATCTTCCGCATCGGAGAGGTAGGAGAACCAGGCAGACTCTTCCGGGGTGAGGAACTGCTCCAGCGCCCAGGGTTCGCTGCCCTGTGCCTGCGCTTCGCGGATCATGCCGGGGCCGATGATAAAGAGGTTGTAGAGCATCAGGGCGGCATCCACCTCGTCGCGCACATAGGTCATGCCGCCATCTTCCGGGTTGATGGCGACAAACTCGACGCCGCCCGCCAGATAGTCGACAAAGCCCTTGCTGTAGATACGCTCCAGCATGCTGCGGGCCATCTCTTTGGTCTTGCTCAGGTTTTTAAGCTGATCCAGCGCCCTGGCCAGATCGGGGGCCGGGGCGATTCCTGCATCTTCGTCGCCGATAAAGCGCTGGTAGCTCTCATAGGCGGGCAGGTAGCGGGCGTAATCCCCCTCGGGGGTGGTCTTGTGGAAGTAGAGCTCGAACTTGTTGATCAGCTTTTTGTCGATTTTCGAGGGGTCATCCTGCGTGAGGTAGCACTGCGCCGAGTCGCTGACATAGTTCACGTCGCGCTTGAGGCTCTCCATAAAGTAGAAGGCGCTTTCGTTGGCCCTGTCTTTGCCCGAGGTGACCACCTTGATGCAGTGGGGCTCGCTGCTGTTGAGCAGGGTCGGCAGCCGCGCCGCCAGCCGGGTGGCGAGATTGGCGTGCTCCTCCTTGCCCAGCGCCGAGAGCAGGCCGTAGCCCAGTTTCTGGTTGGCGGCCGTCACCAGATCGACCTTGCCTCCCAGCCCCTGCCCGAGAGTGGTGAGCGCCCCCTGACGCTGCGCCTCTTCCCAGACCAGCTTGGTCAGCACGTCATATTTCGGGCTGGAGAGGGAGCGCGAGCCGTGGCGCGCCACCATCTCGGTAAAGACCGGGCTGAACCCTTGGGGCGCTGGCTCGTAGCTCTCCGCCTGTTGCTGCGGGCTGTAGACCGCTTTGGTGCTGTATTGGTAGGCGGTTTTGCCCTGGCTGTCGGCAGACGATTCGTTCTCTGACTGGCAGCCGCCAAGCAAGACCAGCGAGACGGCCAAAGCCACATAAGAAGAGCGCGGGAAAGTCATGATGTTCCTTATCTATCCATATGAAAAATAAGTGAAAAACTCTATGGCTTGAAAATGACCGCGGGATGTCAGCCAGATGACAGGCTGATGACTTCTGATAAAGCAGTAAGCAAAGGGAGAGAATCTCTTTTTCGGAACCCCCACCTTGTTGATGCAAAAAGCCCCGAGAGCTGGCGCTTTCGGGGAAGAGGAAAAACATCGACAAGGCATTACAAAGGCATTCGGTTCACACCTGAACCGTATCAGGCATCGACATAGAGCACTTCATTTTTTCGGGACACCCACCTTTTTGACAGTGGCGTAGGGCTGTTCTTGACTTAAGAGGTCACCGTTGAGGGATGTGCCATGACCATTGCCCGTTCACGTCAAATCAGCTTGCAGGATACGCCTTACTACCATGTGGTCAGCCGCTGTGTGCGGCGAGCCTTTCTGTGTGGTGACGATGCCCATTCTGGCCAGAGTTATGAGCATCGGCGTCAGTGGGTGGTCGACAAGTTGGGGCAACTATCGCGGCTGTTTGCAATTGGCATTTGTGCTTATGCGGTGATGAGCAATCATTATCATCTGGTGCTCAAGGTGGAGCCCGATACCGCAGCCAACTGGAGTGAGCGGGAGGTGGCTGAGCGCTGGGCGGCGCTATTCCAGTGGCCGCATTTGGTCAGGCGCTGGTATCAGGGGGAGATGTTGATCGAGCCTGAGCTGGCTGTCGTGCAGCAATTGCTGGCCCAATGGCGGGAGCGGCTTCACTCCATAAGTTGGTTTATTCGGCTACTCAATGAAAATCTGGCCCGTCAGGCCAATCAGGAAGATGGTTGCAAGGGCCATTTCTGGGAGGGGCGCTTCAAGAGTCAGGCTTTGCTCACCGAATCCGCCTTGTTGGCCTGTATGGCGTATGTTGACCTCAATCCGATACGAGCTGCGTTGACCGATCGGCCAGAGCAGAGTGAATACACCAGTATCAAACAGCGCCTTGACGCGCCTGCTACTACTGAGGTTTTGCCACCACTTTTGCTGCCGTTTGCCCGCCAGGGTAAGCCTGAAGAGCTGCCTTATACCTTCAGCGACTACCTGATGCTGGTTGATTGGACAGGTCGTGCTATTCGGCCCGACAAGCGGGGTCATATTCCGGCCCAATTTGGACCCATTCTGGAACGATTGGGACTCGATGCTGTTCGCTGGTTGAAGCAGGTGACGCTGTTCAGGCGACAAGGGATCAGAGTGGTGGGAGACAGATATCAATGTCAGCAGTTTGCCCGCCACTGTGGCCAGCGACGATGCCATCAACCAAGGCTGTGATAGCTTTGCATCCACCCTGCTGATAGCTCCGGGTATTGCACATAGTCCAATAAATGGCTGTGCAGGGGCTGTTGCTTTCTAAACCTGACAATCTCTCCCACCAGCCTACTTTTGCAGGCATCAGCTCGGATACACACCCCTTATTGGGCCTGCAAGTAGCCTGATAGTGGCTTGCTCAAAAAGGTGGGTGTCCCAATTTGATTCGGCGACGCTCCCCTGTTACACCTCGCTGCAAGCCTTTATGTCGGTCAATGACGTGGCGGCCTGCATTCCGTCGGCCATCGCCACCCTCGGCGATTTTCGCATGCTGGAGCTGGCCGGGGCGCCGCAGCAGTTCGAGGTGGTGGTTGGCAGACACCGTAAAAGTCAGGGCAACCTCGCCATCGAGTGGCTGGCCGAGGTGATCAAGTCGGTCTGCGATCTTGCCATGCCCAAATAACGTCGCCGTTTGCACAGAGCTGCGCACGCCAGCCAGTTTGCTAACGGCAGGCTGGATCTGCGGGATAAATCCTGCGATGGTGCGGGCAGTTATCCGCTTGTCCCGTTATCGAGTGAAAAGGAGTTGAGATGCGCATTGCCATGATTGGTCTGGGGGATATCGCCCAAAAAGCCTATCTGCCGCTGCTGGCGAGCGACGAGCGGGTCACCCCGCTGCTCTGTACCCGCAATCCGGCGGTGCTGGAGAAGCTGGCCCGCCAGTATCGGGTCGCCGAGTGCTTTACCGATGTGGCGGCCATGCTGGCCAGCCGCCCCGACGCCGTGATGATCCACGCCGCTACCGCCGTTCACCGCGAGCTGGCCGAGCAGTGCCTGCGGGCGGGGATCCCCACCTTTGTCGACAAGCCCCTGTGCGACAATCTGGCCGAAGCCGAGGCGCTGGCCAACCTCGCCATCGCGCAAGATTGCGCCCTCTTTACCGGCTTTAACCGCCGCTATCTGCCCGTCATGGCCGAGGCGCGGGCCCAGCCGCTCACCGAGCTGAACTGGCAGAAACATCGTTTCGCCCTGCCGGGCAAGGCGCGGGATTTTATGTTTGACGACTTTATCCATGTGCTCGACAGCCTCTGCTTCTATGGCGGCGTGCCGGACGGCGACTTTCATGCGGTATTGCGCCCCTGTGCGCAGGACAACAGCCTGTTGGCCGGGGTCAGCGTCAGCTGGCAGAGCGGCGATCGCGCCATCAGCGGCAGCATGAACCGCAGCGCGGGGATCACCGAGGAGCGCATCGATGCCTACGGCGACAATCTCTCCCTGCACCTTGAGAACTGCACTCGCGGTATCATCGCCCGCGACAAACAGGTGCAGATGCTTAGCCCCAACGACTGGCAGCCGGTGCTGGCCCAGCGCGGCTTTGCCGCCATGCTGGAGCACTGGTATCAGCAGGTTGAAATCGGCAAGGCGGATAGCGAGCTGATCGCCTCCTACCTGCACGGTCACCGGCTGGCGGAGCAGCTGGTCGCGCTGGCTGACAAGCGGGGATAAGGCTGGCTGGAAGTGCGCGTGGCATGAATGCGCGGTGCGTGAGAAAGACGCATGAAAAACAACGGGGGCCGCAGTTGCGGCCCCCGTTGTTATGGGATGAGATGCATGGGATCAGATGCACTTTACCGGCTTGGGCAGGCCGCCAATCTTGGTTGCCTGCTTGGCGGGCCCTTCCGGGAACAGCTTGTAGAGGTAACGGCTGTTGCCCTTCTCGGGGCCGTACTGCTTCTCCATCGCCTTGACCAGCGCACGGATGGCGGGGGAAGTGTTGAACTCCAGATAGAAGGCGCGCACAAAGCGCACCACTTCCCAGTGCGGCTCCTCCAGCTCGATCCCCTCCTGCGCAGCCAGCACCAGCGCCAGCTCCTCGCTCCAGTCGTTGCTGTTGAGCAGGTAGCCCTTGGCATCGGTCTCGATGAGTTGGCCGTTGAATTCCAGCTGATGTTTTTCGGACGCAGACATGGGGGCTCCTCGCTAATGGGGCTATCGGGATTGGGCGGGCATGGTAGCGCCTTGATCCCCGGTGAGCAACCGGCTCTCGTTGGCCAGATGCAGCAGCTGATCCGCCAGCTCGCTGATCAGGTTGAGCTGCTGGGTCAGCATCAGCTGCTCCTCGCTGCTGTCCGGACTTATCACCGGGCACTGACCTCCGATGGAGCTGGAGGGGTTGCCCGCCAGATGGCTGGCGGCCTGCTCCAGGGTGTGGCAGATATGGTGGCGCACCTCATCCAGCCCGCTGATGGCCTCCAGTTTGTCGCGATGGGCCCCCAGCGCCGAGATGTAGGAGAGCAGGGCGTGGTTGCGCCAGGTGAGGGTAAAGCAGAGATCGAGGAAGCGGCGGCGCTTTTGCGGCTCCACCAGCATGCTCTGCCAGGCGGTGGCCAGCTCGCTGTCCGCCAGATGGGCGCTCTTGCGCGCCACCCGATAGTCGATGGACTCGTCCCGCTGCTGCTTGAGGCTCGCCAGCACCGCCGAGAGGTAGCGGGCGTTGGCCGAGAGCGAGTTGGCGATAAGCGTCGGCAGCCGTTTGTACTGCCAGTCCGGCCAGAGCCAGGCCACCAGCCCGTAGGAGATCAGGCAGCCGAGCAGGGTATCGAGCAGCCGTGGCCCGAGAATGGCAAAGCCGATGCCATCGAGCAGGTTGAACGCCATCAGCACGTAGAGGGTGATAAAGCAGACCGCGGCGCTGTAGTTGTTGCGCACCTGGGTGAAAAACAGGAAGGCGGCCAGCCCCATCACCACCAGCTGAACGTGCAGCTCGGGGAAGAGCCAGAGCACCGGAATACCCACCAGAATACCTGCGAAGGTGCCGAGCATCCGTTGCACCAGTCGGCGGCGGGTGGCGCTGTAGCTGGGCTGGCAGACAAACAGCACGGTCAGCAAAATCCAGTAGCCCTTATCCATATCAAAGGTTTGCAGTATGCCGTAGCCGATCACCAGCCCGAGCGACAAACGCAGCGCGTGGCGAAACACCATGGAGTGCAAGGTGAGGTGCTGCTTGAGCTGGGCCAGCAGCGGCAGGCGGGGCGGCCGCGCCAGCGCGGGCAGATCCTGCTCCGGCTGCTCGGGGTTTTGCAGCGCTTCGGCGCTGCCCAGCAACTGGTTGATGCTGGCCAGATTGCGGCGCAGGAATTTCATCGGCGTCAGCAGGGTTTTCGGGTAGTGCTGCTTGAGATTGGTGAACTCCAGCTGATCGCCGAGGGCCTCCAGCGTCCAGTGGATGCGCTTGTTATGGGCGTAGGGCTTGTGCACCAGAATGGCGTAACCGAGCCGCTGGCACGCCTCGGAGAGTTGCAGGAACACCTCCTGAAATCCTTCCAGTACGATGCCTTGCTTGAGCTCCGCTTCCAGTCGGCTGTAGGGGTAGTGGCTGGAGGTGGCGCGCTCGTGAATCTCCAGCGCCAGCAGATAGAGGCGCAGCAGGCTGGCAAGCTCGGGGCTCGCCGGATGGCGGCGGCTCAGGCGGGCGTTGAGGGCCGACTTGGTGAGGGTCAGCGCGCTCACCAGATTGATGTTGAGCTGGGCCAGATTGTGGCGAATGGCCTGGGCGCCGTGCTCGTCCGCCGGGAAGAAGCGGGACTTTTCCAGCAGGTAGCGGCCAAGGGCGAAGTAGCTCTGGGCCAGTTGCTCGTGCAGGGTCTTGTAGGGCAGCAGCCAGAGCCAGATAAACGAGACCAGCCCGTACCAGAGGGCGCCGGCGCCGAGCGCCAGCGGCTGGTAGAAGAGATCTGGCGCCTTGGCGGCCCCCAGCATGGTGTAGATGGCGATCAGCAGCGAGCCGAAGCTGATGGTGGCATAGCGGGCGCCGAGCGCCCCCACCATCACGAAGATAAAGGTGGAGCTGGCCAGCCCGATGGCAAACAGCCAGGGGGTGGGGTAGAGATACTGCACACACAGGGACGCAAACATGAAGCAGATCAGCGTCATGGCGAGGTTCTTGAGCCGTCCCCACAGGCTGTCGTCGGTTTCGGCGATGGCGCCCGCCACTACTCCGAGGGATAGCAGCACGGTGAGCTGGATATTGCCGGTAGCCAGGGTGAAGGCGAGCAGACCGAGAATGGCCAGCAGCACCTTGAGAGCGAAGTAGATGTGACTATCGGTCAGCAGTCGGCGCAGCAGGCCAGAGAGATCCATCGGCATGAGACAGGTGAAACCCTTGATCGAAACGAGAGCGAGATAGTAACCCGCCAAGCGTGAAGTGGCCCTGATCCAAATCAGGGCCACTTCGCTTCATATCCTTGATTTACAACTTATCCTGACAAAAATCGGCGCCAATAAAAACCCCGCCGAAGCGGGGTTTCTGATTAGTTGCGGTTGCCGCCAAGCAGGCTCAGCAAGCTCAGGAAGATGTTGTAGATGGAGACATACAGGGTGACGGTGGCGGAGATGTAGTTGGTCTCGCCGCCGCGCACGATCTGCTGGGTAGTCAGCAGGATGGCACCGGAGGAGAAGAGCATGAACATGGCGGACAGAGCCAGGCTCAGGGCGCTCATCTGCAGGAAGATGTTGGCAATCATGGCCACCAGCAGTACCCAGAAACCGACGAACAGCATGCCGCCAATGAAAGAGAGGTCACGCTTGGTGGTCAGGGCATAGGCCGACAGACCGAAGAAGGTGAGCGCGGTGCCGCCAAGGGCGGTCATCACGATCTCGCCACCACCATTATTCATATACATGTTGATGATGGGGCCCAGGCTATAGCCCAGCAGACCGGTCAGGGCGAAGGTGAAGACCAGCCCCATGCCGTTGTTGCGGTTCTTCTCGGTCAGGAACATCAGACCGTATACGCCGATGAGGAAGATGGCCCAGTGCAGCGGCGGCATGTTCATTACGGTCGCGATGCCCGCCACTACGGCAGAGAAGCCCAGAGTGAGGGAGAGCAGCATATAGGTGTTACGCAGCACCTTGTTGGTATCGCGTACGGCACTTTGGGTGCCAGTGTAGATAGAACGGGTATCCATCTTGGGTGTCCTCTTGATGTCCGGGTGAGACGGCGAGCAGCCGCCTCGTGATCGCTGTTTGTTACTGCATGTTTACGCATTGTATGTAGAACAAATAGGGATGACGAGGAACAATTTCAAGCCACCTGCCATTTTGCTCCCGCACACTATCCCACAGGAAATATGTATTGCATATGAACAAGGGCTTAGCGTAGTATGCACGCCGTTCGGAGGGGTGGCAGAGCGGCTGAATGCACCGGTCTTGAAAACCGGCGATGGGCGACCATCCGTGGGTTCAAATCCCACCTCCTCCGCCATATTCAAAGAGAAAGCCCAAGCGGTCACCCGCTTGGGCTTTTTTGTATCTGTGCCGTGTAGTCTTGCTAGAAAGTGCTCCTGGTCGCAAATGGGATGCCGTCAAAGCGTCCCCGCATCTTGTGACTTGGAGCAGGATGACGGCTATCTCTCTCATCTCTAACTGCTCGATGAGCGTCTCTTCTCTGAGGCTGAGTTGTCTGCATCCATGTTTGAGCCCTGAGTCGTCATCCTGTTGCTCCGCTCATAGACTCTCGTCAGCTTCTCGCCTGCGGTGCGGATGTTGACTGTCTCCTGCCATTTGATGGAGAAAGAGGGTCATTGATTGACGTTCCCCCCCTACCATGGTCAAATTTTCCCATTAATTAACAAAATGTCAGGTACTTCAGGGAGATATATGGAGACAGATGACAGATATACAGTGCCAGGCTTGGTAAGGGGACTGAGAGCGCTTCAGGCATTTAGCGAAGAGCGAAGAGAATTAAGCGTGTCAGAGCTTGCCGAAGTCATTGATGTCAATCGTTCCAGTGCTTTCCGTATTATCTATACCCTGGAAACCTGTGGCTTTTTGTATAAGGCAGATGGGTCCAGACGCTATAGCTTGACTTCCAGGGTGCTGGATTTGGGATTTACCTATCTCTCGGGGCTGGATTTACTGGAGCCATCGCGGCCTATCATGCAGCGCTTGCGGGACGATATTACCATTGCGTGCCATTTGGTGATCCGTCAGGGGACAGACATAGTCTTTGTCGATCGTTATCAGGCGAAAGGGCCGTTTACCAGCACGGTAGGAGTGGGCACCCGATGGCCAGCCCATGCAACCGTCACCGGTCAGTTGCTGCTTTCTGACTTGTCTGATGAGGCCATTATCGAGCTATATCGTGATTATCAATGGTCCACCTACACCGAGGGAACCCCGAACAGCATTGAGTCACTGCTGGCTTGCATGGCTGAGGTACGGGGACAACCGGCGCTGATCAGCTGGGGCTATTACAATCCCGTGATGGCTGCCTGTGCGGCACCGATAAATCGGTTAAGTGACGGCCGCATGATCGCATCGGTTTCTGTCAGCTGCCCCCTGCAAAGTTTTCCCCGAGAGGAGTTTGAAGGACGCATTCGGGATAAGGTGATCCATGCTGCGCACGATCTGTCGCGTACACTCAGTTTGAATAACGGTAATCCCTGAAAAATAGCGCTCTTTTTGTAACGCCATGCGCAAGCGCATGGCTTGTTGCATGATTTGCAACTCCCGGTTTATCCCCCCTCCTTTCTTTGCCACCCAGTGTACTACCGAGCATTTGCTGCTCGAACATCAGGCCAGCAATAACGCAACTTGGTCAGATTGTTAAATCTTGTTCCCGCCACTGGATAGCTGCTGATGCCTTGGGGCCATGTTCATGGCTGACTGTCGCCAACCTGCGTCGATGGTGGCAGAGCGTAGCGCCCTTCTCAAACATCAAAAATTAATCATCAAATTCAATCGGATAATCAAACCCAGTTGCCTGTTGCGCTCAGCTGCACTGACCCATTTCCGTTCTGGCGACCCCTCAACAGAGGGTCGATGAGCGTTATCGTGGCACCTCATGGAGGAGGCTTTGGTGGTGATGGTAACAAAAAGTACACAACTCATTGACATGGGTTGCTCTTGGCGATTAACGTGTTTGCATACGAAAAAATGTTTCTATAGTGAATTTTTCGGAGGCGAGATGAGTTGGATGCCGGTTTGTAAATTGAGTGCGATTTCGGATGGGGAGCATCTGGCGCTCAATGTCGAGGGGAAAGCGGTTGGGATATTCATGATCGAGGGGCAGCTTCATGCCATCGAGGATATCTGCCCTCATGCCTACGCCCTGCTGAGTGAGGGGTTCGTGGAAGGGCGCACGGTTGAGTGCCCGCTGCATGAGGCCATTTTCGATATACCCACCGGCAAGCTGCAAAGCGGCCCGGGTTGCCGCGATTTGAACACCTACGAGGTACGCGTCGAAGGCGACGACGTACTCCTTCACATGGCATGACGAGGAAGCAGTGAATGGAGAATTTCAATCCCAAACTGGCCGCTTGGCTCAATAAGGAGCCCAGTGCTGAGGCCGGGCAAAACAACATTCAGATCCCGGGCAAGACGGTCAACCTGATATGGCAGAACCGCTACCGCGAGCCGACCGCTTATGAGCTGGCGCTGGTGAGTCAACTGGAGAAGGCCTTTGCCGAGGGCATTACCGAGCTGGAGTCCCTTGTAGAGACCCTCAATCGGTCTGGACTGCGCAATGAGGCGGGCGATCCGTGGAGTTGTACCAATTTTCAGGATGAGATGGCCCGCCTCGGTTACTGAGCGGCCCACTGCAGATAGCGAGGAGAACACGATGAAGCAACAAAGTGCACTGGAGCATCACCTGAATTTGGGTCTCAAGGATCTCTGGTATCCGGTGGTATCCAGTTGGGAAGTGAGCAGCAATCCGGTAGGTATCACGCGTCTTGGTGAACATATCGTGCTGTGGCGCGATACCAAGGGGAAGGTCAACGCGCTTGAAGATCGTTGCCCTCACCGGGGAGCCCGGCTCTCGCTGGGTTGGAATCTGGGGGATCGGGTGGCTTGCTGGTATCACGGCGTGGAGGTAAATGGCGCGGGCGTGGTGACCGATGTGCCGGCGGTCGATGCCTGTCCCATGACTGGCAGCAAGTGCCTGCGCTCTTATCCGGTCATCGAGAAGCACGGCGCTATCTTTCTGTGGTTTGGCCTGGAAGCGGAGAGCACACCCGCAGAGCTGGTGCTGCCGGAACAGTTGGAAAGTGAGGAGTGGAGCCACTTCCTCTGTCAAGCCGATTGGGCGGTCAACTACCGCTATGCGGTGGATAACGTGATGGATCCCATGCATGGCAGCTACCTGCATTGCACTTCCCACTCCATGGCCGAAGGGGACAAGAGTGCTGATATGCGGGCTCGCAACACGGAACAGGGATTCATCTTCGAGAAAACTGGCCAGAGTGGTGTCAATTTCGACTGGGTGGAATTTGGCAGCAGCGGAACTTTCTGGTTGCGCCTGTCGATCCCCTATCGTCCGCAGTTTGGGCCGGGCGGCGAGTTCTGGATTGTCGGTTTCGCCACCCCGGTAGACGAGCACCACACCCGGGTATTCTTCTGGCGCGCACGCAAGGTCAGCGGTTGGCAGCGCAATGTGTGGCGCTTCCTCTATCGCAACCATCTGGAAAAGTTGCACTGGGATGTGCTGGAACAAGACCGGGTGATCCTTGAACAGATGGCCCCTGATGCCCGCGAACACGAGTTTCTTTATCAGCATGATGTGGGGTTGTCGCGGCTGCGCAGATTGATGAAGAAGATGGCAGAGCAGCAACTGGCCCGCTTGCAAGTCAGGGAAGAGGCTGTGAGCGATGTCTAGGTTGCTGTCGGGCAAACGATTGCTGATCACCGGAGCGGCCAGAGGGCTGGGGCTGGAGTTTGCAAGGGCCGCCTGTGCGGCGGGTGCCTGTGTGGTGATGGCGGACATTCTTGCCGAGCAGGTGTTAGCCGGTGCCAGGGCGCTGTCTGCCGAGGGATGTATGGCACATGGCCTGTCATTGGACTTGGCTGATCCGGACTCCATTGCCCGCTGCGCCCATGATGCAGCTCAGCTACTGGGCGGGCTCGACGGGCTGGTCAATTGCGGTGCCATCGCGACCGGTATTGGTGGCGTCGACATGCTGGCGCTGGATGTGGCGGTGTGGGATCGCGTCATGCAGGTCAATGTCCGTGGCAGTTGGCTGATGACCCGGGCGGTAGTGCCTTATCTCAAGGTGTCCGGTGCCGGCAAGGTGGTGAATATCGCGTCCGACACCGCATTGTGGGGGGCCCCCAGATTAATGGCATACGTGGCCAGTAAAGGGGCCTTGCTGGCAATGACCCGCTCCATGGCTCGCGAGCTGGGGGAGTACAACATCTGCGTCAACGCGATCAGTCCTGGCCTGACGCAGGTTGAGGCGACCACCTATGTCCCTGCATCGCGTCATCAGCACTATGTCGACGGGCGGGCCATCAACCGGCCGCAGGTGCCTGAGGATGTAAACGGCACCGTGCTCTATCTGTTGTCTGATCTCGCTTCCTTTGTCACGGGTCAGAACCTGCCGGTTAACGGCGGTTTTGTCTTCAACTGAGCGGATGACATCCCAATTAAGAGAGTGTGAGCATGAA
The DNA here is from genome assembly GCF_049170575.1 of Aeromonas sp. 604282. Classification (NCBI taxonomy): domain Bacteria; kingdom Pseudomonadati; phylum Pseudomonadota; class Gammaproteobacteria; order Aeromonadales; family Aeromonadaceae; genus Aeromonas; species Aeromonas sp. 604282. The sequence goes on along the minus strand of NZ_JAAKMV010000002.1, from coordinate 435,351 downwards.
GATTACTGGAATTGAAACCCTGAAGTTCGGGGTGATCGACAGAGCCAAGGCAGCCGCGTTTCTTGCTGATTTCGGGTTGCGCCGGGCCAGCAGTGATATCGCCGGGGCGGATCTCTTCCTGACGCTTAATCAGAGTCGGGTCTATCTGTTCGAGGTGGATGACCCCCGTTTGCCGGCGGCCTTCGAGAGCGGCTCGACGCTGCGCGAGGTGGTTTGGGGCGTGGCCAGCCCGGGGTGTCTGGCGCAACTGGCCGAGCGGCTGGCGGGGCATCCGTCATTGCGAAGCGAGGAAGGGCGTCTGAGTTGCCAGGACCCCAATGGCATGACCCTGAGTTTTCAATTGAGTGCGCAGCGACCGGTCGAGTTACGGGTGACGCCGATTAATCAACATGGGGATATTCGCCGGATCAATGAGGCCAGCCCTGTCTATGAGCGTGGTGAACCCATCGGGATCGGACATGTGGTGTTTTTTACCCCTGACCTTGCCCGCACAGAAGCATTTTACCGTGATCGACTCGGTTTCCATCTCTCTGACTGCTATCAGGGCAAGGGCGCCTTCATGCGCTGCGCCGCGGAAGGGCACCATCATGACCTCTTCCTCTTGCATGTGCCGGGCAAATCGGCGGGGCTCAATCATGTGGCTTTCACGGTGCGAGATATTCACGAGGTGGTTGGCGCTGGCCTGGCGATGAATCGACATGGCTGGTCCACCTTTATGGGGCCGGGTCGTCACCCGATCTCGTCGGCCTACTTCTGGTATGTCAACAGCCCACTGGGCGGGGCGTTCGAGTACTACACCAACGATGATTATCTGACCCTGGAGTGGCAGCCCCGCACCATGGAACATCGTCTGGAGCTCTTTACCGAGTGGGCTATTGAGGGGGGGCTCGATAGCCGTACCCGGCGGCAGCTCAAGCAGGAGGTCTGAGCCATGCATCCAACCATCAGCCGGATTGTGATCATAGGTGCAGGGCAGGCGGGGGCCTGGGCTGCACACACCCTGAGGCAACAGGGCTATCAGGGGCGTTTGTCGGTGATCTCTGCCGAGGAGCAGGTGTTCTATGAGCGCCCCCCCCTCTCCAAACAGGTATTGGCGGGGACTATGGCCCCGGCGGCGTTGCAACTCTTTTCCGACGAGGCGATTACCGCCATGGATATCGATTGGCACAAACCTGTGCTGGCAACGGCCATCAACCCGCAGCAGCGGCAGGTAAGCCTGGCCAACGGGGTGACTCTGGCCTACGACAAACTGCTGATCGCCACCGGCAGCCGGGCCCGTGTTCCGGTGCGAGACTGGTTGGGGTTGCCCCACGTCTTTACCCTGCGCACCGTCGAAGATGCCATCCGTCTGCGTGAGCGACTGCTGCCCGGCAAGCGTCTGGCCATTTTGGGTGGCGGATGGATTGGCCTGGAGGTGGCTGCGACGGCGCGAACCAACGGGGTAGCTGTGAGCCTGTTCGAACAGGCAAGCCGGTTGTGTGCCCGCAGTGTGAGGCCCGAGCTGTCGGCGTTTCTTATGAAGCTGCACCAGGAGCAGGGGGTTGACGTTCAGCTGGCGTGTGGCGCCATTGATCTGGTGGTGACCGACGGTGGGGCAGTCCGACTGCTGCGAGAGGGTCAGTTGCTGCAGGAGGTGGACGCCGTAGTGGTGGGGGCCGGGGCGGAAATAGCCTCCGAGCTGGGCCGCGATGCGGGGTTGGCCGTTAATAATGGCCTGCTGGTCGATGAGTTCGGCAGGACATCCCACCCGGATATTTATGCCGCGGGGGATGTGGCCGTGCACCCCACGCTGGGTATGTGCGTGCAGTCTTGGGCCAATGCCCAGAATCAGGCCATCAGCGTGGCCAAGTCGATGCTGGGTGAGCCTTGCGAGTATCGGGAGGCACTCTGGATTTGGTCGGATCAATATGACTGCAATATCCAGATATTGGGCACTCCGGCCAATCACGCCAGCCGCCTGGTTGAGCGCTACTACGGGGAACATCAGCGTTCATTTATCTATCTGGATGCAGAAGGGCGGCTGGAGTCCATGGTGACGGTCAATGACGCCAGGTTGATGAAACTTGGCAAACGATGGCTCAAGGGGGGGACTCTGCTGCCTGCCGGACAACTGGCTGACATCACAGTCAATCTGATGACGCTGAAACCGTAACAGGACGACAAGGTTAAACAAGTATGGAAACCATAAAAGAAACCCTGCTGATGACCGATAAACCAGCCCCTGTGAGCCTGTTGCGGCAATGGTCTATCTCCGTCGTACTCATGGTGTGTGTGGTACTGGCCTTCTTTGACAAGATCAGTATTGCAGTGCTGTTCTCGGACCCGGTGTTTCAGAATGCAATGGGCATCGGGGCTGACAAGACCAGGCTGGGCTGGTTGATGAGCAGTTTCTTGCTGGCGTATGGCCTCTCATCTGTCTGCCTGAGCTTTATCGGTGACATCATCAACCCGCGAACCTGCCTGCTGACAGGCGTGGCCTCCTGGGGAATATTGATGGCCATGATGGGCATGGCGACCAGTTATGAACAACTGCTGGTGTTGCGTGTTCTGCTAGGGATTGCCGAAGGCCCGCTGTTTGCGCTGGCTTATAGCATCGTCAAACAGTGTTACAACTCGGGGCAGCAGGCCAGGGCCAGTACCATGTTTCTGCTGGGCACTCCGATAGGCGCTGCGCTCGGCTTCCCCATTACCGCCTTTATCCTCCATCGCTACGGTTGGCAGATGACCTTCTTCGTGATGGCCGGGTTGACGCTGGCGACCTTGATGGTGGTCTACTGGGGTCTGAAGGGGGTCTCACTGAACAGTGGCAGTGCTGATGGTTCGCCGAAGAAGCGGGTGACCTGGCTGCAGCACTTTCACAATAGTCAGCAATTGTGCAAGTCCCCCTCGTTTTGGGCCCTCTGTCTCTTTAATGCCGCCTTGTTGACCTATCTCTGGGGCGTGAACGGCTGGTTGCCCAGTTACCTTATCGAAGAGAAAGGGGTGGATCTTGCCTCCTTCGGCGCACTTTCGTCACTGCCCTTCATCGCCATGCTGTTTGGGGAGATAGCGGGCGCCTTCCTCTCTGATAAAACAGGCAAGCGGGCGGTACAGGTATTTGCCGGTCTGTTTCTCGCCGGATGTGCGCTCTATCTGGTATTGCAGCTTCATGACGCTGTGCTGGCGATCCTGGCTCTGGCGGTGAGCACTATGAGCTGGGGTTTTGGTGTGTCAGCCGTGTTCGCCTTGCTGGCCCGGCTCACGCCGTCAGAAGTGAGTGCGACGGCGGGGGGGATTTTCAACGGCTTTGGCAACTTCGCCGGATCTGCCGCCCCGGTATTGATGGGCTACATAGTGACCCGGAGCGGAGACTTCAATCTGGGACTGATGTTCCTGGTGTGGGTGGCCGTGCTCGGTTCGCTGCTGCTGCTCCCCCTCGTTAAAAAGTACTGATCCTGACCTGACTGGCTGCTTATTCCGTTGCCGCGGAAGGGGCGCTCTTTATCTGAAACTGAGCAATAACCACTGAGAGGAAACGCACTATGAACGCGAAATTTGCCACCTGGAATAAACCCGCTGACAAGAGTCTGGGAGAGTGGCTGGATAGTCGCATCGCCCGCTTTAGCACCCGTCGCTATGACTTCGATGCCCTGAAATTCCAGGCTGACTATGACCCTAAATATCGCCGTGCCCAGATGCGTTATATGGGCACGGGGGCCACAGGGGTACAGAGCGACAGCAATACCGTCCCCTCCGAGCATTTCACTTTCTCTACCATGGTGCTGCCTGCCCAGTGTGAAGGGCCGCTGCATCTCCATGACGATGTAGAAGAGGTGTTTTTCATGCTGCGTGGCTCGATAACCCTGTTCGTCGAGTTCGAAGGGGAAAAATTTGAGACCCAACTTAATGAGCGGGATCTTATCTCCATTCCGCCGGGAATTTATCGTGGTCTGCTGAACCATGGTGAGGAGGATGCACTGATGTGCGTGATGCTGGGGGCCAGCAAGCCGACCACGCCCACCTACCCGGACACCCACCCGTTATCCAAGATCAAGCGGGTCTCATGATGGGCGATCTGGTCGCTCGTCTCACTGACTTCCCGTTGCAACGGACGATGCTGGCCGGGCGTCAGTTGGCCTATCGTCGGGTTGGGCAGGGGCCCGTGTTGCTGTTACTGCATGGGATCAGCTCCGGCTCCGGCTCCTGGGTGTGCCAATTGGAGCAGTTGGCTGCGCAGTTCACCCTGGTGGCGTGGGATATGCCCGGCTATGGCCAGAGTGACCCGCTGCCAGGTTCAACTCCGGACGCCCGGGCGTATGCCAGAGTGCTGCATCAGTTGATCATTGCCCTTGAGCTGGAGCAACCGCTGTTGCTGGGGCATTCGTTGGGGGCCATGGTGGCCGCAGCTTATGCCAGTGAACAACCCGATAGCGTCAGGGGGCTGCTGTTGGCCAATCCCGCACAGGGTTATGGCCGGGACGAACCTGAGATGCGGGAGCAGATCTATCGCAAGCGCCCCGAGATGTTGCGCACCCTGGGCCACGCTGGGCTCGCGGCCGCCCGTGGCCCTGTGCTGCTGGGCCCCAGCGCAAGTAAGGCCCAGTTGGCGCTGGTTGCCAACAGCATGACCGGGTTGACCCAGGTGGGCTTCGAGGCTGCTTCCTATCTGCTGGCCTATGACGATATTAGTGATTATCTGGCGCGCTATCCCGCTCCGATCGGGGTGATCTATGGCGAAGAGGATGTCATTACGCCACCCGTAGGAGTGCTGGCCCTGGCTGCCGGGCATGGCAAGGCTCATTGCGAGCCTCTGCCGGGGGCGGGTCATGCCAGTTATATCGATCAACCTGCGGCGTTTAGCCGGGCCGTTGTGCAACTGGTCGCTTTATTAACCAATCGAGGGGGATAACCGTGAGTTTTAACGTGAAAGGCAAGGTAGCCGTGGTAACGGGCGGCTCATCGGGGATCGGGCTGGAAACCGTGCGGTTGTTACTGGCCGAGGGGGCTCGAGTGGCCTGGTGTGGACGCAATACCGAGCGTTTGGCTGCCTCGCTGGCCGAGATGTTGGCCAGCTTTCCCGAGGACAACTGCATGGCTTACCCGTGCGATGTACTCGATAAAGAGGCGGTGACGGCCTTTGCTGCGGCGGTCGAGGCCCGTTTTGGCGGTACCGACATGTTGATCAACAACGCCGGTCAGGGACGTGTCTCCAACTTTGAGCAGACCGACGATGAGCAGTGGCTGGCAGAGAGCCGGCTGAAAACATTCAGTGTCATCTATCCCATCAAGGCTTTTTTGGATCAGCTGACGCGCTCGCCATGCCCCTCCATCACCAATGTCAATTCGTTGCTGGCATTACAGCCAGAGCCACACATGATTGCGACCTCGGCCGCTCGGGCCGCCCTGTTAAACCTGACCCACTCATTGGCTCATGAGTTTGCCGCCAAGGGGATCCGGGTTAATTCCATCTTGCTCGGCATGGTGGAGTCGGAGCAGTGGCGTCGCCGCTTTGCCGAACGCAGCGAGCAACAGCTGAGTTGGGAGGAGTGGACACAGGGGATCGCTGCACGCAGGGGCATACCCATGGGACGGTTGGGCAAACCCGAAGAGCCTGCCCGTGCGCTGATTTTTTTGGCCTCGCCACTGGCGGCCTATACCACCGGGGCAGCGCTCGATGTCTCGGGTGGCTTTAACAGGCACCTCTAGGAGAGATGATGAAACAACTGATGATGGTGGGCTTTGGTGCCATGGCCCGTGAGGTGATGACGCTGCTGCCTGAGGATCTGATGCTGAAATGGGTCGTGGTGCCCCCGGCCAGCGTGGCACTGGTGCAAGCCGAGTTGGGACCCGCCGTGACGGTGCTGAGCCGGATTGAAGAGTGTACGGCAAGCCCGGATCTGGTGGTGGAGTGTGCTGGGCAGGCGGCCGTGCGTGAGCACGGGGCGGCGATATTGACCCGGGGTTGGACGCTGGGGCTCATCTCGGTGGGCGCGCTGGCCGATGAGACCCTCACCCGGCAACTGCGGGAGGCCGCCCGTCAGGGGGGCGGCACCATGCTGGTGCTCGCCGGAGCCATCGCCGGGATCGATGGTCTAGCCGCCGCCCGCGAGGGGGGGCTGGAGTCGGTCACCTATCAGGGGCGCAAGAGTCCCCAGAGTTGGCGAGGGAGTTATGCCGAGCGATTGATCGATCTGGCCCGGATCTCTGAACCGACAACTTTCTTTCGCGGGTCAGCCCGGGAGGCGGCCATGCTGTTTCCTGCTAATGCCAACGTGGCTGCCACCATCGCGCTGGCCGGGTTGGGCATGGATCGTACTCAGGTTGAACTGGTTGTCGACCCGACGATTGGGCGCAACCAGCACCAAATCAAAGCGTGTGGTCGGTTTGGTGAACTCGATATCGCCATGAGCGGTTTCCCGCTGGAGGCCAATCCGAAAACCTCCACGCTGGCTGCACTGAGCGTGGTGCGTGCCTGTCGCCAATGTAGCGACAGCTTGGTTATTTAAGGAGCAGCAACATGGTGAAACCTATCTATATCGCGGGTGAATGGCGCCAGGGGCGTGGCCCGGTGAGCACCAGCTATTTTCCTGCCGATGGCAGCATCAATGATCAGATCAGTACTGCCAGCGTGGAGGATGTGGCAGAGGCCGTCGAGGCGGCCGAGCGGGCCTGGCGTGATCCCTCCTGGCGCCATAGCCTGCCCCACCAACGGGCCGCAGTGCTCTATCGGGTCGCGGATCTTATCGAACTGCGCAGTGAAGAGCTGGCGCGGCTGCAAACCAGAGACAACGGCAAGCCGCTGCAGGAGACCCGTGGGTTGGTCGCCAGTGCCGCCGGTACGGCCCGCTACTTTGCGGCCGTCTGCGAGACCCTCGATGAGCAGTTGCCAACTCCGAGATCGCCGGACTTCATGACCCTCAGCGTCCATGAGCCGTTAGGCGTCGTGGCCGCGATCACCCCGTGGAACTCCCCCATCGCCAGCGAGATGCAGAAGATTGCCCCTGCTCTGGCGGGGGGCAATGCGGTGCTGCTCAAGCCGGCCGATGCCACTCCGCTGGCGGCACTGGCGCTGGCCCGTATCTTTGAAGAGGCGGGGTTGCCCAAGGGGTTATTGAGCGTGTTGCCGGGACGGGGTTCCATCGTTGGTGAGGCGCTGGCTCGCCATCCGCTGGTTAAAAAGATCTCGTTCACGGGCGGTACCAATACCGGGCGACGGCTGGCCCATATCGCTGCCGACAAGCTCATCCCAACCTCGCTGGAGCTTGGCGGCAAGTCACCGACCATAGTGCTGGCGGATGCGAACCTCGAGTTGGCTGCCAAAGGGGTGGTATATGGCATCTTCAGCTCGGCAGGGCAGGCCTGCATCGCAGGGGCGCGGCTGTTTGTGCATCAGTCGTTATATGAAGCGTTTCTCACCCGCTTGCTGGCGTTGACCCGGGAGCTGCGAATTGGCCACCCTGAGCAGCCGGGGATACACATAGGGCCGCTGATCAGTGAATCCCATCTGCAGTCAGTCGATGAGTATGTGGCGTTGGCCAAGGCGGAAGGGGGGCAGGTGTTGTGCGGCGGTGCTCGCCTGACCGGCGCTGAATATGCCAAGGGCAGTTTCTATCCACCCACCATTATTACCGGTCTCTCCAATCAAGCCCGGGTGTGTCAGGAGGAGATCTTCGGCCCTGTGCTGGTGGTGCTGCCTTTCGCGGACGACGCGCAGTTGTTGCAACAGGCCAACGACAGTGTGTTTGGTTTGGCCGCCGGGATCTGGAGTGAAGATTTTCGCCGGGCCTGGGCGTTGGCGCGCAGGCTCGAGGTGGGCACTGTCTGGATCAATACCTACAAAAAATTCTCCGTCTCGGCTCCCTTCGGCGGTTTCAAAGAGAGCGGGCTTGGCCGGGAAAAGGGGCGTCAGGGCGTGTTCGCATACATGCAGCAGAAGAGTGTCTATCTGGGCCTTGGCGATCAACCCAATCCCTGGTGCAACTAACCGGGCCAACCACTGAACAGAGTAAGGAAAGGTCATGAGCAATCAAGTCAATGTGGGCGAAGCCATCGCCAGAGTATTGGAAGCCCATGGGGTTGGCTCGGTTTATGGGGTCATCTCTATCCACAATTTGCCCATCGCCGATGCCATCGGGCGACGGGAGCGGATCCGGTTTGTGGCGGCAAGAGGAGAGGCGGGGGCGGTCACCATGGCCGATGCACACGGACGCTTTAGCGGCTTGGGGGTGGCCATCACCAGTACCGGTGCCGGGGCAGGTAACGGGGTGGGAGGCTTGCTGGAGGCGCTCAACGCCGGGAGCCCGCTACTGCATCTCACCGGTCAGGTCGAGCGGGAATACCTTGATCGGGATGCCAGTTTTATCCATGAGACCCGGAATCAGCTGACATTTCTCAAAGCCAGCAGTAAGGCGGCTTTTCGGATCAACAGCCCGGAGCAGGCGGTGGGAGTGCTGCTTGATGCCATCCGCATTGCGACAACAGTCCCCATGGGGCCGGTGAGTGTCGAGATCCCCATCGATGTGCAGGCCGCGCAGATCACCCTGCCCGCCGAGCTCGGCCCGATCGCCCCCCTGCAGCTTCCCGCACCGGCTGCGCCGGATCTGGCAAAGCTGGTCGCCGCCCTGAAAACGGCCAGGCAGCCGCTGCTGTGGGTCGGCGGTGGCGCGCTCGCGTGCCATGAGGAGGTCTTGGCCCTGGCCGATCTCGGGGTCGCGGTGATCTCCTCGACCCATGGCCGCGGCATCTTGTCAGATGAGCATCCGCGCAGCCTGGGGGCGTTTCATAACGCCGCGGCGGTGGAAGCCCTGATGGCGCAGTGCGATCTGGCTATTGTGGTCGGCTCACGGCTGCGCAGCAATGAAACCCGCACCTATAGCCTGGCGTTGCCCCGTCCCCTTTATCAGGTGGATGCTCACCCCGGCGCGGCGTCGCGCAACTACGCCAGTGATCACTTCGTGTGCGGCGATGCCAAGGTGGTACTGGCGGCGCTGCGCGATAGCTTGCAGGGGGAAACCAAGGTCAATCGAGCGTTTGATCAGGCGATCAGTGAGGCCAAAGGCAGTGCCATTGCCGCGCTCACCGAGCAACTTGGCCCCTATGCCACCCTCTGTGGCCAACTGCGCCAGGCCCTGCCTCAAGATGCGATTCTGGTGCGTGACATCACCATGTCTGGCAGTACCTGGGGTAGTCGTTTGTTTCCCATCTGGGCACCGAATACCAATATTCACTCCCTGGCGGGGGCGATCGGCATGGGGCTGAGTATGGCGATCGGCACTGCGATAGCGAACCCGACGCGCAAGGTGGTGGGCCTGGTAGGGGATGGCGGCTTGATGCTGGGGGTTGGCGAGCTGGCCACTATGGTGCAAGAGCAAACCAACCTGGTCCTGCTGGTGATGAACGACGGGGGCTATGGGGTGATGCGCGGCATCCAGAACCACTATTTTGGTGGCCGTCAGTACTTTAATCAGCTGCACACCCCGGATTTCAGGGCCCTGGGTCAATCTATCGGGCTGGCCAGTTGGCAAGTGTCCGATTTGGCGGGCTTTGAACAAGCCATTGCGCAGGCTTGTGCCCTGAAGGGGCCGGCGCTGATCGAAGTGAAGATGCAAGGCATTGGCCCCCTTAACTTCGCAGGCCCCCCCCAGAAAAAGCTCTATTGAGCGGGTCACCTCAAGCGGGAAATAGCGGCATTTTCAGGATATTCAGGGCGGATATTGTTCGGAAAATGCAGCGACCAAAGACGAAGGCCCCGAGGGGCCTTCTGACTTGCTGGCGCACACGCTTGCCTGCTTCTTTCGTTTCCCCGGCAGCTAACGGTCTGTTTACTGAGCTTAAGATCGCCACTCCCGATAGCTGGCAAGGCGGTAGCCGCGCTCGGTGATAAGAGCGGGCAGGGCCGGATCGGTCAGGATCGCCAGTTCGTTGAGGCGGGGTTGGCAGTAGGAGCTGCCCTGCATCTCCAGATCGATAAAGGAGGGGTGGCACATGATCTCGAGTGAGGTGGCACCCTGTGCACTGGCTTCATCGAGCAGTTGCAGCAGGCTCTCTTGGGTTAGCTGCGCGCCGTAGAAGCGGTCGTCAAACCGTTCGCAGCTCTGCGGGTGGTTGACAGTCAGACCGTGGCGGGCGATTTCGCCCCGGTCGATGCGAAGGGGCAGGCCATGCGCTTTGGCGAAGGCCTCCACCAGCGGGTAGATGGTCGGCAACATATGAACATGGTGGTGGCTGTCGATATGGGTCGGCTGCTGGCCGAAGATCTCGACAAAGCGCTGATACTGACTCGCCAGCTCGCCGGATATCTCGGCCAGATCCAGCTCGCTCGCCTCGCTCTTGTGCCAGATCCCCTTGTTGAGTTCACCTTGCTCGTTCACCAGTGAAGTGAGCGGGGTGAGCGGTTTTCCCCAGCTGAGCATAAAGTGCAGCCCGACTGGCAGCTTGGGGAAGCGTTTGGCCAGCCAGGCGGCATGGTCGATGGCGGGGGAGGTGACAATCGCAGTGGTGGAGCTGACGACCCCGTGCTCGAACGCCTCTATGATGCCGTAGTTCTGGGCGCGACAGAGGCCGAAATCGTCGGCGTTGATGATCAATCTCTTGCTCATGAGGGTTCCCTTGCGGTTAAGCGCCCCGCCTGTGGTCAGGCGGGGCGTGCTGGCCTCAGGCGAGGGCGTCGATGGCGGCGGCGAAGTTGGGCAGGTGTTCGCGGTGGGCCAGCAGCAGCTCGCGGGCGACGATGCGGGCATCGTTGTCGGAGTGGATCAGCGGGTTGAGGTTCATCGCCAGCAGCAGGTCATCAAAGTTGCCACTGATGGCGGCCTTGGCGGCGGCGATCTCGAAGCTCTTGATGAGGTGCACCAGCCCGTTCACCTTGTCGTCAAAGCGGGTGAGACGCGGGTGGGGGATGGCACCGTCACGCCCGATCAGGCAGCTCATCTCCACCGTCCAGTCGGCCGGGATATTGGTGACATGGCCCTGATGGGGCACGATGACGTAGTGCTCGCTCTGCTTGTCGTTATGGATGGCGCTGATCACTTCGCAGGCTGCATCGGAGTAGTAGGCGCCGCCACGCAGCTCCAGCTCCTTGGGCTTTTCGCACAGCTCGGGGTTCTGGTAGAGCTCGAACAGCTTCTTCTCGACCTGCTGCACCACTTGAGCCCGGGCACCGCCCTTGTAGAACTCGCCCATCTCGATCCCCAGCATCTCTTTCTCCTTGAAGTAGTAACGCAGGTAGGAGCAGGGGAGCAGGCGCAAGCCGCGGATAAAACCGGGGTCGAACGGCAAATCGAAGATGTTCTTGACCGAGCTGGCGCGGGTCAGGCTGCCATCGGCGATCCCTTCCAGCAGCTCGTCAAAGCGGGATTCACCGTTGACCAGCACATCGCCGATAAAGACCAGATGATTGAGGCCGAACAGATCCATGGAGAGGTGATCCTGCTCGGTCAGTTTGAGGGCATCGCGCACAAACATCTGCATGCCGACCGGAATGTTGCACACCCCGATAAAGCGGCGGAAGTTGGTATGACGGCGCACCGCTTCGGTCACCATGCCGGCCGGATTGGTGAAGTTGATCAGCCAGGCATCCGGGCAAAGCTCTTCGACGTCGCGGATGATGTCGAAGATGACCGGAATGGTGCGCAGCCCTTTAAACAGGCCGCCTGCACCGTTGGTCTCCTGCCCCAGCATGCCGTGGCTCAAGGGGATGCGCTCATCCTTCTCCCGCGCCTGCAACTGGCCGACCCGCAGCTGAGTAGTGACGAAGTGGGCGCCCACCAGTGCCTCGCGGCGATCCAGGGTCTTGTGCAGGGTCATGGGGATGCCCGCCTGGCGGATCATCCGCTGGCAGAGATCGAAGATGATGTTCAGTTTCTCTTCGCCAGCGGGGATATCCACCAGCCACAGCTCGCTGATGGGCAGCTCGGCGTAGCGCTTGATGAAACCATCGACCAGCTCGGGGGTGTAGCTGCTGCCGCCGCCTATGGTGACTACCTTGATCTTCTCGCTCATAAATCCCTCTTCATCGATCTTTATCGGTTTGATGGTGGCCGCTCTGTCATCAGGGTGAGAGGGGCCGCAGCCCTCTGTGGCAGGGGCTGGTGACAATGGGTTGGTTCTCTTGAACCGGGTTGTTTAGGTCAGCAACTCGCTGGTTTCAGGCTGAACTTTCGAATTTCGGATAGAGATATTTGCGGTAACTGCCCGGGGTAAACGAGGTCAGCTTCTTGAAGTTTTTGATAAAGAGGCTGACGTCGTTGTAGCCGGTCTCGAAGGCGATATCGGCCACCGAGTTGTTGGTCACCTCCAGCTGCATCTTGGCGTAGTTGATCCGGATCTCGTTGATGATCTGCATCGGCGTCTTGTTGTAGTAACGCCGGGTGGCCCTGGTCAGATACTCCTGGCTCTTGCCACAGAGGGAGACCATGTTGGCCAGCGCATCCTCGGCAAAGAGGGGGCGATCGTGCATCCGCTCCACGGTTTCGTGGAGCCAGAGCGGAAGATCATCGCTGGCGGAGGTGTCCTTGTAGTGACGCAGCCGGTTCATCACCGCGTAGGTCACCACTTCGAGAAATTCGGTCAGAGCCTCTTCCCGAAAGCCCGGGGAGACCAGTACCGACTCGATATAGCTGAGGAACTCGCTCTTGAGCGCATAGGCCTGTGAGGCGACGAAGTGTTCCGGCAGCAGGTATTTGAAGTGCTCGTCAAAATAGGTACGGGTGATCCCGACGTTGAAGATGCGGGTGGTGCCGAACTCGTAGAGGCTCTGATGGCGGGAGCCGAGCGGGATAAACACCACGTCCCCCCGCTCCAGCAGTACCCGCTTGCCGTTGACCTCCTGGTAATAGCGGCCGGTCAAAACCAGGGTGAACTCGTAATAGTCATGCTGGTGCAAACCGGTTCCGCTCACCTGTTTGTTGTAGATGAACATGTGGAACGGTTTGTTGTTAAACAGTTCGGATTCCCGGATTGTCTTGACGCTCATGAGTCGCTTCCTGATCTGCGGGCCGATGACGGGGCCTCTCGCCCCGTCCGGAGGTTACTGGTTCTGCAGCTTTTCGTGCAGCTCGATCAGCTCGCTGATCAGCTCACGGGCCAGCATGGAGGTCATCAGGTGATCCTGGGCATGGACCAGCACCAGGGTGACCGGGATCTTGCCTTCCCCCTGATCGCCCTCGATCAGCTGGGTCTGCACCAGATGGGCGGCATTGAGCGCCTCGCGGGATTGGGCCATCAGCTGGTGAGCGGCGGCCAGATCCCCCTCCTTGGCCTTTTTCAGCGCGGTGTAGGCGAGACTGCGGGCCTGCCCGGAGTTGATGATGAGCCCCATTACCACCTCTTCCAGATCGTTGCAGGTGGCGGCCTCTTCAGTGATGTTGTCCAGATCGAACATGTGTCGTTCCTTACGTAAATGCGTTAATTAAAACCATGGTTGCGCGCGACCTCGGCAAACCAGTAGCCGCTCTTCTTGATGGTGCGCTGCTGGCTCTTGAGATCGAGGCGGACGAAGCCGTAACGGTTCTTGTAGGCGTTGAGCCACGACCAGTTGTCGATAAAGGTCCACAGGTGATAGCCGCGACAGGCGCTGCCCTCTTCCAGTGCGCGATGCAGCCACTCGAGGTGCTCGCGAATGAACTGGATGCGGTAGTCATCCTCCACTCGTCCCTCGGGACCGATAAAGCGCTCTTCCCCTTCGACCCCCATGCCGTTCTCCGAGATGTAGCAGGGGAGGTTGCCGTAGTTGACCCGCAGGTCGGTGAGGATGTCGTAGATCCCTTTTTCGTAAATCTCCCAGCCGCGGTGAGGGTTCATCTTGCGGCCCGGCATTTCGTAGTAGTCGAACAGATCTTCCGGCGTACGCGGCACACCCTGCCAGGCCACCTCTTTGGCCTTGACCCGGCGCGGCTGGTAGTAGTTGATGCCGAGGATATCCACTTTACCGGCGGCGAGCAGTGCCTTGTCACCCTCTTCGACCTGCGGCAGCAAGTCATACTGCGCCAGCAGGGCGACCAGCTCGGGGTCATAGCTCCCCTTCATGGCCGGATCGAGGAAGCTCTTGTTGAGCAGCAGATCCGCGATGCGGGAGGCGGCGATATCTGCCGGATCCTGCGAGCGGGGATAGGTCGGGCTCAGATTGAGGATGATGCCTATCTCGCCATCATGCTGGCAGGCGCGATAGGCCTGCACGGCACCGGCATGGGCCAGCGCGGTGTGGTAGGCGACGGTGGCCGCCCGGCCAAAATCGACCACACAGGGGTAGTGGTAGTGGCCAAGGTAGCCACACTCGACCGGCACGATCGGTTCGTTGAAGGTGAACCAGTGCTTGATGCGACCGCCAAACAGGTCGAAGCAGCGGGTGGCGTAGCGCACATAGGCGGCCACCACTTCCCGGCTCTCCCAGCCGCCACGCTCCTGCATGCACATCGGCATGTCGAAGTGGTAGAGGTTGATAAGCGGGGTGATCCCCTCGGCCAGCAGTCGGTCAAAGAGGGCGTTGTAGAAGCTGACCGCCTCCTGGTTGATTTCGCCCACCCCGTCCGGGATCAGCCGTGACCAGGAGATGGAGGTACGAAAACTGTTGTGCCCCAGCTGTTTGAGCTGCTTGATGTCGCTCTCGAAGTTGTCATAGAAGGTGGAGGTATCGGTCGGGCCGACCCCGTTGTGGAAACGCTCGGGCTCGATGGAGAACCAGTAGTCAAAGATGTTGGCGGATTTGCCGCCGCGGTTGGCGGCGCCTTCCATCTGCGGGGCCGAGCTGGCGCTGCCCCACCAGAAGTTATCCGGAAAACGATACTGCATGGGTTACTTCTCCAGGCTGTTAGGGGAGGAGTTTTGCTCCTCCCTTGCTGTCATTGGAATGGCGGTTATCAGAACTTCAGAGCCAGAGCGATATCCTCTTCGCTCTCCTCTTCTTCATCGATGACGTTCTGCGCCTTGTTGGCAATCAACACGAAGGGGATATACATCATGGTCGCGACCCCCAGGTTGAATATCGCCAGACAGAAGGCGGCCACGCTGCCGTTGGTGTTGAAGAAGGCACCCAGGCCGGTTGGCATGGTCCAGGGCGCAATGTTGGTGATGGGCGGGATGATCCCGGCGTAGTAGGCCGCCATGGTGATCCCCATCAGTACCGGGTGCACCAGAATGAAGGGCACCAGCAGGATGGGGTTCATGATGACCGGCAAGCCGAACAGGATGGGCTCGTTGATCTGGAACAGGCCGGAGGGCAGGCCCAGCTTGGCCACCTGACGGTAGTCATCGCGACGGGAGACCATAAAGATGGCCAGGATAAGGCCAAGGGTGGCACCGGTGCCGCCGAGGAAGACGAAGGAGTCGGTGATCGGTTTGGCCCAGAAGTGGAACTGTTTGCCTGCCTCCAGCGCCGCTTCAACCGAGCCGTACTGGTTGTAGAGGGCGACGTTTTCCAGGGCGAAGGGGAACAGAATGCCGGATTCCAGCGCGGTGAGCGCCAGCATGCCGTGTACCCCGAAGAACCAGAGGAAGGAGGAGAACACCACATAGACCCAGCCGACCAGACCGCTCATATTGGACAGCGGCTTGGCGATGCTGTCCATGATCAGCTGGTGGAAGTTGGTGCCCGCATCGCTCAGCAGATAGGAGATGACCCCCATGATGGATAGGATGATAAAGCCCGGAATGAGCGCGGAGAACGAGCGGGAGACCGAGGCCGGCACGCTGTCAGGCAGGGTGATCACCCAGTTGCGACGGACGATAAAGGCGAACATCTCGGCCACGACGATACCGATCAGCATGCCGGAAATGATGTTGGCTCCGCCCAGCCAGTTGGCGCCCACCGCATAGGCGTCGCCCACGCTGAACGGGGTGACGGTCATAAAGGCCGCTACCGAGAGCAGGCCCGATGCCAGGGGATCGCTCTTGCGCTCTTCGGCCAGCGCCAGACCGATAAAGAAGGGGGCCATCAGGGACATGATCCCCAGAGTGCCGTTATAGACGTTGCCGCCGATGCTCTTGAGGCCGTCCAGGGTGGCGATGGTGGCAGGATCGAGCCGCACACCGATGGAGTAGAAGAAGGATCCTTCGCCAAAGCTCAGGAACACGTTGTTGATCAGTACGAACATGGCCCCGACCAGTGTCAGGGGCATCATCTTGATAAAGCCGTTCTTGATGGCGTTGACATGAGGCTGTTTGCCCAGCTTGACGGCAATGGGCAGTATGACCTTCTCCAACGATGCGATGATGTTGCTCACAGGGATCTCCTTACCTATGCGAGGCTCTTCTTGATGGCGGCGACGGCGGCTTTCAGCACGCCCAGCCCGTCGACCTTGCCGTAGAGCAGGGTGTCAATCACCTCGACCGGTTTGCCCGGCAGCTGTTGCTGGATCTCCGGCAGCATGTAGGCGATTTGTGGCCCCAGCAGCACCAGGTCGGCATCCTGTCCCTTCTCGCCAGCCAGAGTCTCCGGGTAGGCATCGATCAGCACCGGCACATCATATTTTTCCGCTTGGGCCCTCATCTTTGAGACCAGCAGTGATGTGGACATGCCTGCAGAGCAAAACAGGTAGATACGCTTCTTTTCCATAACCCTTCCCTCAACGCTTGAAAATCAAATAGACAGATCAGTCGAGATGCGTGCCTGTCGCGCTAGCAAGACAAATCAATCATCTCCAGTTGACCTAATTGTATCGACCTCTGCTTTGCATCTGGTATTTCGATACTTATATCAATTGTCTTTGGTTGACCTATCGTTTTGCCGTTGCTCACACTTCTGATGGGTGGGCACAAAGGAAATGAGATGAAATGGGGCGTAAAGAGGATGTTTTTCTTTTTTAGTTGTTATTTTTCAGTTGGTTATTTTTATGCTCTGGTGGGCGGCTGTGATCTGGCTGGAAAAGATCAATAACGGGTGACTGCTCACATTTATCAATTAATGCAACCTGATTGATATTCAATTTTGCTGGGGCGAGTTGCCTCTTTTTCAGCTCGGTGTTCGCTCATTGACCATTGGCGGCAAATGGATTGACCGGTGAGGCTGGTTGTTGCTGCGCTGATCGGGTTGAAGGAGAGGGGGGCAGGGGACGTGACAGTACGTAAGAGCAGAATGAGTAAGGGCTGAGGGGGGCAGTTCAGTGAGCGGAGAGGTACAAAGAGGAAAAAACAACCCCGGCGTGGCTCCGGGGTTGGTGGGATGGTGAATTAGATCCGCCCCTGGTAGCGCAGGGGGAAGCGGCCCTGACTGTCGGGCTGACCGAGGAAAGGGAGCCCTTGCTGCATCTGCGGCGGCAATTCGGGGCCCGGCTTCAGGGTGCCCTGAAACAGGTATTGGCCATTGGGTTGCAGCTCGAGGCGACCCATGGTCTGCACCGCATCGGAGCCCTGCTTGAGTTCGGCCACCAGTCTGGAGTCGAGGCAGGTGAGTTTCAGCTCGGGGTCGGCCAGATCCAGCTTGCCGGCCGGGGTATCGGCGCTGGCGTTGTACCAGTCGAGGTTACCGTAGAGGTTGTCACACCAGGGGTTACCCTGGGCAAACTGCTCCACTTTGAGCTGCAGCTGACCGGTGACAGTGATCGGGAGCGGCAGTCGCATCGGCACCCGGCTCAGCAACCAGGGGGCGGGGGCATTGAGGGTTAGGTCGCGGCCGAAGGCGGCGCCATTCCAGCCGACAACGCCCTGACCGTTGAGTCCGTTGCGATCGCCAAAGCGAATGGTCACTTCGGGAGCGAAGCGTAGCAGCGACCAGCCGTTGAGATCCCAACGCAACTGGTTCACCGATTCGCTGGCATATTGCAGTCGGGCGATCTGGCCACTCCAGAGGGTGCCGCTCACCCCTTCCAGTTTCAGCCGGTTGGCAATGTTGGCAGGCAGCGGCAGATAGCGCGCTACCAGTGCTGCGGGCAGGGTGGCGAGCAGGAAGACCAGATAGGTGGCCAGAAACAGGCTGGCAATCAGGATGCGTTTTTTCATTGTGGACGACTCAACTGCAAACGTCTGACCTTGACCAGACCCGGGGCCAGATCCTCGCGGGCGATCTCGATGATTTGAACCTGAATGCCGTGCTGCTCCACCAGGGTGGAGAGCCAGAGCAGCAGGTCATCAAACTGGACCGTGTCGATCCACACCTGCAGCTCCTGCCCCTGGGGTTGCAGCCGGGCAATCTTGATCTTGTGGTTGAAGGCAGTGCGGTTGACCACCCCCTCCAGGGTGCCGCTGGTGTCGATCTGACTCCCCGTACTCCCTTGCATGGCCAACACCACTTCACCTTTTTCCTTGAGCCAGGCGAGGGTCTGCTGCTGGTTTTGCACCTGGCGTTCGCGCTCGGCGATGCGGTTGTTGAGAGGATGCCAGACACTCCAGTAGAAGAGGCCGACCAGCAGCAGAACGCCGCCTGCGACCACCAGCCGCTGTTCCCGTGCTGTGATGCCGTGCCACCAGCTCTGCAATTTTTCCATCATGATGATTTACCCTTGAGCACCAGCGCCCCTTCAACCTTGCCCTCGGTGCTGCGCACCTCGCCTTGCTGTACCTCGAATTGTTTGCCCGCCAGCTCGCGGAACCGCTCGATCTCGGCAAAACCGGGGGCGGTCACCTGCAGCCGCAGTTCGCGACGGCTGGCGTCAAAACGCATCACCTGTGGCTTGAGGCCGGGCACTTCGGCAAAGGTGGGGGCCAGTTCGGTGAGCATCAGCAGCACGCCGTTTTGCGGGGCCTGTCCTATCTGTTTCAGGTGCTGGGTCATCTGGCTGCGCACGTTAACGATGCGGCTCTCTCCCGGGAAGATGCGGGTATAGACGGCGCGGATCTCCGCTTTCAGCGCCTTGTCCTGCTCGGTGAGCTGATAGAGCTGTACCCCGCGCTGGCCCAGCGCCACCAGCAGCAACAGGGCGGCGGTAATGACTACCTTGCGCCACTGCAGCCAGTAGCGGGCATATTCGGTCTGGGGGCGGTAGGGGCCGGTCAGCAGGTTGGCGCGGCAGGTGAGGGCCCCTTTGGCTAGCAGCAGCATGGGCAGTTCGGGTTCGGCCGGCTGCCAGTTGGCCGCCGCAATGGCGGGCGCCGGCGTGTGGCTATAAATTGTGACGGGTTCAGCTTCTGCGGCCAGCAAGATGGCGAGCAGCGGTTCGTCGGCGACGATCCCCTGACAGGGGCCCTGGCGTAACAGCCACTCGTTGCCGAGTTGCAGCGCAGACCAGCCATCAGTGGTCTGCGGCAGTGCCAGCACGTCTGGCAACAGCTGCAGGCCCTTGAGTCCTGCTGTCTCTAGCCAGCCGAGCCACTGGGCCATCTTCTGCCGATCCACCGCCATCAGATCTACCTGCGGGCCGTCGTGAGCCAGTACCACCAGATGCAGCTCATCCACATCGGAGGCGATCTGCTCCTCCAGCAGATAGGGGAGGGCTGCCGCCGATTGACGGTTGTATCGTCCTGGCAGGGTGACCCGACGGAATATCAGATCGCTGCCCGGCACTAGCGTGACCACGGGGCGGCCGCCGGCACGCTCCTGCAGTTCGCTCAGCGCATCGGCCGAAGGGAGCTCGCCGGAGGCGATGATCTCCTGCTCCTGACTCGACCAGACCAGCCAGGCGACCGGTTGTTGTTTAGTGGTCCCCAGACGGATGACCAGACTCTCGCTCACGCCTCTTTCTCCTGCGATACCGGTTCGTGTGGGCCAGGCCCACGCAACCGGTGCGCAGCCCGCAGGCTGCATCCAAGGTTTTCCCTGACGGGAGTCGCTCCCGCCAGCGTTGTTTATTCGGCGCCGCTATTGAGGCGGCGCAGCATGACCAGCTTGTTGTCCTTGCCCCGCTGGAAGGTGCTCTCCAGCCAGGCGCGGTTGTCACCGACCTCGGCGACCACGTGGGCCTCGAAAAAGTCGCTCTTGACCACCAGCGCCTCCTTGAGCCCCTTGACGGTTTCAAGAGGTACGGGCAGCTGATCCGTCATCAGCTTGCTCTCTTTCCACCCCTTCTTCGGCCGCTCGGTCAGTACCCGCTTGGCGTCATCGCTGCCAATCTTGCCCAGATAGAGGGCTGCCAGCAGCTCGGGGTGTTCGGGCAGCAGGGTGTTGATATTGATCTTCAGCTTGTCGTTTGGCAGGGCGCAGACGTAGGGGGCCAGTTTTGCGTAGACCCTGGCCGTCACCCCGCGCACCGCCCGCAGCTCATCCTTGCCCAGCATCCACTGGTTGGCGGTGAGGTAGGGAGGCTTGAGTCCCTCGTAGTAGGCATCCTCGGCCCCTAGGCTGGAGACCAGCACCGTATCCTTGTCCGTCCAGTCGCGGATGGCGTCAGTGAGCTGGGCTGCCTCGTAATCATCCATCGCCAGCTCCTTGAGCAGTGTGCGAAACACTTGCACCGGATAGGGCTGCTGCGCCAGATCCTCATCGCTCCCCGCCTTCGATGCCACGCTCAGGCTGTTGAGGTTGAAGCAGGATTGCAGGTCGGTCACCTCGCCCTTGAGCTGGCCATCATCCACCGGAAAGATGGCATCCTTGCGGGCCCAGTTCTGACCCAGGTGCACCACCTCTGGGCTGTCTTTGAAATCCTGGGCCAGTACCTTGCTCACCAGCGCCTCAGCCGAGAGGGCATACCACCATGCCTGTTTACCTGTGGTGATGTTGGCGGTGCGGCGCAGCTCGAGCTGCAGGCGGCCGCTCATATTGCTGGCGATGATTACCATCACCGAGAGGATCAGCAGCACCACCAGCAGTGCCATGCCGCGCTGGCGGCCCGGGAGATTAGCCCCCATTGGCGCCCCCTCCATTCTGGCTGTCACCATTGCCGCCATGGGTATTGCCGTTGCCGCTCCCTTGATCGGGGTTGCTGCTCTGGCTGTTCTCTTCGGCGCGCTGGCCACCGGCACCAATCAGAAACTGACGACGAATGGTGCCGTAATCTTCCAGATCCAGCTCCACTGCCAGCCCGTAGGGGAGCACGC
Organism: Aeromonas sp. 604282; assembly: GCF_049170575.1. NCBI lineage: Bacteria > Pseudomonadati > Pseudomonadota > Gammaproteobacteria > Aeromonadales > Aeromonadaceae > Aeromonas > Aeromonas sp. 604282. Next base: position 414,471 of record NZ_JAAKMV010000002.1, on the reverse strand, counting down.
TGCGTTGGGTCCACTCCTCCTTCCAGTTGCCCTTGTCGTAGAAGTAGAGGCGAAAGGCGGTGACCCCTGTCAGAATCGGCTGGATACGTGGCTCGGTGCCGATCACCGGATCCGGATAGAGGTAGCTGAGGCGCTCCAGCGTCTGCCCCTTGAGCCGCCAGCCGACCCGCTGCAGATGGGAGCGGGGCAGCATGCCATCGGGGTTGAGCCAGCCGCTGCGCATAAAGGCCATACCCCAGTCATCGCTCTGCTGGCCGAACCGGGAGGCCGCCAGCAGCACCTTGTTGTTCTCCCCCTCGATGCGGCCGCTGCGCGGCACCATCTGGGTGACATCCCGCTCCAGCAGGGTGAAGGCGAGCTGCAATTCGTTGAGGCGGGCCTCCTTGCGCTTGGCCACTTCGTCACTGGTGAGCACTCCCTGCAGCACCTGATAGGCGCCCATGCTGAGGGTGGCGAAGATGGCGATGGCCACCAGCATTTCGAGCAGGGTGAAACCGGCCTGGCGGATGGGGCGAGGTGTACGGGCGAAGAGCTGGGTCATCGGCTGATATAGGTCCGCATCATGGCGACCGGGTTCTCTGCCCTGGCTTCGGTGCGCACTTCCATGTCCAGTGCCTTGAAGTTGCTGTCGCTGGTCGCGACGCCACGATAGCGCCAGTACCAGGTACTGCCCGCCATCTGCTCCTCCCCCTCTACCCAGCTGTTGCCGGGCCACTTGTTCTCGAGCTTCTGTTGCACCAGCTGGTTCTCCACCACCCAGGTGGCCAGGGTTTTCTGCTCCAGATAGTTGAGGGCCGAGAGGTGCTCGCTGGCGGTCTTCATGACCGCGAGACCGGCAATGGCAAAGACCGCCAGCGCTACCATCACTTCGAGTAACGTCATGCCGCGCGCATTCATCGTGTCACCTGTAGAGGGCGTAGTTGGCACAGCGGTGGCGCCACCATCACAGATTTATCAAACAACATCATCCTGCAGGCGTTCATGATGGGTTGTTCCCTTTTTCATCCTCATCGCCGGTGAACAGGGTGAGACGTCCAAACTCGTCACCCCTGACAAGGCGGGTGTAACGCGCATCGTCACCCTGCTGGCTGAAGGTAAGGGTAAAGGGGGTCAGTTCACCACCGGGGAAGATAAGGAGCTGCGGGGTACGCTCCTTCGCATCCCGTTTCTTTTCTCGCTCTTCATCGGGATCCGGCTGCCAGCCAAATCCCTCCAGTTCGAGCGTCAGGGTCATCTCGTCGGGCAGTTGTACCGGGCCCAGCTGTTTGTCGCCGGCCAGGGCCAGCCACTTGCGATCCCTGGCCTGACGCTGCATAAACTGCCAGCCGTTATCCTCGATGCGAATGCCCACCAGGCGACCATCCATCACCGCATACTCCTGCGCCAGTTGCAGGGTCGCCATCAGGCGGCGCGCCTGCTTGTCGATTTCCCTGTCACCTTTTGCGCCCCCCATGCTGAGGGTGACGGCGGTGGCCACCAGCCCCATCAGCATGGCAACCAGCAACACTTCCAGCAGAGTAAAGCCAGCTTGGCGAGTATGTTTCATGGCACCAGCCTCAACTGCATAGCGGTAGCCTCAAGCCGACCCATCAACATGGCAACGAGCAGCACCTCCAGCAGGGTAAAGCCGGATTGACAACGGGCAGATGGTGCAGCCCTCATTCAGGCTGCTCCAGCAAGGCGGACTGCATGGGGTGGCGGCACATCACTTATTGGAAATCCTTCAGGTTCCAGTTGCCGATGTCGTCATCGGTACCGGCTTCGCCATCCAGACCCATGGAGAAGATATCGATCTTGCCGAACTGGCCCGGGCTCAGCAGCTGGTAGGGGTTGCCCCAGGGATCTTGCGGCAGGCGCTTGATGTAGCCGCCATCGCGGTAGCTACGCGGTGCCGGATCGATGGAGGGCTTGGTCACCAGTGCCTCCAGACCCTGTTCGGTGGTCGGGTAGCGGTTGTTGTCCAGCTTGTACATGTCGAGGGCGTTTTCCAGCGCCACGATATCGGAGACCGCTTTCTGCTGGTCAGCCTTCTCCTTGTTGCCCATCAGGTTGGGCACCACCAGGCTGGCCAGAATGCCGAGGATCACGATGACCACCATGACTTCCAGCAGGGTAAAACCGGATTGACGACGTTTGTTCATGAGTTGCTCCGTAACGAATGAGATGGGATGACCCATCAGAGAGTGATCACTGGGTGGGTTCGACGGGCCGCCAGCGGCATCACCGAACACCGGAAACTTACATATTCACCATATTGTTGAGCTCGAGGATCGGCTGCAGGATCGACATCACGATAAACAGCACTACCCCGGCCATGGAGACCACCAGCATGGGTTCGAATACCCCGAGGGCGATATTGACCTGGGATTCAAACTCCCGATCCTGGTTGTCTGCCGCCCGCTCCAGCATGCTGTCGAGCTCGCCGCTCTGCTCGCCGGAGGCGATCATGTGCAGCATCATGGGCGGGAAAATTTTGGTCTCGGTCAGCGACTTGCGCAGACTGGTCCCTTCGCGCACCCGTTCGGCGGCCTCGAGAATGCGCATTCTGGCAAAGTCGTTGGAGAGCACTTCACCGGCGATCTTCATCCCCTCCAGCAGCGGCACCGCACTGGCGTTGAGAATGCTTAAAGTGCGGGCGAAACGGGCGGTGTTGAGACCGCGGCTGACCCGGCCAATCACCGGCAGGCCGAGCAGCACCTGATGCCAGCGCCGGCGGCGCTTCTCGTCGGTGAGCCACCAGCGCCAGACAAAGCTGCCGAGGAAGATCAGCAGCAGGAACCAGAGGCCGTATGCCTGCATCAGTTCGCTGGTGCCGATGAGAAAACGGGTGGTGCCCGGCAGCTGCTGACCCATGTGTTCAAACTGGGCAACCACCTTGGGCACCACGGCGGTGAGCAGGATCGAGATAACCCCGATGGCGACGCAGGTCAATACGATGGGGTAGATCATCGCCTGCAGCAGCTTGGTGCGCATATGCTGGCGCTGCTCGGTGTAGTCAGCGAGGCGGTTGAGCACTTTTTCCAGATGGCCCGACTTTTCACCGGCCGCCACCATGGAGCGAAACAGCTGGTCGAACACATGGGGAAAGGCCCCCAGCGAGTCGGCCAGCGAATAACCTTCCACTACCTTGCTGCGCACGGTCGCCACCAGAGAGCGCAAGTGGGCCTTTTCGCACTGCTCGGCCACGGCCTTGAGCGCCTCTTCGATGGTGAGACCGGCACCGACCAGGGTGGCCAGCTGGCGAGTGATCAGGGCCAGCTCGGCAGTGCTGGCACCGCGACGGAACAGGGCGAAGCGGGTTGCCTCCCGTTTCGCCTTCTCGGTGGTCTCGTTGACCTCGAGCGGGGTGAGCCCCTGCTCGCGCAGCAGCTGGCGTACCTGACGGGCCGAGTCGCCCTCCATCACGCCGCTCTTGCTACGCCCCTTGTTATCGAGGGCCTTGTATTCGAATGCCGCCATCTCAATCTTCCCGGGTCACGCGCAGTACCTCTTCGAGGCTGGTCTGCCCCTTGAGCACCTTGTCGATGCCATCGCGGCGGATGCTGGGGGTGTGGCCGCGGATCAGCCGTTCAATGGTCATCTCGCCGCTGGCACCGTGAATGGCTTCACGCACCGCCTCGTCAACCACCACCAGTTCGTGGATGCCGGTGCGACCGCGATAGCCGGTGTGGTTGCACTGTTCGCAGCCCACCGGATGCCAGATAGGCTGATCCGGCTCCAGCTTGATGCCCATGGCGAGACGCTCCTGCTCGGTGGCCGGGCGCGGGGCGCGGCAATCGGGGCAGAGGGTGCGCACCAGCCGCTGGGCCAGCACCGCCAGCAGGGAGGAGGAGAGCAGGAAGGGCTCGATCCCCATGTCCCGCATCCGGGTGATGGCGCCGATGGCGGTATTGGTGTGCAGGGTCGACATCACCAGGTGACCGGTGAGGGATGCCTGTACCGCGATCTGGGCGGTCTCGAGGTCACGGATTTCCCCCACCATCACCACATCCGGATCCTGGCGCAGAATGGCGCGCAGGCCGCGGGCGAAGGTCATGTCTACCTTGCTGTTGACCTGGGTCTGGCCCACTCCTTCGAGGTCATATTCGATGGGGTCTTCCACCGTCAAAATGTTGCGATCCCGAGAGTTGATTTCGGAGAGCGCCGCATAGAGGGTGGTGGATTTACCTGAACCGGTCGGGCCGGTGACCAGGATAATGCCGTGGGGCTTGCGGATAAGCTCGCTGATGATGCTGCGGTTGCGCGCCGTCATGCCGAGCTGCTTGAGCTCGAGGCGAATGGTGTTCTTGTCGAGCAGACGCAGTACCACCCGCTCGCCGTAGCTGGACGGCATGGTGGAGACCCGCACGTCGACGGCGCGGCCGCCGATGCGCAACGAGATGCGGCCATCCTGCGGCACCCGCTTTTCGGCGATGTCCATCCGCGACATCACCTTGATCCGCGAGACCAGCAGTGAGGCCAGCTTGCGATGGGGACGCAGGATCTCCCGCAGCACCCCATCGATGCGAAACCGGATCACCAGTGCCCGCTCGAAGGTCTCGATATGGATATCTGAGGCCTCCTCCTTGATCGCCTCGCTCAGCATGGCGTTGATGAGGCGAATGATGGGGGCGTCGTCATCAGCGTCCAGCAGGTCTTCGCTCTGGGGCAGCTCTTCGGCCAGCGCAAAGAAGTCCATCTCGTTGCCGAGATCTTCCATCAGCTGACGTGCCTCGGAGGAGTCGCGCTGATAGTGGGCCATCAGCAGCTCTTCGAAGGACTCGTTGTCGAGCTGCTCTACCGCGAAGCGGCAACCGGCTACCCGCCGTACTTCCAGCAGGGCTTGCGGGGTTACGCCGGGGCGGCACTGCAACACAGGTGCCCCTTCCCGCTCAATCAGGATCACCCCGAAATTGCGGGCAAAGGCGAAGGGCAGCTCCGGCAGCGGGGGCGGCAACTCGCCGCCGTCAAGATGGTAGGCACTCATCAGGGACGGCTCTGCACAAAGGGGGTGGTGGTTTCGACGGCGCTCTGCTGTCTGTTCTGCATCTCGTTGATCTGCTTCTGAATCTCTTTTTGCAGCTCGGGTGATACCATCACATCCTGACCGTAGGCGGGCAATACCTGACGGGCGGGGGAGGTGAGGTAGCCCTCCTGCGAGGCCGCATTGAGCTGCTCGGCGCGGAACAGACTGTACTTGTTACTGGAGATGCCGGAGTAGACGTCCGCATCGCGCAAGATGGTGGGCCGGATAAAGACCATCAGGTTGCGCTTGGAGGTACTGTTGGCGGTAGAACGGAACAAATAGCCCAGTACCGGGATATCGCCGAGTAGTGGTACCTTGGAGATCTCCTCCTTGGTCTGCTCATCCATCAGGCCGCCCAGCACCACGGTTTCGCCACTCTTTACCAGCACGGAGTTCTTGACGGTACGGGTATCGAAGGTGGGTCCCAGACCGTCTGTTCCTGTTGCCTGTTTACCCACGCTCGAGACTTCCTGCTCGATGTTGAGCAGCACCGAATCCCCTTCATTGATCTGCGGCGTGACCGTCAGCTTGGTGCCCACTGTCTTGCGCTCGATAGTGCTGAACACCTGATCACTGGTAGTGGAGGTCTGTGAGCCGCTCTGGACCGGAACCTCCTGACCGACGTTGAAGGAGGCCTCCTTGTTATCCATGGTGACGATACTCGGGGTGGAGAGAATATCGTTCTTGGTATTGGAGGCCAGCGCCGTCGCCAGCATGGCCCAGTCGCCGTGATAGAAACCGGCAGCCATCCCGTTAAAGCTCTCTAGCAACTTGGCAGCACCATCGGTCTTGCCATTCTGGTAATCCTTGCCCGCGGCGATGGCACCAGTGATGGGGAGCCCTGTGTTCGTGAACTGGGTACCGCCGCCATTGGCATTGCCCCACTGGACGCCGAGGTTGAGGCCATCGGCATCCTGCATTTCGACGATGATCGCCTCTACCAGCACCTGGGCGCGGCGGATGTCGAGCTTGGCGATGACCTGTTCGAGCTCGGCCATCACGTCTGGTTGGGCGGTGATGACCAGAGCATTGGTAGTCTCGTCGGCCGAGATGGCCAGCTTGCCGCCGCCGATACTGCCGCCACTGGTAGCGGCTGCGCTGCCACCCCCTTTCTTGTCGGCCTCGATGCTGGAGCTGACCCCCTTGAGCACATCGACCATGTCCTTGGCCTTGCCATATTTGAGATAGAAGACCCGGGTATTGCCCTGACTCTGCAGGTCACGGTCGAGCTGGCGTACCATCTGGATGATGCGGGCGCGCGCTTTCGGCTCTCCACTCACTACCACCGAGTTGGTGCGCTCGTCAGCCACCACCTTGGGGGAGAGCAGCAGGGAGGCGGTGCCTCCTTGCGGATTGCCATCCTTGTTGAGGTTGGTCACCAAGCGAACCATCTCGCCCGCCGAGGCAAACTTGAGCTTGATGATGTCCACATCCTGATCGCCAGCACGGTCGACCCGGTTGACCACTTCCACCAGACGATTGACCACGGCAGCGCGGCCGGTGATGAGCAGCACGTTTGAGGGCTCGTAGTGCACCACATTGCCACCACCGGCGTTATCGTTGAGCTGGCGCAGCAGGGGAGCCAGTTCACGCACCGAGACGTTGCGCACCGGCACGACCCGGGTCACCATCTCGTCGCCCATGCCCGGGTTGCTGCCATCCACCACCGGAATGGCGGAGGTCTTGGCATCCCGTGAGCGCAGTATCTTGAGCACGCCGTTATCCATCGGCACCACGGCAAAGCCGTAGACGTCGAGTACGCTCAGAAAGAACTGGTAGTACTGCTCCTCGTTGAGCAGGTCGTAGCTGCGCACGTTGATCTTGCCGCGCACCGAAGGCTCTATGATGATGGTTTTATTGAGGTTCTTGCCCACCGTATTGATGAACTCTTCAATGTCGGTGTTCTTGAAACTGGCAGAGTATTCGGTGGCCCAGGCTGAGCCCGCCATCATCAGTGCCGCTGCGATAGTGGCCAGACGCCAGCCTTTCCCTTTAGTTGTCATTATTGGTACGACTCCAAATCATTATTCTGACAAGCGCACATAGACATCGAACTGTTCGCCCTGTCGCTCGACGGTCACTGTCATTTCCGTTGCGCCAGCCAGCTGCTGCATCGCCTGCATGGCTTGCATGTTGTCCCGTAAATCCAGCCCGTTGATGCTGATGGCCAGGTCATTGGCCTGCAGCCCGCTCTGGTTGAAAAATTCCGGATGGGGGCCCGGGTTGAGGCGATAGCCGGTCATGCGGCCATCCACTTGAACCGGTGAAATATTGAGGTAATCGGTGATCTTGCCCGGGTCGGCCATCAGCTCGCTGCGCAGGGAGCCAAGAGGAGCAGAGTTGGTTTGCGGCAGCGGCTTGCCATACTCCTCGCCATCCAGCATCAGGGTCTCGTCGCGGCCATCCCGCTCGATGATCACCCGATCCGGATAGACCTGCCGGATCCGCGCCTGGGTGCCGTCAATCATGTCGCCAATACCATATGAGTTCTGGATGCCGGACATGGCGATGATAGCGATGGATTTGGATGGATCTGAGCTGGCCAGCACCCCGTTGAGTTGGGCATTGAGCTGGGTACGCGGCGCATTGGCGGCCACTGCGGCTTTGGCCTGCGCCTTGGGGATCGCCTTGCCAAACAGCGCCAGTCGGCTTACCTCATCCAGCTCAAGGCGCGGGCTGCTCTGGCCGCTGACCGCTACGGTGGAAGGTTGCCACGGCTGGCTGGATTGCGGGTTTGCCAGGGTGAGCAAGCGCCAGGTGAGTGCTGCGCTCTGTTGTGCCAGCATCAACAGCAGCGCCAGAAAGAACACTCCAGTGACGTGAGTCAAAGGAAGCTGCCGGCACCGGGCCAGCAGCAGGGTCAAGATGTCATCCCTGAATCGTAGCGTCATATTAATCAACAAATTCCAGGTTCTGGGGCGGCTGCGTATTGTGTACGGCTGCGTGCTGTGACACAACGGGTCCGGGCACACCAAACTGTAAAAATGGATATTTCATCACACCGTAACCCTTTGAATGCTCATAAAAGTGTCACTCAGGTGAGGCGCATCCTGCTGGCCAGCGATCATCAGGGACAGGTGCGTACTCACCCTCGCCAATCCTGCAACGCCTTGAGGGTTACGCTCTGGCCTCCGACCTGCAGCACAATGTACTGCTGGTCTATGGTGGCGAGCAGGACTCCGGGGGCGATTTCGCTTCCTTCCCGATATTCCCGGCCATTGAGCACCACGGCCCGCTTGGCCGGATTGGATGAGAACACATGGGAGCCATAGCTGAATGCGGGCACTTGCTGGCGAACCGAAAGCGGAGCGGCATTCAGCGACATCAGCTGGGCCGGCTGCACGCCTTGGGGAACTGTACCCGATTCCTGTTGCAGCGGTGTTTCGTTGAGGGCGCGCATCAGCTGTTCGGCCAAGGTCGGTCGACTGGTTGCCGGATTGCTGGCAGCTGCAGCAACCCTGGGCTGCTGCACCACAGGTTCCGGCAGGGGCGGGGGCAGCGGACGGGTCACCATCGCCTTGGGCTCAACCCGCACGAAGGGGGAGGCAATCACCTCTTTTACCTCCACCTTCTCCTCGATGGGACGCAGGTGGATTAGATGCCAGCCATAGTTGGCACCCGCCCCCAGTAGCAGGGCAAGGGGGGCCAGCAGCCAGCCGATACGGCGCGCGGGTTGCGTCTCTTCGCGGGCTACTGCTAGCCCCATGGCGGGAATATGGCTCTGTTGCGAAGGCTGCTGGGCACGGCGCAGAGCATTGAGCAGGGTAGACATCAGGAGGCCTCCTCCAGTCTTGGCATGGGTTCGCCGGAGAGAGCGTTGAGCCGCAGCAGGGTGTTGCTGCCGGCGATGCCATCAGGGGTGAGCCCCTGATCCCGCTGGAACTGCTGCAGTTTGGTCTTGAGCTCGCCATCGAAACGGCGCACCTTGCGTTCGGGTTGTTGCAATGCTCGGCTCAGGGCGTTGTCGAGCCACTGGATCTGGGTCTGTCCGGCATTGCTGGCGATCAGGCTGACGCCCCCTTTCGGCATGCGCCAGAGCAGGGTATAGCTGCCACCCCAGTTGTCGGTGAGCCACTGGCGATCCACTTGCCAGCTCTGGTTGCCGATCATCAGGCTGGCCTTGCTTGGCCCCAGATTGACCAGGGTGGCGTAATAGAGACCGCCATTCTGGTCAGTGAGCGTGATCATGGCGGGATACTGCAGGGCGCGCAGCTCGTCGAGGCTTGCCTCTCCCTCCTGACAGCGCAGACCGGCACGGGGCGCGTTGTCACATGTTGCCTCGAACGGTTCCGGTTCATAACCCCAGACCCGATAGAGATTCTGCATGGCGCTGTCGGGGTCGATGGCCTGATTGATCGCCTCGGTCAGCTGCTCCTGCTGCTCGGCGGTTTCGTCGATGGTGACTGGTACCTCGACCTTGACTACCGGACGGGTGGGGAACACGCCGAAAAATTGCCAGCCCCACCAGCCTGCGGCCACCAGCAGGGCGCCCGCCAGCGTCACCATCAGACCGGAGGCCCAGCTCCCTTCGTCCCGAACGCCATTGACCTCGAAGGCGGCCTGGCTGATATCGCTGTGGACAATCTTGTAGCTGCCACGGGCGAAGGCGGCGAGCAGGGCGCGATCGCAGATGAGGTTGATCAGGCGCGGAATGCCGCCGGAGAGCCGATGCAGCGTCTGGATCGCTCTGGGGGTAAAAATGGGCTGCACACAACCGGCTACTTGCAGCCGGAAGCGGACGTAGGCATCCACATCGGTGGCGGAGAGGGGCAGCAGGTGGTAGCGGGCGGTGATGCGCTGGGCCAGTTGGCGCAACAGGGGCAGGCGCAGCATCTGTTGCAGTTCGGGTTGGCCGATCAGCACGATTTGCAGCAGTTTTTTCTCGTCGGTTTCCAGGTTGGTCAGCAGACGCAACTGCTCCAATACCCCGGGCAACAGATGTTGGGCCTCATCCACCAGTACCACGCTGCGCTTGCCTGCGGTCAGGTTGGCCAGCAGGTGGTCGCGGATCAGGTCGAACAGTTGCTTGATCCCGGCCTCGGCGGGGTAGGGGAGTTGAAACTCGTCACAGATGGCGGCCAGCAGATCCCGTTCGGTCAGGGAGGGGTTGAGGATGTAGGCGATCTCGGTCTCTGCTGGCAACTGCTGCAACAGGCAGCGGGAGACGGTGGTTTTGCCAGTGCCCACTTCGCCGGTCAGCAGCACAAAGCCGCCGCCATCCTGCAATCCGTAGTTGAGGTGAGCAAGGGCTTCGCCGTGGCGCTCACTCATATAGAGGTATTTGGGATTGGGCGAGATAGAGAAGGGCGGTTCAGATAGGCCGAAGAACTGTGTGTACATGAGGGGATTCTTTTGTAGCCGGCGACAGATTAGAAATGTCTCCGGATGATAGCAAACCTCGAATTCATTGGAAGCCATCATTGGCAAAGGATGACAAATTGCAGCCTTTTCCTGTCATCTTGTGATCCAGATATCGCCCCGTTGCACCATGGTACTCAAAAATTGCAACCAATCTGAAAAATAAGTTTTTCATCAATGGCTTGTCGGTATGCGTTGTCACAGTAGTCCGGTGTTTTCGGATCAATAGTCATGGTCTGACCACTCTCTTATGCCCATCTTCTCCTCTCGCAAGGGGGGCTGGGAGAGGGGCTAGTGGCGAAACAGTACCAAGCCCCAACCAGAGTGCAGGGCGCGGGCCATTTTCCCCGCGCACTCTGTTACTGTCGTTGTAGCAGCAGACTGCCGATGGAGTAACCGGCACCAAACGAGCAGAGGACGCCGCGGGCCCCGGCAGGAAGGTCACCGTTGTGAAGGTGAAACGCAATGATGGAGCCTGCCGAGCTGGTGTTGCCGTAGCTGTCGAGAATGATCGGCGCCTCCTGCTGGCTGGCATCGTGACCGAGCAGCTTGCGACCGATGAACTGGTTCATGGTGAGGTTGGCCTGATGGAGCCAGAGCCGGTTCAGGCTCTCGGCGGGCCAGCCCTGCTCGTCGAGCTGGTTGGCAATCTGGTCGCACACCAGCGGTAACACCTCCTTGAACACCTTGCGCCCCTGCTGGCGAAACAGCTTGTCGTCGCCGTAGCGGGTGCGCGGGCTCAGCCGGTTCAGAAAGCCGAAGTTGTTGCGGATGTTGTTGGAGTATTGGGTCACCAGCTTGCTGGCCACCAGTTGCCATGGATTGGCCACCTTGCAATCGGCTTCCCGCTCCAGCAGCACCGCGGTGCAGGCATCGCCGAAGATAAAGTGACTATCCCGATCGCGAAAATTGAGGTGCCCCGAGCAGATCTCCGGATTGACTACCAGCGCCACATTGGCGGTGCCAGCCGCCAGCATGTCGGCGGCTGTCTTGATGCCGAAGGTGGCGGACGAGCAGGCCACGTTCATGTCAAAGGCCATGCCGCTCGCCCCCAGATAGTGCTGCAGCTCGATAGCCAGCGCCGGGTAGGGGCGCGGCATGTTGGAGGCGGCCACGATCACCAAATCGATCTCGCCGGGCTCGCGACCGGCGGCGATCAGCGCCTGCTCGGCGGCGGCCACCGCCATCTCCACCATGATGGAGGGCATCTCATCGGGCCGCTCCGCCAGCAGCGGCTGCATGATATCGGGGTTGAGCACCCCCTCGCGGCTCACCAGATAACGGCTCTTGATGCCGGAAGCCTTCTCGATGAACTCGCAGCTGGAGTGCTGCTTGGCGGGGAGCTGGCCGGCGTCGATGGCAGAGGCGTTCTCCTCGTTGTAGAGATCCACATACTGGTTGAAGGCAGCCACCAGCTCTTCATTGCTGACGGCAAAGGGTGGGGTATAGAGGCCTGAGCCACTGATCACGATAGAGGTCATCTTTGCTCCTCGCCGGGTGCGTTCCCGGCTTGTCGGTTTATAGGGTAGAGAGGGTTACAGCTGGTCGATCGCCGCAGCGAGACCCGCCAGGGTCAGCGGATGCATTCGCCCGCCAACCACGTCATTCATCAGCTTGATGGAGGGATGCCAGAGCCACTCCCGGCGCGGGGTGGGGTTGATCCACACCAGTTTGGGAAAGTGCTGCTGCAAGCGGGTAAGCCACACCTGACCCGACTCTTCGTTCCACTGCTCGACACTGCCGCCTGGCCAGGTGATCTCGTAGGGGCCCATGGTGGCATCCCCCACCAGGATCACCCGGTAGTCGCTGCCGTAGGTGCGCAGTAGCCGCAGGGTATCGAACCGCTCCTCAAAGCGGCGCTCGTTATCCTTCCAGACGAAGTCGTAGAGGCAGTTGTGAAAATAGAAGTACTCCAGATGCTTGAACTCGTGGCGCAGGGCGGAGAAGAGGCGCTGCACCTCGGCCACGTGGGCATCCATGGAGCCTCCCACATCGAAGAAAACCAACAGCTTCACCCCGTTGTGGCGCTCGGGCCGCAGTTTCACATCGAGCCAGCCCTGGCGGGCAGAACTTTTTATGGTGTCGTCGAGATCCAGCTCGTCGGGATTGCCTTTGCGCACCCAGCGTCTGAGTTTGCGCAGCGCGAGCTGAATGGCGCGCTGGCCAAGCGGTGAGTCGTCGCTGAAGTTGCGATAATGTCTGGCCTCCCACACCTTGGCCGCCTTGCCATGCAGCCCCTCTCCACCCATGCGGACTCCCTCGGGGTGAAAACCGCCGTGACCAAACGGGCTGCTGCCACCGGTCCCTACCCACTTGTTGCCACCGGCATGGCGCTCTTTCTGCTCGTTCAGCCGCTGAGTAAGGGTTTCCAGCAGCTTGTCGAGTCCGCCGAGGGATTTGAGCTGTGCCTTCTCCTCTGGGCTCAACAGCCGTTCGAACTCCTTGCGCAGCCACTCCTCGGGCAGGCTTTCCGGCAGCAGGGGGATGGCTTCCAGCCCCTCGTAGTATTCGGCGAAGGCGCGATCGAAGCGATCGTAGTGGGCCTCGTCTTTTACCAGCAGGCAGCGGGAGAGCTGGTAGAACTCCTCCATATCGACAGCGACCAGCCGGGCAGCCAGTGCGGCGTGCAAGTCCAGCAGCTCACGCAGGCTGCACGGCAGCTTGTGGCGGCGCAGGTGGGTAAAAAAGTCGATCAGCATGGGTCAGCTGCCGCGCCGGGCCAGAAAGGCGAGCTTCTCGAAGAGATGCAGGTCCTGCTCGGTCTTGAGCAGGGCGCCATATAGCGCGGGCACCAGCTTGCCGGGCTCGCGGGCACGCATTGCCTCGGGGGCGATATCGTCGGCCAGCAGCAGGCGGATCCAGTCCAGCAGCTCCGAGGTGGAGGGCTTCTTGCGCAGCCCCTCTACCTCGCGCAGCTCGAAGAAGAGCTCCATTGCCTCGCCAAGCAGGCTCTCCTTGAGGTCGGGGTAGTGGAGTTTGACGATGGCCTGCATCTCGGCCTTGTCGGGGAAGCGGATGTAGTGAAAGAAGCAGCGGCGCAGGAAGGCATCCGGCAGCTCTTTTTCGTTGTTGGAGGTGATGATGACCACCGGCCGCTGGCGTGCCTTGACTCGTTCGCCGGTCTCGTAGACATCGAACTCCATCCGATCCAGCTCCAGCAGCAGATCGTTGGGAAATTCGATGTCGGCCTTGTCGATCTCGTCGATCAGCAGCACAGGTCGCTGCTCGGCGCTGAAGGCCTGCCACAACTTGCCTTTACGAATGTAGTGGCTGATATCGGCCACTCTGGGATCGCCGAGCTGGGAGTCGCGCAGCCGGGCCACCGCATCATATTCGTAGAGTCCCTGTTGGGCCTTGGTGGTGGACTTGATATGCCAGGCAATGAGATCGGTGCCAAGATGATTGGCGACCGCTTCCGCCAGCACCGTCTTGCCGGTGCCCGGCTCCCCTTTGATCAGCAGCGGTTTTTCGAGGGTGATGGCGGCATTGACTGCCATCTTCAATGCATCGGAGGCGAGATACTGGCTGCTTCCTGAAAATCCCATAACGTCGGTTCCTTTGACGATTGGCTCCCGGAGTCAGGGGCCAGAGAGAATAAGCTCTATATGTTGTAATACCATATGGTTATAACGAATAGTCACTTCTCATTCAGAAACCACAGGGTAATCTTGTTTCATCGTCGTAACAAACACAGGGATAGCACCATGAGCAAAATTTTTGAGGACAATAGCCAGACTATCGGTCACACCCCGCTGGTTCGTCTCAACCGTGTTACCAAAGGCCGCGTGCTGGCCAAGATCGAGAGCCGCAACCCCAGCTTCAGCGTCAAGTGCCGGATCGGCGCCAACCTGATCTGGGATGCCGAGAAGCGTGGCATCCTGACCAAGGGTAAGGAGATCATCGAGCCCACCAGCGGCAACACGGGTATTGCTCTGGCATTTGTTGCGGCTGCTCGCGGCTATCCCATTACCCTGACCATGCCGGCAACCATGAGTCTGGAGCGCCGCAAGCTGCTCAAGGCGCTCGGTGCCAATCTGGTGCTGACCGAAGGGCCGCTCGGCATGAAGGGCGCCATTGCCAAGGCCAACGAGATCCTCGAGTCCGAGCCGGGCAAATACGTGCTGTTGCAACAGTTTGAAAACCCAGCCAACCCGGAGATCCACGAAAAGACCACTGGCCCCGAGATTTGGGATGCCACTGACGGTGAGGTGGATGTGTTCGTGGCCGGGGTCGGTACCGGCGGCACCATTACCGGTGTCTCCCGCTACCTGAAGAAGACCCAGGGCAAGGCGGTGGTCTCTGTTGCGGTCGAACCTGCCGAGTCGCCGGTCATCAGCCAGAAGCTGGCCGGTGAAGAGATCAAACCGGGCCCCCACAAGATCCAGGGTATCGGCGCCGGCTTTATCCCGGGCAACCTCGACCTCTCCCTGATTGACCGGGTCGAGCAGGTGACCAGTGACGAAGCTATCGAGATGGCTCGCCGCCTGATGGAGGAGGAGGGGATCCTGGCCGGTATCAGCTCCGGTGCTGCGGTGGTGGCTGCCAGCCGTCTGGCCGAGCTGCCGGAATTTGCGGGCAAAACCATTGTGGTCATCCTGCCGAGTGCGGCGGAGCGTTACCTCTCCAGCGCCCTGTTTGCCGGGGTGTTCAGCGAGCAGGAACTGCAGCAGTAACTGATCGGAATCTTTCAAAACAGCGGCGCTCCCAAGAGCGCCGCTTCTTTATGGGCTAGACTCAACCCCTGATAGTGTCACTTGATCCTTATTTTTTGGGGTAAAATAACAAGTTCCGGAGTGAGAAAAAAAGCAGACATTCCGCTCTAAATCTCATATCCTGTGCGGCGTCACGCGGTGTTTGCTGGCTGGGTATCACAAAGTAACAAAGTGTTATTTTTCGTTATAAAATAATTTCAGGCCAGTCCTGATGCGGCTTGTAGCCCAATAACTGAAAATTGCCAACCAGCGCGCCGATTACTGCACAGAAACTTGACCTGGATTAAACCATTGCGGGTCTGCTTTCGTTACTTTACAACATATCCATACTGACACGGTGGGTCAGGTTGCTTCAAAAACGACCAATCCACCAAAAAATATCAATAATATGGGGTGAAACCATGTACGAGAAGTCTGTTGTTATTACTGCTGAAAACGGCCTGCACACCCGTCCGGCAGCTCAGTTCGTGAAAGAAGCCAAAGAATTCCAAAGCGAGATCACTGTGGTCTCCGGTGGCAAGTCCGCCAGCGCCAAGAGCCTGTTCAAGCTGCAGACCCTGGGCCTGACCAAGGGCACCAACGTAACCATCCAGGCTGACGGCCCGGATGCCCAGCAAGCTGTTGAGAAGCTGGTTGCCCTGATGGACGAGCTGGAGTAATCCAGCTTTAGATTCCTCCCCCACAGTCGTTTTAATAGGAAGGATTATGATATCTGGCATTCTTGCGTCCCCCGGTATCGCATTCGGTAAGGCGCTTCTTCTTAAAGAAGATGAAATCGTTATCAATCAGGGCAAAATTTCTGCTGATCAGATTGATGCCGAGATCAACCGTTTCCTCGAAGCTCGTACCAAGTCAGCTGCCCAGCTGGAAGCCATCAAAGAGATGGCCGGTCGCACCTTCGGTGAGGAAAAAGAGGCCATCTTCGAAGGCCACATCATGTTGCTCGAAGATGAGGAGCTGGAAGGGGATATCAAATCCTTCATCAAAGAGAACAAGGCATCCGCCGACAAAGCCATCTATGAGGTGATCGAGCAGTACGCCAAGATGATGGCCGAGCTGGATGACCCCTATCTGCGCGAGCGCGCCACCGACTTCCGTGACATCGGTACCCGTCTGGTGAAGAACGTGCTGGGCATCGCCGTTGTCAACCTGAGCACCATCGACGAAGAGGTGATCCTGGTCGCCAAAGACCTGACCCCGTCTGAAACCGCTCAGATCAACCTGAAATATGTGCTGGGTTTCGTCACCGATATCGGTGGCCGTACCTCTCACACCTCCATCATGGCCCGCTCCCTGGAGCTGCCGGCCGTGGTAGGCACCAACGACATCACCGAGCGCGTCAAGAACGGTGACATGCTGGTGCTGGATGCGATCAATAACCAGATCATCATCAATCCGACCGCTGAACAGCTGAACGAAGCCAAGAAGTTCCAGGCTCAGTTCCAGGCCGAGAAAGATGAGCTGGCCAAGCTGAAAGATCTGCCTGCCATCACGCTGGATGGTCACCAGGTCGAAGTGTGCGCCAACATCGGTACCGTCAAGGATACCGAAGGTGCCATCCGTAATGGCGCCGAAGGCGTGGGTCTGTACCGTACCGAGTTCCTGTTCATGGACCGTGACGCGCTGCCGACCGAAGACGAGCAGTTCAAAGCCTACAAAGAAGTGGCCGAAGCGATGCCGGATCAGCCGATCATCGTGCGTACCATGGACATTGGCGGCGACAAAGAGCTGCCGTACATGAATTTCCCGAAAGAGATGAACCCCTTCCTGGGCTGGCGTGCCGTGCGTATTTTCTTCGACCGCGAAGACATCATGCACGCTCAGCTGAGGGCCATTCTGCGTGCGTCTGCCTTCGGCAAACTGCGCATCATGTTCCCGATGATCATCTCTGTCGAAGAGTTCCGTAGCCTGAAAGCGACCGTAGAGACCCTGAAAGCCGAACTGCGTGCTGAAGGCAAAGCCTTTGATGAATCCATCGAAGTGGGTATCATGATCGAGACCCCGGCCGCTGCCGTGATGGCTCATCATCTGGCCAAGGAAGTGGATTTCTTCAGTATCGGTACCAACGACCTGACCCAGTACACCCTGGCTGTCGATCGCGGTAACGAGATGATCTCCGCTATGTACAACCCGCTGTCACCCTCCGTCCTGACCCTGATCAAGATGGTTATCGATGCGTCCCACGCCGAAGGCAAGTGGACCGGTATGTGTGGTGAACTGGCTGGTGACGAGCGCGCCACCCTGCTGCTGCTGGGTATGGGTCTGGATGAGTTCTCCATGAGCGCCATCTCTGTACCGCGTATCAAGAAGCTTATCCGCAACACCAGCTTCGAAGATGTGAAGGCAATGGCTGACCAGGCATTGAGCTTTGCCACCGCTGCTGAAATCGAAGCGTGCGTAGATAACTTTATCAAGCAGAAGGCAGTCTGCTAAGATCGGCTGCAAACAGCGACAAATCATCTTTAGGAGCTTTTACTATGGGTCTGTTCGACAAACTGAAGAAACTGGTGTCCGACGATAGCGCTGATACCGGCGGCATCGAAATCTTTGCTCCGCTGTCTGGCGAAATCGTGCCGATCGAAGATGTGCCTGACGTTGTCTTCGCCGAGAAGATCGTTGGTGACGGTATCGCCATCAAGCCGGCTGGCAACAAGATGGTTGCGCCGTGCGATGGCACCATCGGCAAGATTTTCGAGACCAACCACGCGTTCTCTCTGGAATCCGACTCCGGTATCGAGCTGTTCGTTCACTTCGGTATCGACACCGTTGAACTGAAAGGCGAAGGCTTCAAGCGTATCGCTCAGGAAGGTCAACAGGTCAAGCGCGGCGACACCATCATCGAGTTCGATCTGGCCGTTCTGGAAGCGAAAGCCAAGTCTACCCTGACTCCGGTTGTCATCTCCAACATGGACGAGATCAAAGAGCTGATCAAAATGACTGGTGCCGTGACTGTGGGCGAGACCCCGGTTATCCGTATCAAGAAGTAATGCCCGGCTGGCTCACGCCAGTTGCGCAGTAAAAAACCGAAGCCTTGTGCTTCGGTTTTTTTATGGCCGCGAGTCGGCTTTCCGTTCTGATTACCACTCTATTCTGTCGAGATGACAACCCGGTTACGGCCCTGATCCTTTGCCTGATAAAGGGCCCGGTCGGCCATCATCAGCAGATAGTCGATGCTCTCCTGCCCCTTCATGCTGGCACACCCCAGACTGATGGTGAGAGATAGCTGCGTCCCCTGCCATGGCAAGCGGGTGGTACTGACATGCTGGCGCAGCTGTTCGGCGCGCCGTGCCGCCTGTTCAATATCGCAACCAGGCAGGATCAGCAGGAACTCCTCTCCGCCCCAACGGGCCAGACTCTCCCCCGGCAACAGCTGGCCCGCCATGGCGTGGGCGACGGCGCAGAGCGCGGCATCGCCCGCAGGATGGCCGTAGCGGTCATTGACCTGTTTGAAATGGTCGATATCTCCCAACACCACCGAGAGGGGCTCACCTTGCAACCAAAGGGCCTGCAACTGTTGCTGGGCGCCACGCCGGTTGGTCAGTTCGGTGAGCGGATCGGTGCAGGAGAGGCGGCTCACCTCTTCTACCATGCATTGCAGGTCGTGGATATCGCGAAAGGTGACGATATGGCTATCCGGGATGGCATCTGCCCCCAGCTGGGCGGTGACGATAAACCAGCGAGAGTGGCCACTCTTGCATCGGATCAGCGCCGGCATCTCGACGACCTCCAGTCCATGGTGCAGGCTCTGCTCTATCTGGTTATGCCAAGCCTGAATTACCGAGTTGCGATAGCTCTCATCGGGATAGGCGAGGTGAAACCAGCTCTCCATGTCCGGCAGATCCTGCAGCTCATAGCCCAGCTGTTCGCGAAAGGCCCTGTTGAGGAAGAGATGGCGACGCAGGGGGATCCGGTCGGGTGACATATGACCCTGGCTGGCTGTCGACTCGGACACCAGGATTGGGAGCGGGATCACATCAAAGGAGCGAAACAGAATGTGCTCTAGTTGTTGGTCATCCATGGGCGAAAACGCGGCTCCCTGCTCTCCCGTTCGTCAGCCTACATTAGGTGAGAGACCGCAGCGGGTAAACTCATTTATCACTCTCCGGCGGTTGCCTGAGTGGACGGTCGTGGCAACGGGAACATAAAAATGCCGCTCACCTGGGTGAGCGGCTGTTGTCATCAGAACTGTGCAGTTCGCTATCAGGCTGGCTGCTTGCCATCTTCCGCGGGCGGCGGCAGGGCGGCGGAGTTGGACTCCACCTTCTGCTCTTCGCCCTGCATGTTCTTGATGTAGACATCCATCTGGTTGAAGGCGATCTCGATGCCGTTCTCGCGGAACAGCTGGTCGATCTTGCGGTTCAACTCGTCCACCGCCGGGTTGCGGTCTCCCAGTTCGCTCACGAAGAAGCGCAGCTCGTGATCCAGAGTACTGGCGCCAAAGGTGAGGAAGTAGACGATGGGGGCTGGGTCTTTCAGCACGCGGCTGTTTTCGTCGGCCGCCTGTTTGAGCAGGGTGCGGGTCAGCTCCAGATCCGAGCCGTACGCCACGCCCACCCGCACGATCACCCGGGTGACGGTGTCACTCAGCGACCAGTTGATGAGCCGTTCTGTCATCAGCTGCTGGTTGGGGATGATCACCTCTTTGCGGTCGAAGTCGGTCAGGGTGGTGGCGCGAATGCGGATCCGCGAGACGGTACCGGAGAAGGAGCCGATGGTGACGGTGTCACCGATCCGCACCGGACGCTCGAACAGGATGATGATGCCGGAGACGAAGTTGGAGAGGATCTCCTTCATGCCGAAACCGATACCGACTGACAGACCACCCGCTACCCACTGCAGCTTGTCCCACTGCACGCCCATCATGGAGAGAGCGGTGAGGGAGCCAAAGCCGATCAGCACGTAGTTGAGCATGGTGGTGATGGCGTAGGCGGTCCCCTGAGCCAGATTGAGCTTGGAGAGCACCAGCACCTCCAGCAAGCCCGGCAGGTTGCGCGCCAGTGACCATGCCCCGCCGAGCAGCAGGAAGCCGATCAGCACGTCACTCAGGCTGATGGGGAACAGCACGGCGTTGGCGCCGGTGCCTTCACTGCGGTGCCACAGCACCATGCTGTCGAGGTAGGAGAAGACCGCGACCAGATCGGACCAGAGCCAGTAGAAGGCGACGCCGAAGATCAGCATCAGCACGGTACGGGTCAGACGCAGGGACTGCTGGCTGACATCCTCCAGATCCATGGGCTGCTCTTCGATGGACTCGCCACCTTCCGCATCTTCCGAAGATTTGTGCTCACGCTTGGCCACCGCACGGCGGTAGGCCAGACGACGGGCAGCCAGCTCCAGACCACGCAGGGCGGTGCGGTAGACCAGGCTCCAGATGATGATGAGGTAGAAGGATTCGATCAGGCGACCGGTCAGCTTCAGCGCGGTGTAGTAGTAACCGAGCACGGCCAGCACGATCAGCGCCACCGGTGCCAGCGCCAGGGCAATGGCGATCAGCGACTTCTGCATGCTCGCCTCGCCCTTGATGCGGGCGCGGGAGATGGGGAACACCAGATAGGCGGCCAGCCCCAGCAGGGTCAGGGTCATGGCCTGGCCGATCACGTCGTTGCCCAGGGTGGAGGGTTCAACCACCGCCTTGGTTGCGAGCATGATGAGCGGCAGCAGTGGTAACCAGATGTAGCGCATGCTGTTGCGCTTGGCCTGCAGCTCCGCTTTCGGGATCCGGAAGTGGGTTTCGGCGATGCCGCCCGGGCGCATCACCGCCAGATAGACGCTGAACACCAGATAACCGAGGGCGAGGTTCAGGGTGATCTGGAACATCAGCTTGGGACTGAGCAGACCGCAGTAGGTGAGCAGCAGACCGCCAGCCAGAATGAACATGCTGCCCGGCAGGCGTTGCAGCACGGTATAGAGCAGGGCGCGCGGGGTGTGCCACTGGCTGTCCTGACGGAAACGGCCAAGGTCCTTGGTGATCTTCTTCTCGCGCTCAACCAGCGCCGGACGTTTCCAGACCAGCAGGCCGCCGATCAGCAGCAGCGGGAAGGCGAGCAGGGAGATCCCCAAGAGCTCTTCGCGCCAGCGTTTCCAGTCCGGTTTCAATACCCAGTCGGAGGCCTGTTTGTAGGCCTGGGCGGGCCAGCTGATAAACCACTTGCTGTCGATGGGCTTGTTGCTGCTTACCCAGAAGATGTGTTGCTGCAGGGTAAATTCGATAGAGGCATAGACCCGCGCCAGCTGCTGCTGGGTCAGCTGCAGGCTGATGGCGTTGGTAAGCTGGCTGTCGAGCTGGCGGTTGAGCTGATCGAGCAGATTGATGCGGGTGTCGAGCAGCTTGGCAAGGCTCTCCTTGTCCTCCTCGCTGACCGGATCCTTGCTGCCGGCGATCAGATTGTCCAGATAGAGGTTCTTCTGGAACAGCTGGTCACGCTGCTGGCTCAGTTCAAACTGGGCCAGATGCAGATCGGCGATCTGCTCTTCCAGGTTTTTGACGGCGATGGTGGGCGCCGCTTCCAACTGCTGGTAGAGCTGATAGAGGATGCGTGACAGCAGCAGATTGCCCTTGAGCATCTGCACCTGTTCATTGAGGTTGCGCTCGGTCTGGATGCCGCGCTCCAGCCAGCTCTTGGCTTGCAGGTTTTTCTGTACCAGCGAGTTGAGACTGGTAGTGGCACCGATCAGCTGCTGGCTGAGCTGGTGGTTGAGCTCCTGCTCTTTTTGCACCAGCGGGCTGTCTTCGGTCGCCACCAGTTCACCGGTCTGCTCGGCGGTTTTTTCGGTGTCGCCGAGGCGCTTGGCGCTGCTCTGATCCTGCAACAGCTGCAGTTTCTGCTCTTCGCTGGCGAGACGGGCACTCTGGTAGTCGCGCTGCTTGATCGCCAGATCCTGCATGCTGGTACGGTTATCCAGCTCCTTTTGCAGGTGGGCCAGTTGCAGGTCGAGCAGGGCCAGTTCGGCACCGAGCTTCATCTTCTCGGCGCTGGAGACGCTTTCACCTGCGTTGAGGCGGGTACGGATCTCCTGACTGCGCTGGTAGGCACGGCTCATGCTGGCCTGGGCCCGCTCCGGCAGGGTCTGCAAGCTGGTGAGCTGGCTGCCGATGGCGCCGAGGGCCTCCTGGGCCGCCTGCATGTTGGCCAGCACTTCCGGCTGACGGCTGTCGAGCTCTGCCAGACTCATGCTGGCGTATTCGCTCTTGATCTGCTCGGCACTCTTGCCCTTGGTCAGGGCATCGAGCTTGGCACTGATCTCTCTGAGCTCGGTGGGCAGGTTGCGGATCCGCTGGGCCTGGGTCTTGGCCTTCGCCTCTTCCTTGTCGATGCTGTCGAGCAGAGCGAGGGTTTCGGTCAGCAACTTCTGATCCGCTTGCTGACTGACGGTCAGGGTCTCTGATTTACCCAGACCATCCAGCGCTCGCTGAACTGCGTTGCGAGAGGGGACATCTTGCGCCATGGCTTGCGGCACGCAGAGGCTGGCGAGGAGACAGAGCAGCGGCAATAGGGTGGCCGAGACTCTTTTAAAACGTATTGAGGGCATATAACTTCCGGGTTATTACGCGATATTCGGGAGATTTCCCGCATAGATTAAATTCGCGTGGATTCTAACACCGGGCTTGTCAGGTAAGCAGGGGGGAGGGACAAAAAAAACGGCGCCCGCAGGCGCCGTTTTCAACTCGTTCAGCTCTGATTAAAGAACGTGAACAGAAGCGGTGTTGGTGGTGCCGCTCGGTACCAGAGCACCGGAGACCATCACAACCACGTCACCTTTCAGACCCATGCCGATTTCCAGCGCGGCTTCTTTACCGATGCGATAGAAATCGTCGGTAGAGGCGATGCTGTCAACCACGTGAGCAACCACACCCTTGGTCAGAACCAGCTGGGCAGCAGTTTTCTTGTTGGTGGTGATCGCCAGGATCCAGGCTTTCGGGAAGTACTTGCGAATGGCCTTGGCAGATTTGCCGCCTTCGGTAGCGACCACGATCAGCGGGGCGTCCAGCTTCTCGGAGGTCTCTACGGCGCCTTTACATACGGCTTCGGTGATGCGCAGCTTGTTGCTGTCGTTGGCAGCAGACAGGTTGGACGGCATCACGGCATCGGTACGCTCGCAGATGGTGGCCATGATGGTCACGGCTTCCAGCGGGTACTTACCCTTGGCGGATTCACCGGACAGCATCACTGCGTCGGTACCGTCCAGGATGGCGTTGGCCACGTCACCAGCTTCGGCGCGGGTCGGACGCGGGTTCTTGATCATGGAGTCCAGCATCTGGGTGGCAGTGATAACCACTTTGCGGGCTTTGTTGCACTTGGCGATGATCATCTTCTGGGCGAAGATAACTTCTTCAACCGGGATCTCTACACCCATGTCGCCACGAGCAACCATGATGCCGTCGGAAACAGCCAGGATCTCGTCGAAGTTGTCCAGACCTTCCTGGTTTTCGATCTTGGAGATGATCTGGATGTTCTCGCCACCGTGGGCTTTCAGGTGCTCACGGATTTCCAGAACGTCTTCTTTCTTACGGATGAAAGAAGCAGCAACGAAATCAACGCCTTGCTCGCAACCAAAGATCAGGTCGCGCTTGTCTTTCTCGGCCAGCGCCGGCAGCTTGATGGAGACGCCCGGCAGGTTAACGCCTTTGTTCTCGCCCAGGTCACCGTTGTTCAGCACTTTACAGATAACTTCGCGCTCGGTGATTTCGATAACGTCCAGACCGATCAGGCCGTCATCAACCAGGATCCGGTTGCCGACGCGCAGATCGTTGGCGAAACCTGCATAGGTCACAGCCACTTTGTCTTTGTTGCCAACCACAGTCTGGTCGGTGGTGAAGGTGAAAGTCTGGCCCGCGACCAGCGCGACGTCGTTGCCGCCTTCCAGCTTCATGGTACGGATTTCCGGACCCTTGGTGTCCAGCAGGATAGCTGCGTGCTTGCCGGTCTCGGCCATTACAGCGCGCAGGTTGCTGATGCGGCTGCCGTGCTCGGCGTAGTCACCGTGGGAGAAGTTCAGGCGCATGACGTTCATGCCGGCGTCCAGCATTTTGGCCAGCATTTCTTTGGATTCGGTCTTCGGACCGATGGTGCAGACAATTTTGGTCTTTTTCATGTCAATCTTCATGGTTAAGGAATTTCCGCCGAGCAATATACACCAGTTTTTGGAATCTTTTTATGATCCAGAAACAACGTTTTGACCAGATAACGTTTTCTTTTCAGGGATAACGTTTTCCTGTGAGTCACATTTTAGAGCATACGGCCACAGGTTCGGGCTGAAGGGATACAAATGTTGCCATCTGTGGTTGTTTGGCCGGGTTGAGGTTCAGATGTTGTAAAATGACCACCCGTCCGCTGTCACCGTCTTGTCACCGGCTTGCGCAAAAATGTTAGTTCATTGGCGCACGGGTGAAGGAGGCAGGGATGAAAAACAGCCATGAAACCGGATGGGCTTTTCTCTTGCTGGGCGCCGCCCTGCTGCTGGTTCAGACACTGCCAGCCAGCTACTGGCCTGATAATGCGCGACTGCTGGCGATCTTCTCCCATCCGGTGAAAGGGGAGGCGGCCGCCGAGGGATTGGCGTGGCGAGAGTGGCAGGATCACAGTGCAGCGACCCGGATGGCGCTTCGTGCAGCCCGACTGCAGCCGGAAGCGCCGCAGCCTTGATATCTATTGCCGATTACCTGTCGTGAAGGCGTGAAATTATCAACCATTGGTTGATAGTTCTTATCCATCTTGCTGGATTGTTCACTTTTAATGGCAGGGGGATAATCGATTCCAACAGCGATATCCCCTCCGGTATCGCCCCTGATACTTTGTTGGAGTCTGCTTTATGTCCCTCGCCCCCGTCTGGTTTATCTCTCACGGCGCACCGGATCTGGTGCTGCGTGAGCAACCCGCCACCCGCTTTCTGCGAAACCTGCGTCTGGGTGAGCTCAAGGGGCTGGTGGTCATCTCCGCCCACTGGTTTAGCCGCGAGCTGCAGATCAACGTCGAGCCCAAACCGGCCTTGATGTACGACTTTTACGGCTTTCCCGAGCCCCTCTACCGGATGCGCTGGCCTGCCAGCAGCCCCGAGTGGCTGCAACAAGGGGTGAGCGACCAGCTGGCACTGGCCGGACTGACCGCCACCCCGGTGCGACGCGAGCTGGATCACGGGGTCTGGTCGCCGCTCTCCCTGATCGACCCAAACAGCGAGATCCCGCTGGTGCAGATCTCCATTCCCGCGAGCTTCACCCCGGCCCAACTGTGGCAGTTGGGAGAGGTGTTGGGGGCACTGCGCAGTCAGGGGATTGGCATCCTCGCCTCCGGTGCCATCACCCACAACCTGCGGGCGCTGGCGCCGGAAGGCTCGCCAGTGCCGGAGTGGGCCAGCCAGTTTGTCGACTGGCTGGAGCAGAAGATGGCCGACGAGGATCGTCTGGCGTTGCTCGACTATCGCCAGCAGGCTCCCGGAGCGGTGGAGTCCCATCCCCACGACGATCATCTGCGCCCGCTCTTTGTGGCGTTGGGGGCGGCCGATGGTGTGGCGCCCACCCGGCTGCACGAGAGCTGGGATGGCGGCAGCCTCTATATGGGCGCCTACCGCTTCGGCTGATAGCCTCTCAACAAGACCCCGCCAATTGGCGGGGTCTTGTTATTTACGGCGTGGTGGACCGATGGTAGTGGTGATTGAGCCGAAGGCTCTCAGGGAACCACTACCCGGCTCTCGCCGCCGCCGAGGGCTTCGACCCTGATCTGCACGCCAATCCGCTCCACCAGGGTCTGAACGTGGGAGATGACCCCGATCTGGCGACCGGCGGCCTGCAGGGAGTCGAGGCTGGCGAGCGCCAGATCCAGACTGTCCGGATCCAGGGTGCCAAACCCCTCGTCGATAAACAGCGACTCGACCTGGGTCTGCCGTGACGAGAGGCTGGAGAGGGCCAGCGCCAGCGCCAGCGACACCAGAAAACTCTCGCCACCGGAGAGGGAGTCCACCGAGCGCACCTCATCCCCCATGTCGAGATCCACCACTTGCAGCGCCAGATCGGTGCCGGGTACTCGCTCCAGCCTGTAGCGCGGTGATAGTTCGGCGAGCTGGGCGTTGGCCTCCAGCAGCAGACGCTCGAGGGTGAGGCTCTGGGCGAAGGTGCGGAACTTGGCGCCGTTGGCTTGCCCGATCAGATCGCACAGCTGCTGCCAGTGGTCGGCCACTGCCTGCTGGGCGGCCAGCTCCTGTTGCAGGCTACCCGCCTTGAGGGCGGCGGCTTCGGCCTGTGCCAGCTTGCTCTTGTACTCGAACAGCTGCTCTTCAAGGGCGCGGCAGCGGGCATCGAGCGCCACCAGCTGCTCGCTCAGCTCTGCATCCGGCAGGGCGGCCAGCTCGGGGTGGTGCTCGCGATAGCGATCCCGCTTGCTCTCCTCCAGTGCCAGCGCCCGTTGCCGCTCGGCAAGGCGGGTGCGCGCCTCGCCAAGGGCATCTTCCAACCCTTGCAGGGCAGTGCGGCGAGCCTTGAGTTCATCGGGGCTGATGGCGAGCAGACGGCGCAGGTCGTACTCGGCGATGCCGAGGGTAGTGGCGTGGGCTGCCCAGCGCCCTAGTACCTCCCGCTTGCGGCGGCTGCTGGTCTGCTTTTCCTGCTCCACATGGGTGAGGCGGGTCTTGAGCTCGGTCTGCCGCTCCCGCAGAGCACGGGCGCCGCTTTGCATCTGCTCCAGTTCGCTGGCGAGTTGTTGCAGCCGCTGTTGCCAGCGGCTCTCGACCAGCGGGATCTCCTCGCCATTCAGACAGGCGGCGCGGCTGGTGAGCAGCCCCTGCCGCTGCTGCTCATGCTCCTTGTAGTCCCGCTCGAGTTTGTGCAGCAGCTCGCGCTGGGTCTGCAGGCGCGCCTCCTGCGCGCTCAGGGCAGGGGTGAGGCTGGCGATCTCGCTGGCCAGCCGCTCCCACTCGCTCTGGCCGTGCAGCCAGGCTTCGCAGGTCCGTTGCCACTCGTGCCACTGCTGGCTGCCGAGCCACTGGCGCCAGGGTTGGCCGCCCATCTGTTCATCGAGGCGGTGGGCGCCCTGTTCGAGGCGCTGGCGCAGGGTCGCCTCCTGCTCACCCATGCCTTTCACTTCCCCTTCCAGTGCGATGCGCTGGCGATCGGCCTCCTGCCACTGCTGGTCAAACTGCTGGTGCTGGGCAGCCAGTTGGCTCAGTTGCTGATGCACCCCTTGCAGCTGTTGTTGACCAAGCTGGGCCTGACGCAGCTGCTGCTGGCTCTGGGCCAACCCCAGCTCCAGCGCCTGGCCACGGCCAAGCAGGGAGCTCATCAGCTCGTTCCACTCAATGGGGCTCTGGCGCAGTGGCAGCGGATGGCCGAGCAGGGTATCGCCTCCCAGCTGTTGCCAGCGCTGGGTCAGCTGCTCGGCGCGTGCCTCCAGCTCCGGCAGATGTTGCTGGCGCACCGCCAGCTGGCGGGCCAGCTCCTGACGCTCGCTCTCGCACTGGATGTATTGATGATTGAGCCGATCCCATTCGAGTTCGAGGCTTCTGACCCGCTCCGCCAGCTGACCCAGGATCCCCGCCACTTGTGGTTGGCTCTGGCTGTAGGGGTGCTCCTCGGCGCCACAGAGCGGGCAGGGGGTGCCATCGCTCAGGATATGGCGATACTGCTCGAACGTGGCCACCGCCCGGGACTGCTCCAGCGCGTGGCGCGCCTCGTCCCGCTGCAGGGCGAGCCGCTCGCGGGCTGGCACCAGCTCTTTGCCGAGGGTGGCGAGCTTGCCGAGCGCCTGCTCCAGCTGGGCAATCTCTTGCTGCAAGCGGCCATGCTGTTCGCCGTGGTTGCGGCCATAGTCGGCCAGCTCCAGCAACTGGCGCAGCTGACCCAGCTGTTCGGTTTGCTGCTGCCACTGCTCCTGCGCCTTGGCGAGGCGGCTCTCCCACTGCAGCTCCTGCAGCTCGTTCTGTTGCTGTTGCAGCCGAGCTTGTTCATGTTGCCAGTAGTCGCGTTCCTGCTGGCCTTGCTCCAGCTGGCGCTGCAACTGTTGCAGAGCGCGCAGCTTGTGATCCCGCAGGGTGAGCAGCTGTTGTAACTTGTCGGCATCCCCGGCCCAATCTTGCATGGCGGTGAGCAGGGGCTGCCACTGGCGGGCAACCGGTGCCAGCTCCTTATGCTCTTCGAGCCAAAGGCCCCACTGCTGGTGCTGCTGCTTGAGCAGTTCCACCTGTCTGCTCTGCTCGCGCCAGCCCTGCTCGAGGGTGAGCTGCACTTCTCGCTCCTGTGCCCCCTCCTGCTGGATCTTCTGCAACTGCTGCACTTTTTCCCGGATGCGGGTATCGAGCTCCTGCGCCCGCTTGAGTTCGGGTTGCAGGGCACCCCATTCCCGCTCGGCGGCGATCTTCTCCGCCAGCAGCTGCTGCTCGGTCAGCGCGCTCTGCTGGGTCTGCTCCTCGAGCTTGGCCAGCTCCGGCCCCAGCTCGGCGATCAGCTTCTCCTGCTGCTGTACCTCAAGGGTGAGGCGGGCCAGCTCGTCGTGATCGGCTCGGGCCACCTGGGCTTGCTCGGCACGGGCAAACTCCTCGCGCTCGGGGGCGGCGGCGCCGTGGGCCTGCAGGGCGGCATCGAGCGCCGCCTGTCCCTCGGCGCAGCCCTGCAACTGGGCAGCAATGCGGCTATTGAGATCGCGCAAGTCCTGCATCAGCTGCTGCTGTTGCTGCTCGTGCTTGAGGGTGGTGGAGAGGCTCACCTGCTGGCTTACCCAATGCTCGCGGGTCGCTTCGTCCATCAGCGCCACGTCGCCGAGGCGCTGGGCGATGGTGGCCAGCTTCTGCTGCTCTTCCCGCGCCCGTTCATAGGTCTGGATGGAGATGGCGGAGTAGAGCTCGGTGCCTGTCATCCGTTCGAGCAGGGCGGAGCGCTCGTTGGCATCCGATTTGAGGAAGGCGGCAAATTCCCCCTGCGGCAGGATCACCGCGCGGCGGAACTGCTCCCAGGAGAGACCCACCAGCTCGTCGATGCGATCCTGCAGCTCCCGTTTGCTGCCGGAGAAGACCTGCCCGGACTCCACATCGGTCAGGGTTCGCTCTTGCGCCTGAAAACGCCCCTCCGAGCGGTTGCGCGCCCGGCGCACCGCCCAGCGGGCCAGCCAGATGCGGCCATCACAGCCGCGAAACTGCACCTCGGCAAAGCCGCTGGCGTGACCGCGGCTGAGGATGCCGCGCACATCGTTGGCCTTGAGTTTCTCCTCGTCATCCATGCGGCCCACTTCGGCCACGTTCTTGCGATTGGCGATAAAGCGCGGCATTTCGGCGTATAAGGCCAGACAAATGGCGTCGAGCAATGTGCTCTTGCCCGCGCCGGTATTGCCGGTGATGGCAAACAGGCCGGCAGCGCCGAGCGCCCCCCTGGTAAAGTCGATGGTGAAGGTGCCGGTCAGACTGGCCAGATTCTCACCAGACAGAGACAAGATTTTCATTGGTTTGACTCCTTCACCTGCTCCAGGATCTCTTCAAACGAGGCAACCAGCCCAGCCTCGGGCTCCCCTTCAAACTGGCGCTGATAGCAGAGGCGAAACACCTCGGTGGGGGAGAGCTCATCGAGCCTGCGCCGCTCGCGACCATCGGCCAGCCCTTCGCCCGAGCCCTGATACTGGGTGCTGATGCGGGCCAGACGCACCGGCTTGTCTGCGATGGCCGCCAGAATACGCTCGCGGATGCGGGCTTCTGGCTTGGGCAGCAGCAGCCGTACTTCGAGGAAAGGCTGTGCTTCTTGTGGACAATCAGGCAGCTCGAGCGATGCGATGGCTTTGAGTGCGTCGTCGAGGCTGCTCTGGGGCAGGCGGATCATCTCCACCGCGCGGGGTACCGGGATCCGCTCCAGCCCGGCCAGTTTCCCCTCTGAAAAGGTCACTTCCAGCACCTGATGGTTGTAGTTGGCTTCGGCCAGCGAAAGCGGCAGCGGCGAGCCGCTGTAGTGCACCCCCTCGGCCGGGCTCTGGGCCAGATGGAGGTGACCGAGCGCCGTGTAGTCGGCACCGGCAAAGAGTTCGGCAGGCAGTGCGTGTTGGTTGCCGCCGAGCACCCGCCGCTCCGACAGCTCCGAGAGCTGGCCCGCCGCCAGATAGGCATGGCCCATGGCGATGAGCGGCAGACCCTCCCCGCAGCGGGCGCGCCCTTCGGCCAATACCTCGGCGTAGATTTGGCGTACCCCTTCGATCAGCCGGTCCTGCCCTTCTTCCAACGGCTCCACCCGCAGATCGCTGCTGCGCAGGAACGGCACGGCGGCGCACCAGGCGGCAATGTTGCCCTCCTTGTCTTGCAGCGGTACCAGCAGGCGGTCGGCCTCGAGCTTGCCCTCACTGTCGCGACTGATGCTGCCCACCAGATGCAGATCAAAGGCCCGCAGCAGCTCGTGGGGGGCATCCAGCTTGGAGGGAGAGTCGTGGTTGCCGCCGATCAGCACCATGTTGAGGTGGGGCATCTCGGCGCGCAGCCGCGCCAGAAAACGGTAGAGTTGTTGCCAGGCGCTGGCGGGCGGATTTGCGGTATCAAACAGATCGCCCGCCACCAACAGGGCGTCGATCTCGCACGCCTTGAGGGTGTCGCTCAGCCAGTCGAGGAAGGCATCGTGTTCAAAACGGCGGTCATGACCATGGAGTTGATGGCCAAGATGCCAGTCGGCGGTATGGAGGATTTTCATTGGAAAGCAGCCCGGTTGCAGGGACGGTGCCTAGGGCACCCGATGGAGACAAGATGAGGATGCCCCGTGCTTTTTTCAAGTAAAACAGCGGTCTGTCATCAGTTCATGCGGGTTCGCAGCACATCTTGTACTGGGGGTGACCGGTGAGGGGATCGGACTCTTCACCCTTGATGACGAAACCGTGGCGACGATAGAAACGTACCGCCTGATCGTTCTCGACGAAGACCCGGGCGTAGAGCGACGCCCCCTGACGCTTGGCCTCCTGCAGCAGGGCGTGGCCGACACCGCGACCCTGACGGTCGGGACGCACAAAGAGGGCGGCGAGATAGTTGTCCACCATCGCCATGAAACCGAGCAGATCGCCGCGCTCCTCGAACACCCAGATGGCGGCACGATCGAGATAGCGGGTACGCAGATCCTCCTGTGCCTGCCACCAGCAGGAGGCATCGACGAAATCGTGGGCCTGCAGGGAGGCCAGCAGCCAGATTTCGACGATCTCTTCCATATCTTCCGGGCGACTGGGCCGCAACATAAATCCATCCTTGGTAACAACTTGTACACTCGCAGTCTAGGGGAACTTGACGGCCGTTCAGGTGATATAAATGAGACCCTGTGAGGTCGATCGCCCTTTATTTAGCGAGAATGATTGGCTGATCACAAAGCGCCTCTCTAGTACAATGCCCGCCGGACAATCTAGAGACCGAGGACGCCATGTGGTTTAAAAACCTGCAGATTTATCGCTTTACCCGCCCCTTTGACCTGACCGTGGATCAGCTGGAAACCCAGCTGGAAGCCTGTGCCTTCACCCCTTGCGGCAGTCAGGACATCTCCCGTTTCGGGTGGGTCAAGCCCCTTGGCAAATTCGGCTCAACCCTGACCCACTCCGCCTCCGGCCACATCCTCATCTGCGCCCGCAAAGAGGAGAAGATGCTCCCCGGCACCGTGGTCAAGGAGATGCTGGCCGAGAAGGTAGAAGCGATCGAGTTCGAACAGGGTCGCGCCCTCAAGAAGAAAGAGAAGGAAGCGTTGAAAGAGGAGATCCTCCACACCCTGCTGCCCCGTGCCTTCAGTCGTACCAGCCAGACCTTCGCCTGGATCAATCCGGCCGACAATTTGATGGTGGTGGACGCAGGTTCTGCCAAGAAGGCAGACGATCTGCTGGCGCTGCTGCGCAAATCCATCGGCTCCCTGCCGGTGGTGCCGGTGGCTCTCAAGAACCCGCCCGAGATCACCATGACCGAGTGGCTGAACGAGGGCAACCTGCCTACCTCCTTCACGCTGGAAGATGAAGCCGAGCTGCGCAGTGCCATGGAGCACGGCGGCATCATCCGCTGCAAGCAGCAGGATCTGATGACGGATGAAATCAAGAACCACCTGGCCAACGACAAGCTGGTGACCAAGCTGGCCCTCAACTGGGGCGAGGCCGTCAGCTTCGTGCTGGGGGATGATCTCTCCATCAAGCGTCTGAAATTCAGCGAAGAGCTGCGCGAGCAGAACGACGACGTCACCAGCGAAGATCCGGCCGCCCGTCTGGATGCAGACTTCGCGCTGGTCACCGCCGAGCTGTCCCAGTTTATCCCGGCGCTGTTTGCCGCCCTGGGTGGCGAAGAGCAGTCCATCTAACCGGACTTGCGCCTGTTTGGCCTCTGCCATCCCATCGTAAAAACCGCCTTCGGGCGGTTTTTTTATATCTATTGCGGATAGCCATTATTGATAGAGGAGTAAGATATTGATCTTGCTCAATAACTTGAGCTGTCAGCGCCAATCGTGACATAGTCCCCCTTCATGGTCATAAAACAGACAAGGAGAGTGTCATGTTGCGCAAACCTCTGGGGCTGGCTGTCGCCCTTGCCCTGCTGGCCGGTTGTGCCAGTGACAACGGCTTTCACTACACCCCGCCAGCCCAGACCCTGATCGCGCCAGAAGCCGCCAGTGGCTGGACCGACAAACAGGGCTGGCAGGGCCATGACTTCATGGTGGCGGCCGCCAACCCGCTGGCGGTGGATGCGGGCTACCAGATCATCAAGGCCGGTGGCAGTGCTGTCGATGCCGCCATTGCGGTGCAGCTGGTGCTGACGCTGGTGGAGCCGCAATCTTCCGGGATCGGTGGCGGGACGCTGCTGCTGGTGTGGGATGGCCGCAAGGTGAGTGCGGTGGATGGCCGCGAGACGGCGCCGGCTGCTGCCACCGACCAGCTGTTTATGCAAGATGGCAAGCCGCTGGCGTTTTATGACGGGGTGGTGGGGGGCCGCTCGGTCGGCGTTCCCGGCACCCTGCGCGCTCTGGCACTGGCCCATCAGCGTTATGGCAAGTTGCCCTGGGCTGCGCTGTTCGAGCCCGCCATCACGCTGGCAGAACAAGGATTTGTAATAAGTCCACGGCTGGCCACATTGCTGGCCAAGGATCCCTATCTGGCACGGGATCCGCAGGCGCGAGCCTATTTCTATCAGACGGATGGCAACCCCAAAACGGCGGGCACCCGGCTGACCAACCCGGCGCTGGCCAG
Organism: Aeromonas sp. 604282; assembly: GCF_049170575.1. NCBI lineage: Bacteria > Pseudomonadati > Pseudomonadota > Gammaproteobacteria > Aeromonadales > Aeromonadaceae > Aeromonas > Aeromonas sp. 604282. The sequence goes on along the minus strand of NZ_JAAKMV010000002.1, from coordinate 381,250 downwards.
GGTGTTGCGCACTCTGGCCACAGAGGGGGTGGATGCCTTCTATCAGGGGCCGCTGGCGGATGCCATGGTGGCCAAGGTTCGCCAGCATCCCACCAATCCCGGGGTACTGGCGGCCACCGATCTGGCCAGCTATCAGGCCAAACTGCGGGATGGCCTCTGCTTTGACTATCGCCAGAGCAAGATCTGCGGTTTCCCCACTCCCTCGTCCGGCACTCTGGCGCTCGGCCAGATTTTCGGCATGCTGGAGAGCCGTGATATGGCGGCCCTCAAGCCGATCACCACGAAGGAGGGGGGACTGGCTGCCTCCAGCGAGGCTATCCACCTCTACAGCGAAGCGGCGCGTCTGGCCTTCGCCGATCGCAACCAGTACGTCGCCGACAGCGATTTTGTCAGCGTGCCGGTGCAGGGGTTGCTGGACAAGGGCTATTTGGCCGAGCGCGGCAAGCTTGTCGGTCAGCACTCCATGGGGATTGCCAAGCCCGGTACGCCGCCACTGGCGCTGGCGCGCGGCAAGGATGCGACCCCGGAACTCCCCTCTACCAGCCATGTCTCGATCGTCGACAAGGCGGGGATGGCCATCTCCATGACCAGCTCCATCGAGGATGGTTTCGGATCGCGTCAGATGGTCAACGGCTACCTGCTCAACAACCAGCTCACCGATTTCTCCTTCACCTCGGTGGATGCCGCCGGTCTGCCGGTGGCAAACCGGGTGGAGCCGGGCAAGCGGCCCCGCTCCTCCATGTCACCGCTGCTGGTGTTTGACAAGCCAAGCGGCGAGCTGACCATGACGCTGGGCTCGCCGGGGGGCTCCGCCATCATCAACTATGTGGGCAAGACCCTGCTCGGTACTCAGGATTGGGGCCTGAACCTGCAACAGGCCATCAACCTGCCCAACTTTGGCAGCCGCAACGGCCCCACCGAGCTGGAAGCGGGACGCACCCCCATGTCGGTGGTCGAGGGATTGAAGGAGAGGGGACACGAGGTGGTATTGAACGAGCAGACCTCCGGCCTGCAGGGGGTTGAGCGCAACGCTGGCGGCTGGTTTGGCGCTGCGGATCCGCGCCGGGAAGGGATCGCCAAGGGGGAGTGAGGTTCCCATAGCAACAAGGCCAGCATGATGCTGGCCTTGTTGTTGATGGAGCGTGACGGAGCGCTTACTGGATACCCAGCAGCTCCACGTCGAAGATCAGGACTGATCCCGGCGGGATTTTGCCAGCGGCGCGGTCGCCGTAGGCGAGGTTGGCGGGGATGTAGAAACGGGTCTTCTCACCTTCCACCATCAGCTGTACCCCTTCGGTCCAGCCAGCGATCACCTGATTGAGGCCAAACTCGATGGGCTCGCCACGGGCGACCGAGCTGTCAAAGACGGTGCCGTCCAGCAGCTTGCCCTCGTAATGCACCTTCACCTTGCTGGTGGCGGTGGGGTGAACGGTGCCGGTGCCCGGGGTCAGCACTTCGTACTGCAGGCCGGAGGCGGTGGTGGTTACCAGCGGCTTCTCCTTGTTGCTGGCGAGGAACTCGGCGCCAATCCGCACGTTGTCAGCCGCCAGCTTCTTGTTGTTGCTGCTGGAGTAGAAGTAGTAGGCCACACCGGCGATGAGCAGCGCGATCAGTATGAATTTCATCGGTTTTTCCTGTTCCATGAAATGTAAAAAGTGCAATGAGGACGCCATCTTATCGCGCACCGCCCCTGATGGCGAGCCACAGGGCGGGAGGATGTGAGCGGGCAGGCAAAGCCCGGCGAGCTGGACGCAAAAAGGGGCGAGTCGGTGACTCGCCCCTTTTCATGGCAGCTGCGCTTACTTGGCGGCCACCATCATCAGGGCGGGCAGGGCGAAGAAGAGACCCGTTACATAACCCAGAGCCAGCAGCTTGTTCTCGCTGCCTACCCGGGCCAGCCCCTCGGCGGCGCGCACCGGCAGGTCGCGCAGGAAGGGGATGCCATAGATGATGACCACGGCAAAGAGGTTGAACAGCACGTGGACCAGCGCGATGGTCAGGGCCAGCTGGGCACCGGCTCCGCTGATGGCGGTGGCAGCCAGCAGGGCGGTGATGGTGGTGCCGATATTGGCCCCCAGGGTGAAGGGGTAGAGCTGACGGGTGCTGAACACGCCGCCGCCGGCCAGCGGGATCATCAGGCTGGTGGTGGTGGAGGAGGACTGCACCATGATGGTCACCAGCGCACCGGAGGTGATGCCGGTCAGCGGGCCACGGCCCAGCGCCTTGTGCAGCACCTCTTTGGCACGGCCAACCAGTACCTGTTGCAGCACTTTGCCCAGATAAGTGACGCAGGCGAGGATCAGCAGGATACCGATGACGATAGTGGCGATGGCGGCACCCTTGCCCGGCAGGAAGGCAACGGCGCTGTCAATCAGCTGCTGGGCCGGTGCGGTCAGCGGCTTCATGAAATCCATGCCCTTCATCGACATGTTGGCGGAACCTACCAGCAGGTTGGCCAGCCACTCGGCGCTGTGTTGCAGCAGACCGAACATCAGCTCCAGTGGCAGGAAGATGAACACCGCCAGCAGGTTGAAGAAGTCGTGCACGGTGGCGGCGGCGAAGGCGCGGCGGAACTCGGCGCGATCCCGCACATGGCCCATGGAGACGATGGTGTTGGTGATGGTAGTGCCGAGGTTGGCACCCATCACCATGGGGATGGCCATGCTGATGGGCAGGCCGCCAGCCACCAGACCGACGATCACCGAGGTGACGGTGCTGGAGGATTGCACCAGCGCGGTAGCGAGAATACCCAGCAGCAGGGCGACAAAGGGGTTGTTGGCAAAGGCGAAGATCTGGGCTGCGCCCTCGGCGCCGCCGGAGAAATCTTTGAAGCCGTGGGAGATGGCGCCCACGGCAACCAGGATCAGGTAGACCAGTACGATGACACTCATCCAGTTGAACAGGGCGCGGGTCGCGGGCGGCTGTGACAAGGAGTGATGGTGTTGCATAAAGCCTCTTGAGACGGTCGTTCCGTCTTGGGTTGTTGATGACCCGCGCATTTAATCAATGGTTAATGACAGAAATATGACAACGTGACATTTCGATGATGTTTTTATGACGACGAACTGCGGCGACAGGCGCTGACCGAGCCGGTTGGCTCTGGGGTGATAAAAGGGGGGCGAAGGCACTGCCGCCTTGCCAGTCGGGACGTGATCGCTACACTGCGCCCCTTTATTGGCAAGCAGGAGTAAACAAGATGATGCGTGCATGGATCCTCTCTCTGTCGCTGGGGCTGCTCTCGTCAGGGGCACAGGCCAGCCTGTTGAAAACCGACTGCAACCTCGACAAGGCCCTCAAAAACGAAGCGGTGAATGCCACTCTGGGGGTCAAGGGCAACTGTGATACCAGCAAGCTGGTGAAGCAGGAGAAAGAGAAGGTGAAAGCCGAGGTGCAAAAAGGCCGCACCGACCTGCTGGGCGAGAAGCGCGCCGACCTCAAGGAGAGCGACAACGGTATGCAGCAGAAGATGGACAAGGCAAACCAGCAGCTGCACAAGGCAAACCAGCAGCTGCACAAGGCGGAGCAGGATGCCAAGACCATCGCTCGCGATCCGCTCAAGGCTGCGGCGACCGCTGTGCTGGACAAGCAGTAAGCCGAGCGGGCCCAAGCCCGTGTGACCGGCAAGAGACCGGCAGCAAGAAGGGGAGCCATGGCTCCCCTTCTGTCTATCCGTTATCCGCAAAGGATCAGGCGTCAGCCGCTTCCTCGTACTGACGGAACGGGATGCGGAACACCGCCAGACGCAGGAACAGATAGGTCACGCCGAGGCCAGCCCAGATCAGGCCCAGCTCCAGCGAGCTCTGCTCCAGGTTGATCCACAGAGCACCGATGGTGGCGGCGCCGAGCAGCGGCATCAACAGGTAGACGATGTGGTCCTTGAGGGTCTTGTTGCGCTTCTCGCGTACCCAGAACTGACCGATCACCGACAGGTTGACGAAGCTGAACGCCACCAGTGCGCCAAAGTTGACCAGCGCCAGTGCGGTATCCAGATCAAACGACACGGCGGAGAGGGCCAGACCGCCCACCATCAGCACGTTGATGGCCGGAGTACGGTATTTCGGGTGGATGTAGCCAAACACCCGCTCCGGGATCATGCGATCACGACCCATCACGTAGAGGATGCGCGACACACCGGCGTGAGCCGCCATGCCGGAGGCCAGTACCGCCACCGTGGTGCAGACCAGCACTACGGACTGGAAGAAGGTGCCGCCAACGTAGAGGGCGATCTCCGGCAGTACTGCATCCGGATGCTGGAAGCGGGCGAGGCTCGGGAAGTAGAGCTGCAGGCAGTAGGAGACCACCACGAAGATGATGCCGCCGATAAGGGCAGTCAGCACGATCGCTTTGGGGATCACCTTGCCAGCGTTCGGGGTCTCTTCGGAGAGGGAGCTCAGACCGTCAAAGCCCAGGAACGAGAAGCAGAGGATGGTGGCACCGGTAAAGAGCGGTACCAGCTGTGCTGACTCGAAGTGGAACGGACGGCTGCTCATCAGGGTGCCAGCCCCTTCACCGTGGTAGATGCCCCATGCCATCAGGCCGATAAAGAGGGTGATGATGGCCAGCTGGATCACCACGATCAGACCGTTGAAGTTGGCGACCAGATTGATGCCGCGCAGGTTCAGGAAGGTCATCACGGTCACCAGACCGAAGATGAACACCCAGGGCTCGACGCCCGGGAACATGGCGGTCAGGTAGATCTTGGCCAGCAGAATGTTGATCATCGGCATGAACATGTAGTCGAGCAGGGATGACCAGCCGACCATGAAACCGACGTAGGGGTTGAACACCTTCTGGGCATAGGTATAGGCAGAGCCCGCAGAGGGGAACTTGCGTACCAGATGACCGTAGCTGAAAGCGGTGAGCAGGATGCCACCCAGAGCCAGCAGATAGGCGGTGGCGACCCGGCCATCGGTGATGTCACCGACGATGGCGAAGGTGTCGAAGACAGCCATGGGGGTCAGATAGGCCAGACCCATCACAATCACTTGTGTCAGGGTAAGGGTCTTGAGCAGCTTGGCGTTTTGCGATGCCATTACGCTTTCTCCTCAATCAGTGCCGCAGCACGTGCTTGCAACGAGCGCAGGGATACGATGGATTCGCAAGCCTGTACATCAAGGGCGCCGGGGAGGCGCATACCGGGCTGTACCGGCAGGAAAGCATTAAAACGCCCCATTGTTATCCTCTCAACGTCGGGAGATTGTTTGGCAATCTCGAATATCACTTCCGGAAACGTTCCGGCCTCTTGTGGTGGGTTTGTACTGCACTTCAAAAATACAAAAACCGATGTCGCAGTGAACATCGGTCCTTTATTGGCGGCGTATTGTGCATTCGGTCAGCCCCCTTGACAAGCAAAAAAGGACCGATTAACGCATTTTTTTGCATACGCGCGAGACAGGTAAGTGGTCACTCTCCCCCTGCCGCTCTCCCCAAGCCACTCCCCCTTTTACGAGGGGAAAGAGAACCCTTCCATGGCGTATGAAAAAACGGCAAATCGGGGCTGCAGGGTGCATAGCGCCTCAACATTGATCCTGATCATATTTGCTGGCGTTCCCCCGGGCTCGAGTCCAGCGATCTTATCGGCTGGCGGGGGATGGGAGGGGGTGAAATGGAAAAAGAGTGATTGCATATCCATTCACATTAGTGACTAATGATAGGAGGCGACGCGGCTCGGGCCATGGCACGGCGAGCGGTCCGGCTGGGTAGTTATTTGAAATCAGTCACACTTCCTGCAGAAACCGCGTTTCTGGCAACCAGCTCGCCGCAAAAACAACAAGGAGCCCGCAGGCTCCTTGTTTTGTATGGCGGTATGGTTGAGCCGCGATTACTGGGCGATCTCCACCTTGTCAGCAGGTTGTAGCGGGATGCGGAACACGGTGAGGCGCAGGAACAGGTAGATGGCACCCAGCGCCGCCCAGATCAGCCCCAGCTCGAAGGAGGCGGGTTCCAGATTGAGCCACAACACCCCGATGCAGGCGGCGCCACAGAGCGGCAGCAGCAGGTACATCAGGTGATCCTTGAGACACTTGTTGCGGCCCAGCTTCACATAGAAGTGGGCAATCACCGCCAGATTGACGAAGGTGAAGGCCACCAGGGCGCCAAAGTTGATCAGTGCCAGTGCCATCTCGAGATCGAACGATACCGCGGAGAGGGCCAGCAGACCGACCAGCAGCACATTGCATGCCGGGGTCTGCCACTTCGGATGCACATAGGAGAAGAAGCGACTCGGCAGAGCGCGATCACGACCCATTACATAAAGCAGGCGCGACACCCCGGCGTGAGAGGCGAGTCCCGAGGCCAGCACCGCCACCGTAGTGCAGACCAGTACCACCGCCTGGAACAGTTTGCCACCGACATAGAGAGCGATCTCCGGCAGGACTGCATCCGGTTGCTTGAAGCGGGAGATGTCCGGGAAGTAGAGCTGCAGGAAGTAGGACGTGCTGACAAACAGCACACCGCCGATCAGCGCCGTCAGCACGATGGCGCGGGGGATCACCCGATCCGCGTCCGGTGTCTCTTCCGACAGGGTGCTGATGGCATCAAAGCCGAGGAACGACAGACAGAGGATGGAGGCACCCATCAACAACGGCGAGATGTTGATCTGCTCGGAGAAGAAGGGACGGCTGCTGGCCACGGTCCCCAACCCTTCACCGTTGTGGACGCCCCAGGCGATCAGGCCGATGAAGACGGCGATAATACTGAACTGCATGATGACGATCAGGCTGTTGAAGTTGGCCACCAGCTTGATGCCGCGCAGGTTGAGTATGGTCATCACCGCGGCCAGTCCGAAGATATAGGTCCAGGGCTCCACCTCGGGGAAGAGAGCCTGCAGATAGATCTTGGCCAGCAGCATGTTGATCATCGGCATGAACATATAGTCGAGCAGGGAGGTCCAGCCCACCATAAAGCCGACATAGGGGTGAAACACCTTCTGGGCATAGGTATAGGCGGAGCCTGCCGACGGGAACTTGCGTACCAGATGGCCGTAGCTCAGGGCTGTGAACAACATGCCGATGAGGGCAAAGAGGTAGGCGGTCGGCACATGGCCTTCGGTAATTTCGGTGACGATGCCGAAGGTATCGAATACCGCCATGGGAGTGAGGTAGGCAAGACCCATGACCACGACCTGCCACAGTTTCAGGGTCTTTTTCAGACCAACCGGTTGGGCGTTCATCATGCCTGTTCCTCACGCGGTGCCAGGGCGGCACACTCCATCAACGAAACCGGGAGAGAGGCCCGGGAATCAAGGGCGCCGGGGTGGCGCGCGCCGGTCAGAGCCGGCAGGAAAGCATAGAGATGCCCCATGTTGTTCCTCACAGAATGTGGTGTCGGGAGATTGCTGCCAATCTCGCTATCTTTTCCGGGGGTTATCCGGCCTCGTTTATGGGTTTGTTCGCTGCACAAAAAAGGACCGGTGAGATGTGGTGATACCGGTCCTTGCAGTGGCGGCGCATTGTGCATTTGCAGGGCCCCCTTGACAAGTAAAAAAGGGGGGCGAAACTGCATTTTTTTGCACAGGTTAGCGATTGCTTTCCTGCTGGTCAGTCCAGCACGGCCTCCAGCGATTTTTCAAGGAGTCGCAACCCTTCGTCAATCACTGCCGCAGGGGCGGTCAGGGGGGCGAGAAAACGGATGACATTTGCGCGCACCCCGCATGAGAGCAGGATCAGACCGCGCTTGCCCGCCTCGGTCACCAGACGTTTGGTTAGGTCGGGATCGGGCCGGCTGGCATCACGTTGTTTCACCAGTTCCATGGCCACCATGGCTCCGGGTCCACGAATTTGACCTATGCAGTCAAAACGCTCGGCTATGCGTTCCAGTCCCGCCTTGATCTGCTCACCTTGCGCCTGGGCCTTCTGGTTGAGCTGCTCCTCTTCGATCACCTGCAACACCGCCAGCGCGGCGGCGCAGGCAATGGGGGAACCGGCATAGGTGCCACCCAGGCCCCCCGGCTTGGCGGCATTCATGATCTCTGCCTTGCCGACTACTGCAGAGAGCGGGAAGCCGCCCGCCAGACTCTTGGCCAGGGTCATGATGTCCGGCTCGATGCCGGCATACTCGGTGGCGAAGGTCTTGCCGGTGCGGCAGAAGCCGCTCTGGATCTCGTCACAGATGAGCAGAATGCCGTGCTGATCGCAGATGCTGCGCAGCTTTTGCATAAAGCTCGCGGAGGCAGGATAGAAGCCCCCTTCTCCCTGTACCGGCTCGATGATGATGGCGGCAACGCGGGAGGGTTCGATGTCGGCGCTGAAGCAGAGATCGAGGGCGTGCAGGGCATCCTCTTCACTTACCCCCAGATAGTCGGCGGGGAAGGGGATGTGGTAGACCTCACCCGGGAAGGGGCCAAAGCCGGTCTTGTAGGGGACCACCTTGCCGGTGAGCGCCATCCCCATCATGGTGCGGCCGTGAAAGCCCCCCTTGAAAGCGATGGTGCCGCTGCGACCGGTATGGGCGCGGGCGATCTTGATGGCGTTCTCGACTGCCTCGGCACCGGTGGAGAGAAACAGGGTGCGTTTCGGGGTCGGGCCGGGCACCAGGGCGTTGAGCTTTTCGGCAAGCTCGATATAGCCCGGGTAAGGGGTGACCTGAAAGCAGGTGTGGCTGAATTTTTCCAGCTGCTCGCGCACCGCCGCCACCACCTTCGGGTGGTTGTGGCCGGTGTTGAGCACGGCGATGCCGGAGGCAAAGTCGATGTAGCGGTTGCCCTCCACATCCCACAGCTCGGCATTTTGCGCACGGTCGATAAAGACCGGCAGCAGGGTGCCGACGCCGTTGACCACGGCCGCTTCACGGCGTGCTTGCCACGCCTTGTTTGATTCTGACTGACTCATCTTTCCTCCCTGAGGGGCCGCAGCCCCGGATATTCCCTGAAAATGTGGTGGGCGATCTGGCGCCCATTACCGCCGAACAGCCCATCGGGCCAGATCGGCGGCCTGTCGTCTCTGTTTTACTGCCCTAGCGAATGGCGCCAAAGCAGAGATATTTGGTCTCCAGATACTCCTCCAGCCCCTCGGCTGCCCCCTCCCGGCCCAGACCCGACTCCTTGATGCCGCCAAAGGGGGCCAATTCGGTCGAGATGATCCCCTCGTTGATGCCGACCATGCCGTATTCCAGTTGCTCGGCGACGCGCCAGACACGGGCGATATCGCGGCCATAGAAGTAGGCGGCGAGCCCATAAGGGGTATCGTTAGCCAACGCGATGGCTTCGGCTTCCGTCTCGAAGCGCACCAGCGGGGCGACCGGGCCGAAGATCTCTTCCTGCAGGATGGGGTTGGTTTTATCCACCTTGCCCAAAATGGTGGGTTGGTAGAAGAGGGGGCCGGCGGGGTGGGCTTCGCCCCCCAGCAGCACTTCGGCACCGGCGGCGACTGATTGCTGCACCAACTCGGCCACCTTGCTGGCTGCAGCCGGGTTGATGAGCGGGCCGATCTGGGTGCCTTCACTCATGCCATCTCCCACTTTGAAGGCGGCAACGGCGGCAGTCAGTTTTTCGGCGAAGGTGTCATAGACACTGGCCTGCACCAGAATGCGGTTGGCGCAGACGCAGGTTTGCCCGGCGTTGCGGTATTTGGAGGCGAGTGCCCCGGCCACGGCGGCATCGAGGTCGGCGTCGTCAAAGACGATAAAGGGGGCGTTGCCACCCAGCTCCAGCGACAGCTTTTTCATGGTGTCGGCGCATTGGCGCATCAGCAGCTTGCCGATGCGGGTGGAGCCGGTGAAGGAGAGCTTGCGCACCACCGGATTGCTGCACAGCTCGTTACCCACAGCGCTCGCCTGATGGCTGGTGACGATATTGATGACACCGGCGGGGATGCCCGCCTGCTCGGCCAACACCGCCAGCGCCAGCGCGCAGAGCGGCGTTTCTGCGGCGGGTTTGATGACGATGGTGCAACCCGCTGCCAGCGCAGGGCCCGCCTTGCGGGTGATCATGGCAATGGGGAAGTTCCACGGAGTGATGGCGGCGACTACCCCGACCGGCTGCTTGATGGTGGCCAGCCGGCGATCGCCGCTAAAACCCGGGATGGTGCGGCCATAGGCGCGCTTGCCCTCCTCGGCGAACCACTGGATAAAGCTGGCGCCATAGGCCACCTCGCCCTTTGCTTCCGCCAGCGGCTTGCCCTGCTCGCAGGTCATGATGCGGGCCAGCTCGTCGCTGTGGGCTGTGATGGCGGCAAACCAGGCGTAGAGCTTGTTGCTGCGCTCCTTGGCGGTCAGCGCTGCCCAGGCGGGTTGCGCCGCGTGGGCGGCTGCGATGGCACGGCGGGTATCCTCGGCATCCATGTCGGGCACCTGGGTAATGACGGCCCCGCTGGCCGGATTGGTTACCTCGAAGGTGCGGCCGCTGGCGGCCTCGCACCAGTGGCCATCTATATAGGCACGGGATTTGATCAAGCTTTGATTGGAACTGGTAGCGGACATGGCAAGCCTCGATGATGAAACCTGGCAGCAAGGTGGCGATGATGCGGCTCATCCTGTACTGCTGCCGTATAAAATAATAAGCACAGAGAGACCATAAATTGAGCGCAAATGTTTTTCAAGTGTTAAATATATTTGAATTGCTGGTGTGTCGCATGCTAGAAATTGGGCTGTGTAGCGCAGTTTAACCAGATGGACAGGGTATCGCACGGTAAGTGGTGTGCAAAATAATGAACGCCAGGCTGTGTAAGATAGCAAACAGTGATGCCATGGCTGGTCCGCTATTTTAACCAGTGGCAACAGGGAGGTGGCCAATGTACCAACGTGACAAAGGAATCGATGGCGGAGGCTTGCCATGAACGGGGCGCCAACCCATAGCAGCAGTGCCCACTCCGGTCAGGGGGCTGTACTGCAGGCAAGTATGGGGGAGCGGCTGGCGGCGGTGCGCCATCAGCTGGGGCTCTCCCAGCGGCGGGCAGCCGAGCTGAGCGGCCTGACCCACGGTGCTATCTGCATGATCGAGCAGGACAAGGTGAGCCCCTCGGTCGCTTCACTGCAAAAGCTGCTTACCGTATATGGCTTGCCGCTGTCACGCTTTTTTGCCGAAGAGGAGCTGAGTCGCCCGCCGGAGGTGGTGATCAAGGCTGATCAGCTGATCGAGCTGGGCAGCCAGGGGGTATCGATGAAGCTGGTGCACAATGGCAACAACCGCCGCCAGCTCGGCTTTATGCTGGAGACCTATCCCCCCGGCACCGACACCGGTGGCCAGGTGACCCACCAGGGAGAAGAGGTGGGCACAGTGCTGGAAGGCTCGGTGACTCTGACGGTGGCAGGAGAGAGTTATCAGCTGGAGGCAGGCGACAGCTATGTGATCGACACTGGCGAGCCCCACAGCTTCAGCAATCCGTCGGGGGAGACCTGTCGTATCGTCAGTGCCCATACCCCGGCCAGTTTTTAATCTTGGAATAGGGTTTGCCAACCAAACCGGTAAGGAAACAGGATCATGACCGAACATGTAAACAGTTACTACGCAGCCAGCGCCAATAAACACGCTCCCTACCCGACACTGACCGAGCAGCTGGAGTGTGATGTCTGCGTCATCGGGGCGGGGTATACCGGCCTCTCCAGTGCCCTGCATCTGGTGGAGAAGGGCTACAAGGTGGTGGTACTGGAGGCGGCCCGGGTCGGTTTTGGCGCCAGCGGCCGCAACGGTGGCCAAATAGTCAACTCCTACAGCCGCGACATCGACACCATAGAAGCGAACTGCCCGCCGGATCAGGCCAGGCTGCTCGGTTCCATGCTGTTTGAGGGGGGGCAGATCATCCGCGAGCGGATCAAACGCTACAACATCCAGTGCGATCTGCAGGAGGGGGGGGTCTTTGCCGCCGAGACCGAGAAACAGTTCCACGAGCTCAAGGCGCAGCAGGCGCGCTGGCAGAAGTGGGGCAACGACAAGCTGGAGCTGCTCGATGCCAGAGGTGTGCGCGAAGTGGTGGCGAGCGATCGCTACGTCGGCGCCCTGCTCGACAAAAGCGGCGGCCATATTCACCCCCTCAATCTGGCCCTCGGTGAGGCTGAAGCCATCCGCATGCAGGGCGGGCAGATCTTCGAGCAGTCTGCCGTTACCAGCATCACCCCGGGCCAGCCTGCTCTGGTCAAGACCGCCAAAGGGGCGGTGAAGGCGCGCTACATAGTGGTAGCCGGTAACGCCTACCTCGGCAATCTGGTGCCCGAGCTTGCAGGCAAAAGCATGCCCTGCGGAACTCAGGTGATTGCCACCGAGGTGCTGGGGGAGGAGCGGGCCCGCGAGCTGCTGCCGCAGAACTATTGCCTGGAGGATTGCAACTACCTGCTCGACTACTACCGCACCAGCGCCGATCACCGGCTGATCTATGGCGGCGGTGTGGTCTATGGCGCACGGGACCCGGCAGATATCGAACGGCTGATCATCCCCAAGATGCTCAAGACCTTCCCGCAGCTGGCGAACGTCAAGGTAGAGTACACCTGGACTGGCAACTTCCTGCTCACCCTGTCGAGGTTGCCACAGTTTGGTCGCATCGGCCCCAATATCTACTACATGCAGGGCTACAGCGGCCACGGTGTCACCTGCACCCATCTGGCGGGCAAGCTGCTCTCCGAGGTGCTGAGTGGTCAGGCGGAGCGCTTCGATGCCTTTGCCAAGCTGCCGCACTACCCCTTCCCGGGCGGTCGGCTGTTCCGTATTCCCTTCACCGCCGCGGGTGCCGCCTGGTATACCTTGCGCGATCGGCTGGGGGTATAAGGGCTGCCCAGCGAGAAATATGGTCTGGTGCTGGCGACGATGCGGGCGCAGATCCCAGCACAAATGCCGAAAAACAGAAGGCCACCGCTAGGGTGGCCTTCTGTTTTGCCCGAAGCGGGTGGCTGCGATTAGCTGTAATAGGCTTCGACGGTGCCCTTGAGCTTGATCAGAATGGGCTGACCACGGCGATCCAGCGCCTTGGGGGAGGGGATCTTCACCCAGCCTTCACTGATGCAGTACTCCTCGACATCGGTGCGCTCTTTGCCGTTCAGACGAATACCGATCGGGTGCTCGAAGCAGGCTGCCACATAGTGAGGGCTGCGGGGATTGCAGGAGAGGTGATCCGGCAGAGCCGGTTTGGTGCTGGTATCGCTCATCGATATAACCCGAAATGAATAAAAAGTGGGTCATTGTAGAGAATGCCGCCATGGCATTCAAGGCGACCACAATACCGGCCAAGGCGGGCGGCCATCTATGTTGGTGACTTGCTTATCCCCGTTGCCAATGCATCACCAGCTCGGGGTGGCCGCTATGCTCGCATAACTGTTGCTCACCCTCTTTAAAACCGTTGCGGCAATAGAAGCGCCGCGCCTGCTCATTTTCGGCGTAGACCGTCAACTCGAGCCGGTCATATTGGGCTTTGAGGTGTTCGAGCAGTTGGCGACCCAGCCCGTGTAATTGGTGGTCCGGGGAGATAAACAGGGCGGCAACAGACCCCTGATACCAGGAGATAAAGCCCAGTAGCTGACCCTCCTCCTCATAGACCCAGCTCTTGCCGGCGGGCAGATAGATGTCCCGCATCGCTGCCTGTTGCTCATGCCAAAAGGCGGCGGGAATAAAGTCATGGGCTTGTACCGATGCTTGATACCAGATCTCGACGGCCGCATCCAGATCGGTGGCTGATAATGGGCGGATCATAGTGGCCTCGACTGTGAAGAGTGGTCGCACGCTATGCCCGGTCCATGTCGTGTTATCGGGCATAGCGTCTATTACAGGCTGACTTCTATTTGCGGGTCAGCTTGTCGAGGTAGCCCATGGCGAATGCCGAGAGGACAAAGGTGATGTGGATCAGCAGGTACCACTTGATCTTGTCATTGGGGAGGTTCTCGGCATTCATAAACACCTTGAGCAGGTGAATGGAGGAGATGGCGACAATGGAGGCGGCGACCTTGTTTTTCAGGGAGCCGGCATCGAGCTTGCCGAGCCACACCAGTTTGTCGTTCTCATCCCCTACATCGAGACGCGAGACGAAGTTCTCATAGCCGGAAAACATCACCATCACGATAAGTCCCCCTACCAGGGTGATATCGATCAGCGACAGTGTGACCAGCACCAGATCTACCTCTTTCATCTCCAGTATGTTGGGCAGGATATGGAGGATCTCCTGAAAGAATTTCACTCCCAGTGCCAGCAGTATGAGGCTGAGCCCAAGATAGATGGGGGCCATGATCCAGCGGGATGCGTACATCAATCTTTCAAACATGTTTTCCATAGTGCGATTAAAGATCCATCAAATGGTTAACAAACGAGTCGGCCATAGCTTAACCGAGATGCATCACATCTCAAGTATCTCGATAGCATATTGCTGAATTGGGTGGTGTCAGGCGGGATTTTTAACCCCGGTTAGGGTGATGTAGCGGGAGGCAGAGGGGCCGTGGTCGGGCCTATCCGGTGTCAGGGAAGATCCAGGGTAAAGCGGGCACCGCCGAGGGGAGATTCATCGACCCGGATCTGGCCGCCGTAGCTGTGAACGATCTCGGTCACCACCGCCAGACCGATGCCCTGGCCGGGCGAGCTGTCAGCGCGCACGCCACGCTGAAAGATCTGCTCCGATTTGGCCGGATCGATGCCCGGGCCATCATCTTCTACCTCGATGCGTAACCGGTCGAGATGGCGGCGTACCGTCACCTTCACTTCGCTGATGGCAAACTTGCAGGCATTGTCGAGCAGGTTGCCCATCAGTTCCATCAGGTCGCCCTGTTCGCCGTGGAAGAGGGCATCATCATCGAACAGGAAGTGGGTCTGCAGCTTCTTGTGGCGATAGACCTTGGCCAGACTGGCCAGCAGTTTTTCAATCAGCGGAACTGGTTCGGTGCCTTTGCTGGCGAGGCGCTGGCGGCCAGTAACTGCTCGTCTGAGCTGGTACTGGATCATCTGATCCATGGTGAGGATCTGCTCATTGATGTTGTCGTGGAGTTCCCGCCCCAGCTGCATTTCACGGGTGGTGATCTGGATCAGCGCCAGCCGTGTTTTCAGGCTATGAGCGAGATCGTTAAGGGCATGCTGGTAGCGCTGGGTCTGCTGGCGTTCGTTCTCCAGCAATTGGTTGATGGAGTCGGTCAGCGGGGCCAACTCCCGTTCAAAATCATGGGCGATCTCATCCCGCTTGCCTGCCCGGATATCGTCGATTTGATGGGCGATGGTGCGCAGTGAGCTGAGGCTCCAGAAGGTGGTAAGCAGCAACAGCCCGGCCAGCAGCAGATAGGCGAGCAGAGCCTGTTTGGCCGTCTGGTAGAGATAGGCGCGGGACTCTTCGTGATAGCGTTTGGCCGAGTCGATCATCACCACGTAGTAAGCGGTGGTGCCATTGCCGGGGTTGCGGATAAAACGCAGGCTGTAGACGAAGTAGCTTTCGCCGTTCTTGATAGTGTGTTTTTTGAAAAAGTAGTCCAGATCCATCCCGCCCAGATACTTCATCAACTCTCTGCAGATGGTCTGCTTGGAGCTAATGACCTCCGGCATATGAAGACTTGACCAAATCATCTCGCCATCGGCACGACAGATCAGCGTATCGAGATTGCTGTTACTGACCTGGCGGGAGATACGGCCGATCTCGGTGGCTTCGCTGTTGACCGGCTTGGTGGAGGAGAAAAGCTTGGCCAGGTTCTCCTGCATGCCGGCGCTCGCCTTCTGACTCTGCTCCTCCATGTGGCCGAGGTAGAGGGCGTAGACGGCAAACCCCATGATCAGTGCGATCACCAGCAGCGAGCTGAGCAGCAGTTTGATGTGCAGGGAGCTGCGGATCATCTTGACTGGGCGTGGCAGATGAAACTGCATCAGCTACAGGAGAGGTTGAAGATGTAACCTTGACGCCTGATGGTCGAGATGGGTTGAATCGTCCCTTCCGGATCCAGCTTTTTACGCAGGCGGCTCACCATCACCTCTATGGTGTTGGGATCCCCTTCTCCATCGCCGTATAGCTGGTCAAGCAGTTGCTGCTTGGAGACCACCTGACGGGCGTTGCGCATCAGGTACTCCAGAATGAGGTACTCAAAGCTGGTGAGCACAGCCACTTCACCAGCGATAGTCAGCTCCTTGCGGGAGAGATCAAGCTCGTAATCACCGGCCTTCACCTTGGGGGAAATAAAACCCGCGCTTCGGCGCATCAGGGCATTGAGGCGGGCCAGCAACTCATCTTTCTGGAACGGTTTAACCAGATAGTCATCAGCTCCAGCCTCCAGTCCTTCGACCTTGTCCTGCCAGTTGCCACGGGCGGTCAGCACAATGATGGGGAAGGGGATCTGCCGCTCGCGCAGTTGGCGGATCAACTGCAAACCATCCATATCGGGCAGACCGAGATCGATGATCGCCACATCAATGGGGTAGTCGGCGGCATAGTGCAGCGCAATTCCGGCCTGATCGGTACTGTAGACCTGGTTGTTTGCTTCGGTCAGCAGAGAGGAGAGGTGGTGATTGAGCAGCTTGTCGTCTTCGACCAACAGAATTTTCATGATGTGAACGGTCATAGGGGTCCAGACTGTCAATTAGAAAGTGTATGTCGCTTTGAGTCAATTCGAATCCTATCGTGCAGCTCCTGTATCGGGACTGAATCATAAGGCGTTCTGCTTGTAGAGACCTGTCAGAGGCGTGAGCAGTGGGTCGCTTCAGAGACACCAGTCTTGTCACGTTCAAAAAACAGAAGGGGCAATGTGCGCCCCTTCTGTTTTTGTTCTGCTGCTTGTTAGCTGCGGCGCGGCGGCAGCATATTGGTGAGGGTGTTGTCTTTGAGAATATGGTGGTGATAGAGGGCGGCCACTGTGTGCAGGCCGATCAGGGCGTAACCGATATTGCCCAAGGTTTCGTGCACCTCCTTGATCAGCCCCTTGATATCCGGACTGGGGGAGATCAGGGCTGGCAGCTCGAGCCCGAAGAAGGGGATAGGCTTGCCTGCAGCGCTCAGCAGCAGCCAGCCAAACAGCGGGGTGAGTATCAGAAAGCTGTAGAGGGCGAGGTGGGCCAGTTTTGCCAGTTTGTGCATGACCGGGGAGAGCTCGGGCACGATACGGGGCGTCGGGCTCATCCAGCGCAGGGCCAGTCTGACAAAGACCAGGGCGAAGATAAGCAGCCCCAGCATAAAGTGCCACTCCTTCATCAGATCCCGGCCAGGGTCCCCTTTGGGGAAGATATCGCGAAATTCGATCAGGGCGTAGACGGCGATCATGGCCCACAGGGTCAGCCAGTGCAGCCCGATATTCAGGGTGCCATAACGTTGTTCACTGTTCATCAGCATAGGTTTGTTCCTTCGAAGTGCTGTCACATCCGTGTGGCATCCCCGCACTCAAACGTGTCGGAGCGAGGCCAGATCCTTTGGCGGCAACAGGCTGGCTGCCATGCTTGCCATCAACCGGCAGCCTGCGGCTGACCTCAGTCAGAGAGGAGATGCCCTCTGCTGTCTGCATGGTATCACTGGCAACCGGGTGGATAGTCTGATCAATGCCACACAATTTACAGGCTCATTAAGCCCCTTGTGACGTGAAGAAGGCGTGAAATAGCATCAGCGATGTCGGCCCGCCCAGGTTCAGGCGGGCTCGATGGCCACTACCAGACACGCGGGTTCGTTGATGCAAAAACGGACGTTGCAGTCAAACAGCCGCACACCGTACTCCTTCTCATCGGGCTTGCCCTTCTTGTAGGCGGGGCGCGGATCTTGCGCCAGCACTTCGCTTACCAGCTGGCGCAGCTCGGGGTGGGCCTTGAGCCAGGGTTGCAACTGTTGTTCGGCCTCGGCACTGAAACTCACCGCCAGCGGCGGGGTGGGCGCATCGGGGGCAAAGCCGCCACGGGCATCCGGCAGGCTGTCGGCATAGGGAATGTAGGGTTTTATATCGACGATGGGGGTGCCATCGAGCAGATCCACCGCTCCCAGCTCCAGCCACAACTTGCCCCGTTCGCGACCTACCCCGTGCAGCTCGACCACCGAGAGCCCTAGCGGATTGGGGCGGAAGGTGGAGCGAGTGGCAAAGACGCCGACCCGTTCGTTGCCGCCAAGGCGCGGCGGGCGCACCGTCGGGTGCCAGCCCTGCGCCATGGTCTGGTGAAACACGAAGCTGAGCCACAGATGGGAGAACTGCTCGATGCCGCGCAGCACATCCGGCTGATCGTAAGGGGGAAGCAGCTCGAGGCGGGCGCGGGCCGATTTGACCAGTCCGGGCTGGCGGGGGATGGCGAACTTCTCCTTGTAGGGAGAGCGGATGATCCCGAGGGTGTCGATTTCGAACTTCATGGTGGATCCTGACTGAAAACCCCGGCAATTTAGCACAGGCAGCCCCAAAACGCAGGTTCGGCCTCACTACGCCCTTTTCTGCGGCGCTGCCGTGATCCCTGTCCCATCCCGGCCAGTCGGGGGCTGTGCCCGCGCGCCAAGTTGCGTAGGGTGGAGGCAACTGGCGTGTCAGGATGAAATATGCGCACTCGCGCCGAAGGGGGAGGGAGAGGGATGAAACTGCTGATTATCGGTGGCACCGGCTTTTTGGGGCGCCACCTCACCGCGCTGGCACTGGATTGGGGCCATGAAGTGACCCTGTTCAACCGTGGCCTGCACCAGCATCCGGACTGGCGCGATCTGGTGCAGCTCACCGGCGACAGGGACAAGAACCTGAGCCCCCTGCAAGGGGCCGGGTTGCAGTGGGATCTCGTCATCGACACCTGCTGCTATCGCCCCGAGCAGGCGGCGAGCCTCTCGGCGGCCTTGCTCGGGTGCTGCGCACGGCTGATCTTTATCTCCACCATCAGCGTCTATCGCGATTTCTCATTGCCCGGGATGAATGAGTCGGCGCCGCTACATGCTATCCCCGAAGGTGAAATGCCCTGCGACTATGGCCCGCTCAAGGTGTTGTGCGAGCAGGAGTATCGTGCCCGCTGGGACGAGCGGCTCTGCATCCTGCGCCCTGGCGTGCTGTGCGGTCCCCATGATCCCACCGGTCGCATGGCCTGGTGGATTAAGCGGGTGCTGCAGGGCGGGCCCTGGTTGCTGCCGGGCAGTGGCGAGGATCGCTTGCAGTATCTCGATGTGCGCGACTGCGCCGAGTTTGTGTTGCGTGCGGCGGAGCAGCAGTTGGGGGGCACATTCAACTTGCTCAAACCCGGCATTACCCTCTGCGACTGGCTGGAGCGGTTGAGCGCCCGGTTGCCGCCAGCCAGACCCATTCAGCCCGAATGGTTGCCCTGGTCCACCCTGATGGCGGCCGGTATCGAGCCCTGGCAGAGCTATCCCGCCCTGCTGCCCTGCGCGCAGGCGGAGTTTGCCGGTTATGGCTCTATAAGCGCCGAGGCGGCCATCGTCCACGGGTTGAACTTCCGGCCGCTGGAGGAGACCGTCGCCGACATTGCCCACTGGCTGGCCATCGAGCCTGCCGCCGGGGTGGCGGAGAATGCCATGACTCAGGCCGAGGAGAGCTTGCTGCGTCAGCAGTTTCTGGAACCCAGTCTGCATTAGGAGGGGGCATCGAGCCGCTACTGCCGAGCGTGGTACGGCAGGTGCGAATACAACGAGAGAGGGCATCCCGCGGGATGCCCTCTCTGTCTATCCATGCCTGATGGTTGCCGAGTACAGGCTGACGCGATTCCCCATCGTATTGCTGTCGCTCACCGAGTTAGCGAATGGCGGCCCCCGCAGCTACCAGCAGCTCTTTCAAAATGGCGCGATGGCAGCGGGATTCCTGCTCGCAGTAGCAGCCCACCGACAGATTGGTGGTGTGGGAGAGGGCGGCCAGCAGCGCCAGATCATGTCTGGCGGCAGGTTGCGCCATCTCTGCCTTGTACTGTTTGCCAAACGCCGTCCACTGGGCGGGCGTCTCGGCTGCCTGCCCCAACTTCATGGTCTCGCTGCTGGGGGCGAGGTTGGGGAACCAGACATCGTACCAATGCTGGCTGGCAAATTCGCTCTTGGGGACGCCGCGGGGCGGGCGGCGCACCGTGCCGATCCGCAGTCCCTCATCGGGCAGGCGCGGGCTGCCAAGGCGAACGATAGCGAGGGCCATGACAGCGGGTTACTTCTCTTCGGCCACTTTCAGCGCCTGCCCGTAGCAGATCACCTGTTTCAGGCAGCCCGGGGTGTCGCTGAATTCGGCGCATTTGTCGATGGTGACGCCGTTGCCACCCATGTCTGCCGCGCGGCGACGGGCCTGGGTGCGCGCTTCACCGGCGTTGGGCACCGGCTGGTTGGCATCGGCCTGGCAGGATTCACCCTCGATGGTGCCGAGGTAGAGGTAGTTGAGGTCAGCCAGCTCATCCTGTTCATAGATGCGCACGCTACCGGGTTTGAAGTATTCGTCGAAGTTCTCTTTATCCAGATTGCTGTTGAAGGCGTAGTTGGCACAGCCGGAGGCAATCAGGGGCATCATCAGGATCAGGCGTTTCATCGTCTCGTATCTTGTGTCGGTGATGAGGACAGTAGAAATGCGCAGGCGCTCCATGTCGGCATCTTGTTGAATAATGAGGGGAACATTATAGGGGCCAGCCGCCTGCGGCGACCAGCCCCGTTTTGCGCCCGGTTGTCAGGGTGTGACCCCCATCAGCCTGATATCAAACCGGAGCCAGCCGCTGATAGAGGCTGCGGTAGTAATCATCCGCCAGCAGCTCGTTGTGAGGGGCGCAGAGGCGGATCTGCCCCTCTTCCATCAGGGCAATCCGGTCCATCTGCTCCATCCCCAGCAGGCGGTGGGAGATGAGCAGCAAGGTGCGATCTGCCCCGAGCTGGAACAGCAGATCCATGATCTCCCGCTCGGTCTGGCTGTCGAGCCCTTCGGTCGGTTCGTCCAGCAGCCAGAGCGGCGCATCGTGCAGCAGGGCGCGGGCGATGCCGATACGACGACGCTCACCACCGGAGAGGGGGCGGCCGCCGTCACCGAGCCAGGCATCCAGACCCGCCTCATCTTCCAGCAGGGTAGCAAGGCCAACCCGGGTCAGTACCTCGACCAGCTGCTCGTCAGTGGCTGTCGGTGCAGCCAGCTTGAGGTTGCCGCGCAGGGTATCGGCAAACAGGTGTACCCGTTGGCTCACCACCGAGATGGAGGCGCGCAGCGCCCCTTCGCTGTAGTCGGTGAGCGGCTTGCCACCCAGCAGGATCTTGCCAGCCTGCGGGCTCCACTCACGGGTCAGCAGCCCCATCAGGGTCGATTTGCCGCAGCCGGTCTGGCCCAGCAGGGCCAGCTTTTCCCCAGCGTGCAGTTGCAGGGTGCAGCCACGCAGCACCGGCTGGGGATTGCCCGGGTAGCCAAAATAGAGGTCATTGATCTGCAGCGTGCCAGCGGTGGCATGGGTCTGTTCGCCGCCCCACACGGGGGCTTTTGCCTCTTGCAGGATCTCGTTCAGGCGGCGTGCCGAGGTGAGGCTGGTGGAGAGGTGCTGGAAAGCCCCCGCCAGCGGCATCAGTGCCTCGAAGCTTGCCAGGGTGGCAAAGACCATCAGTGCGGTGATGGGGTCGGGCGCAGCGCCCGCCACTCCATGACCGGCCAGCCAGAGCATCAGGGTCAGGGTCCAGCCGCTCAGCAGTTGTACCGAGAAGTTGGCCAGCCCGCTCACCTTGGCCATCCGGGCCTGCGCGACGAGCAGCGCCTGTTCGGCTTGTTGCAGCTCAACCAGCGCCTTGGGGGCGGCGGCAAACATCTGCAGCTCGGCCTGACCATCCAGATAGTCCACCATCCGGGTACGCAGGGTCGATTTTTCGGCAATCAGCGCCTGACCGGGGCGACGGCCGAGGAAGTAGAACACCAGCGGCAGGGCGATCATGCCAAACAGCAGAATGGCACCCAGGGTGAGGGCGAGACGGCTGTCGAAAAACGACAGGAAGAAGACCAGTCCGGCGGTGCTGAGCAGGGCCGCGCCTATGGGGGTGATCAGCCGCAGATAGACGTGGTCCATCGCATCGATGTCGGCTACCAGTCGGTTGAGCAGATCCGCCTGACGGAAACCGGCCAGGGTACCGGTGGAGAGCGGCGAGAGTTTCTGCCATAACCAGACCCGCAGTCGGGTCAGTACCCTGAAGGTGGCGTCGTGGCTCACGACCCGCTCACCCCAGCGACCGGCGGTACGGACGATGGAGAAGAAGCGCACCCCGCCCGCAGGGGTCATGTAGTTAAAGGCATGGGTCGTCGCAACTGTCATCCCCGCCACGGCGGCGGCGGAGAGGAACCAGCCGGAGAGGGAGAGTAGTCCCATGCCGGCGGCCAGGGTCACCAGCGCCAGCAGCAAACCAATGGTGAGGCTGAGCCAGTGTTGGCGATAGAGGCGCAGAAATGGCAACAGATCACTCATCGAGAGAACCTCCGGAACGTTGGGAGAGCAGGCGGGCAAAATGCCCCTGCCCAGAACTAAGTTGCTGGAAGCTGCCTTGCTCCACCAGCTGGCCGCGGGCCAGCACCATTATCTTGTCCATCTTGGTAAGCTGGTCGAGGCGGTGGGTGATCATCAGCAGGGTCTGGCCAGCCATCACTTGCTCGAGGGTGGTCATGATGGCGCGTTCGGAGTGGCGATCCAGACTGGCGGTCGGTTCGTCGAGCACCATCAGCTGGGTTGATTTGAGCAGGGTTCGCGCCAGTGCGAGGCGCTGGGCCTGACCGACCGAGAGGCCGCCCGCCTGATCGCCGACCGGATAGTCGAGCCCCTTCTCCATGGCAAATTCCCACGCCTGTGCTCGTTTCAGGGCATCTTCCAGCTCTGCATCGCTGGCCGTTGGCTTGGCCAGCAGCAGGTTGTCGCGCAAGGAGGCGTGGAACAGCTGCGGGTTTTGCGAGAGCCAGCCCAGTTGCAGGCGCCACTGGCTCATGTCGAGGGTGGCAAGCTCCTGCCCGTTGACCTTGAGCTCGCCACGATAGGGGGCAAAGCCGAGCAGGGCGTTGACCAGCGAGCTCTTGCCTGCGCCGCTGACGCCGATGAGGGCGGTGCGCGAACCGGCTTCCAAGGTGAAGTCGATGGGGCCGACCAGCACCTTGCCTTCGGCGCTCAGCACTTCAAGTCCTTTTGCTTCTACCTTGACCGGGCTGTCGGCATGGAACGGCGCCGTGCCTGCGGCCGGCTCGCTCACCTCGGCTTCTAGGAATTCCAGCAACTGCTCGGCAGCGCCGATAGCCTGCGCCTTGGCGTGGTAGTGGGCACCCAGTTCCCGCAGCGGGGCGTAGAACTCGGGGGCGAGAAACAGCACGAACAGGCCGGTAAAGAGGGTGACCTTTACCCCATAGCTACCAAAGTTCAGATGGTCGATATAAGAGAAGCCGAAGTAGACGGCGACCAGCGCGACTGAAATGGCGGCGAAGAACTCCAGCACTGCGGTGCTCAAAAATGCCAGGCGCAGCACCTCCATGGTGCGCTCGCGAAAATCTTCCGAGGCGTCGCGAATGGCGTCACCTTCTGCCTGGGTACGCATAAAGAGTTGCAGCGTGCGTAGCCCCTTCAGCCGATCGAGGAAGTGGCCGGAAAGACGAGCCAGCGCCTGAAAATTGCGGCGGTTGGCATCGGCGGCGCCCACACCCACCAGGATCATAAAGATGGGGATGAGGGGGGCTGTGCCCAGCAGGATCAGACCTGCCGCCCAGTTGACCGGGAATACAGCCACCAGAATGACTACCGGAATAAAGACGGCGATGGCCATCTGCGGCAGATAGCGGGAGAAGAAATCCTGCATATTTTCAATCTGTTCCAGCAACAGGCTGGCCCAGCTACCGGCCGGACGGCGCTGGATATAGGCAGGGCCGAGGCGACTCAAGCGCGTGAGCACCAGCTGGCGGATGGTCTGGCGCACCGCGCTGCCCGCCTTGAAACTGGCCACTTCGCGGCCATAGGCCAGAGCGGCCTTGCCAAGCGTCACCAGCAGCAGGGTAATAAAGAGTGTGATGGATTGCTCAGGCGTTGAGCCTTCGATGATAAAGCCGTGCAACAGGGTCGCCAGCAGCCAGGCTTGCGCCACCATCAGAATGCCCTGGCCAAGGCCAAAAGCGATGGATATCGTGATCCAGCGGCGACCGTGACTCGATTGCTTGCGCAACCAGCCATAGAGACGTTTTTGCGTTTTTTTATCCATTACCACCATCCTCGCGTCGAGTGGCGCAAGACTATCCTTGCCGTTTGGCCTTGGCAACCTTGTAAATTATCTGTGTTGAAAATGTTTGATTGAAAAAGCAACCGTCTGTTCAATCCTTGTCCGAACAGATTGATTTATTGAAAAAAGTGGCAAAGGCGCCATTGCGCTCGGCGGCAAAATGCATATAGTAGGAGCCCTGACGCGGGTGTAGTTCAATGGTAGAACGGTAGCTTCCCAAGCTGCATACGTGGGTTCGATTCCCATCACCCGCTCCAAATTTCAGATGCCAAGCGGGCATCGTATAATGGCTATTACCTCAGCCTTCCAAGCTGATGATGCGGGTTCGATTCCCGCTGCCCGCTCCAGCTTCAAAACAAAAAGCCCACTCCTGCGAGTGGGCTTTTTGTTTTTCATCTGTCTTGTGCGCCGTTCGACGTCACGCTCACCGTTTCTCAGCTTTTAAGGCAAATCGCAGAGACAGAAAAGGCGCCCGAGGCGCCTTTTCAGATCAACAGCGTAGCGGGAGCTTATTCCTGCTCCAGCTCACCACAGAAACGGTAGCCTTCGCCGTGGATGGTGGCGATGATCTCCGGAGTATCGTTAACGCTTTCGAAGTGCTTGCGAATGCGACGGATGGTCACATCGACGGTACGGTCGTGGGGCTTGAGCTCGCGGCCGGTCATCTTCTTCAGCAGCTCGGCACGGGTCTGGATCTGGCCCGGGTTTTCGCAGAAGTGCAGCATGGCGCGGAACTCGGAGCGCGGCAGCTTGAACATGTCGCCAGTCGGGCTGACCAGTGCGCGGCTGTTGATATCCAGCGCCCAGCCGTTGAACAGGTAGCGCTCAACCAGCTTCTTCTCTTCGCCACCGGCAGCCACGTTCATGGTGCGGCTCAGCAGGTTGCGGGCACGGATGGTCAGTTCGCGCGGGTTGAACGGCTTGGTGATGTAATCATCGGCGCCGATCTCCAGACCCAAGATCTTGTCCACTTCGTTGTCACGGCCGGTCAGGAACATCAGGGCGATGTTGTCGTTCTCACGCAGCTCACGGGCCAGCAGCAGGCCGTTCTTGCCCGGCAGGTTGATGTCCATGATCACCAGATTGATGGTGTGGGAAGTGAGGGCCTGATGCATCTCGTCGCCGTTGTTGGCTTCGAGCACGATGTAGCCTTCGGCTTCAAAAATGCTTTTCAGGGTATTGCGTGTGACCAGCTCGTCTTCGACGATCAGAATGTGTGGTGTTTGCATGAGTATTCCCAGATTCTTATCAGTTAATTATCTTAAATTTAACACTCTTTGGCGTTTCAAACCGATTTCCTGACTGATCCTGAAAATTTATTACGTCATCCTGGGTATGAGAGTCAGGTCGGAATATCGCGAATTAGGCATCAGTACCGGCAAGTATCCCTGTGCCACTTATAGGTTCCCGACAAGTCTGGTCGAGCAGAGCCTGGAAAGGTCGTCCATTACGAAAGTGGCCGCATTTTATCAGTTAACAGGAGCATAACAACACTCTTTGCCGTCAGATAGCAACTTTTTAACTCTGATTTGATATAGGTCAAACCCTGGTACAGCAGCATCATACTTGGCCTGAACCGGGTTTTCGCCCCTATAAAATGTAATGGAATGTAACATGTGATTGACATGAATTTGTGGGAAAACTACAAGAAAATCTGCTTTATCGCGCCATTTGAGCCACCAGACTGGTCTGCCTTTGCCATCATCACAGCCTGGAATCCGGCCAGCCAGTGGGTCACAGAACGACGCAATATGCGGCGGGAACGGGCGATGTGGCGCCATCTGACCGTGGATTTGCAGGTGCCCGTGGTGGGGCCATTTTGGGGATCTGACCCGGACGAACGCTGGCAGGAGTCATCGCTGGCGGTGGCGCTATCTCTGCCACAAGCCCGTCAGCTGGCTGCCCGTTTTGGCCAGAATGCTCTCTACTGGGTGGAGGATGGCCAGCTCTGGCTGGTGCCAGTATTGACGGATAAATCAGCAGTTTGTCTGGGCAATATTGAATCCTTCTGGATTGCCAGAAACCTTGCCTGATGAAAGAATGAACATCTTCATGTATCTGAAAGGAATCAAATCATGCTGGATCTCCTGCCCGACCTCTGCGATCAACATGGCGACTTGCTGCAAGTGGCCGACCCGGTGTTTCAGGATTTTGGCGGCAAGGCCCTCTTTTATGGTCGCGCCGTAACGCTCTCCTGTTATGAAGACAACAGCCTGGTGCGGGATCTGGTGACCCGCCCCGGTCACGGCAAGGTGATGGTGATCGACGGCGGCGGCTCGCTGCGCCGTGCGCTGCTTGGCGATCAACTGGCGGTCAAGGCGGTGGAGCAGGGGTGGGAGGGGATCCTGATCCACGGCGCGGCGCGGGATGTGGGCACCCTGGCGACATTGGCGCTCGGGGTCAAGGCGCTGGCGGCCTGTCCGGTCAAGACCGAGAAGCGGGGATTGGGAGAGCTGGGGGCCGTGGTCAGCTTTGCCGGTGTGACCATCCACGAAGGGGATTACGTCTATGCGGATCGCAACGGCGTGGTGGTGAGTGCCACGCCGCTGTTGTGATCATCAGAAGTTGAAGCCGACGCCCAGACTCAGTGCCTGATCGGCAGTGATGGCGCTGACGCCGTAGTTGGCTGTGAGGGAGAGTCTGGGGGTCAGCAGCAGGCTGGAGTTGAGCTCCAGCAGGGTGCTGGTCTTGTTGAGATCGAGATGCTTGATCTGGCTGCCGATATTGAATGCCGGAGAGAGCTGGTAGCGTACCCCCGAACTCATATTGAAACCGGATGTGCGATTCTGATCCGCCACCGCCGGGCCCGCTTCCATAAAGAGGGTCACATCATCCACCACCGGATATTGATAGCCGCTATTGACCAGCCAGAGATCAAAACTGTCGCTGTGATGGCTATGGCCATTGAGCAGCACACCCGAGTAACTTTTGACATAGAGAGACGGGTTGGATTGCGGCTGAACCACTGCCCAGTCGGCGGCCTGAACAGCCAAGCTGGCGCAGGTTGCAAGCAGTGTGATGATGAGTGATTTGACCATTCGTTTCCCCTCCCTGGGTCCGGAACTGAGCCTAAGCATGGCACATGCCAGCTGGTAGTAAAGTGAAGGGAGATCACAATAAAATCCTTTGGCATGGGCGCCAGCCATGATAAACAGGCTGCCGTATTGATGGCTCTAATCATTAAGAGGTGAATCCATGAACAAGAAACTGACTCTGCTGGCCGCGCTGGCACTGGGAGGCTGCGCAATGGCAACAGGTTCCAGCATGGCTCAACTGCAAGCATCCGGCTGGCAGCTGCAAGGCGCCACCGGCGATACCTTCACCCTGCAAGTGGTCGACGGCAAGGTGGCGGGCAAGGGCGGCTGCAACCGCTATTTTGGCGGTATCACCAAGCAGGGTGACGGTGTCTTGACGCTGGGCGCCATGGGCTCCACTCGCATGATGTGCATCGGCGACGCCATGAACAAAGAGACCGAGTTCCTGCAAAAGCTGGAGAAGGTGGCAACCTACTCCATCAACGGCAACCAGCTGACTCTGAGCGATGCCAACAAGGCGGCCCTGCTCACCTTCAACGCTGTGCCAGCTGCCAAATAAGGCACGCGTTCGTCTGATTGCCCCGACAGCTCTGACTGTCTGATACACGCCCTCCCTCTGGAGGGCGTTTGTTTATCTGCGATGAACCCTGTGTGGTCATCCGCGATTGTTGTTCACTCGTCGATTCTCCAGTCAGCCCGGTTTGATACCAGAATCTCGTATCTTCGTTTTGGTACGTATCTTGATCATTTCAATAATTCTTGTATAGTTGAAATGAAAGGTCGCACCAAGGGGAGTGAATATGAACAAAGAGATGGCCACCAAGGTCTTTGAATCGCTGGCATCCGGCATCCGGCTCGATGTATGGCGGCTGCTGGTGAAGGCCGGGCTGGAGGGGCGGGTCGCCGGTGAACTGGCCAGCGAGCTCGATATTGCCCCCAATACCCTCTCGTTTCACCTCAAGGCGATGCTCAACACCGGTCTGCTGTCGGTGGAGCAGGAGGGGCGCTTTCTGCGCTACCGCGCCAATATTCCCCTGATGCTGGATGTAATCGCCTACCTCACCGAGGAGTGCTGCGCCGGTCATCCCGAGGCGTGCGGCGTGATGCGTGCCGAGTCAGCCTGCTCCCCCCATGTTCTGCCTGCGCAGCCCTGCTGCAACAAGGAGTAATGTCATGTCCTCCATTCAGATTTTTGATCCCGCCCTCTGCTGCTCCAGTGGTGTCTGCGGTACCGAGGTTGATCAGGCACTGGTCACCTTCGCAGCCGACCTTGCCTGGGCCAAGGAGCAGGGCGTTGCCATCGAGCGTTTCAATCTGGCCCAGCAGCCGATGCAGTTTGCCGAGACGCCTGCCGTCAGCGCTTTTCTGACCCACGCCGGGGAGGAGGGGTTGCCACTGGTGCTGGTGGGGGGGCAGGTGGTATTGACTGGTCGTTATCCGAGCCGCAGCGAGCTGGCCCGTTATGCCGGGCTGCCTGCGCCACAAGCGGCCATCAAGGGGATCGTCAAAGGCGGCTGCTGCTCTGGCAGCGGTTGCTGCTGAGTCGTGACGCACCATTCGGGAGAGGCTATGTACCATTTTCTGACCAATCCACCGCCGTTTCTCTTTTTCACCGGCAAGGGGGGGGTGGGCAAGACCTCGCTGGCCTGCGCCAGTGCGGTGGCGCTGTGTGATATTGGCAAGCGGGTGCTGCTGGTGAGCACCGACCCTGCCTCCAATGTGGGGCAGGTGTTTGCCACCGAGATCGGCAATCGGGTCACCGATATCGCCACAGTGCCCGGTTTGTCGGCGCTGGAGATAGATCCCCCCGCGGCGGCCAAAGCCTATCGGGAGCGGATCGTCGGGCCGGTGCGCGGCAAGTTGCCCGAGAGCGTGGTACGCAGCATCGAGGAGCAGCTCTCCGGCGCCTGCACCACCGAGATTGCCGCCTTTGACGAATTCACCGCCCTGCTGACCGACCAGACGCTGCTGGCCGAGTATGACCACATCGTCTTTGATACGGCCCCAACCGGCCACACCATCCGGCTGCTGCAACTGCCGGGTGCCTGGAGCGAATTCCTTGAGCAGGGCAAGGGGGATGCCTCCTGCCTTGGCCCGCTGGCGGGGCTGGAGAAGCAGCGCAGCCAGTATGCAGAGGCGGTCGCCGCCCTGGCAGATGCTGCCCGCACCCGTCTGGTGCTGGTGGCGCGGGCTCAGCAATCCACTCTGCGGGAAGTGGCCCGCACCCACGAGGAGCTGGCCGCCATCGGCTTGTTGAATCAGCAACTGGTGATCAATGGCCTCTTCCCCGAAGGCGCCATCGGCGGAGATCCGCTGGCAATGGCGCTCTGGCAGCGCGAGCAACAGGCTCTCGCCCAGATGCCGCAGGGGATAAAGGGGCTGGCGCAGGATCATATCCCGCTGCTGGCCACCAATCTGGTAGGGGTCGACAGTTTGCGGCTGTTGCTGCAACCACAGGATGCTGGTGCGCAGGTATCACTGGCAACGTCAGCTCATCTGCCAGCTCAGCCCGAGTTGAGTTCGCTGGTAGACGAGCTGGCCGCCGACGGTCACGGCCTCATCATGCTGATGGGCAAGGGCGGGGTGGGCAAAACCACTCTGGCTGCCGCCGTGGCGGTGGAGCTGGCGAGCCGCGGTTTGCCGGTGCACCTTACCACCTCGGATCCCGCCGCGCACCTGAACGAGACGCTGGCAGGGAGTTTGCCCCATCTGGAGGTGAGCCGCATCGATCCCCACGCCGAGACCGAGCGTTACCGTGCCCAGGTGCTGGCCACCAAGGGGGCGGCGCTGGACGAGCAGGGGCGGGCGTTGCTGGAGGAGGACTTGCGCTCCCCCTGTACCGAGGAGATCGCCGTGTTTCAGGCCTTCTCGCGCATTATTCGCGAGGCGGGCAAGCGCTTCGTGGTGATGGACACCGCCCCCACCGGCCACACCCTGCTGCTGCTTGACGCCACCGGCGCCTACCATAGGGAAATCGCTCGCCAGATGGGAAACAAGGGGCTGCACTTCACCACCCCCATGATGCAGTTGCAGGACCCCAAACAGACCAAGGTGCTGATTGTGACGCTGCCCGAGCCGACGCCAGTGCAGGAGGCGGCGAATCTGCAGGCCGATCTGCGCCGGGCCGGTATCGAGCCCTGGGGCTGGCTCATCAACCACAGCTTGCAGCAAGCTGCGGTCAGCTCACCGCTGCTGCAACTGCGGGCCGAGCGCCAGTTGCCCCATATCGAGGCGGTCGAGCAGCAACATGCCAGCCGCTTCGCCGTGGTGCCGCTGCTCGCCGAGGAGCCGGTGGGGCCCGATGCCCTGCGCCGCCTCTGCCAGTACCATTGAGTCGCCGTCCCGGTCTGCTGCCGGGGCGGTTTGAATATGCCGTTACTTGTTATAAACCCGTGTTTTGAACCAATAGAAGATGCGGAATTGCGCCGCATCGGGAGCTGTGATGTCTGCAACATGTGATGCCAAGGCCGTGCCTGCCATCGGCTTTTTTGAACGTTATCTGACCGCCTGGGTCGCCCTCTGCATTCTGGTGGGGATTGGGCTTGGGCAGGGGTTGCCGGATCTCTTCAAGGCGATCGGTGCCATGGAGGTGGCCAAGGTCAACCTGCCGGTGGGGCTGCTGATCTGGGTGATGATCATCCCCATGCTGCTCAAGATCGATTTTGGCGCCCTGCATCAGGTGAAGGGCCACATGAAGGGCATTGGGGTCACCCTCTTTATCAACTGGCTGGTCAAGCCCTTCTCCATGGCATTCCTCGGCTGGCTCTTTATCCGCGTGCTGTTTGCCGACTGGCTGCCGGCGGATCAACTCGACAGTTACGTAGCGGGGCTGATCCTGCTGGCTGCGGCCCCCTGCACCGCCATGGTGTTTGTCTGGAGTCGTCTCACCAACGGCGATCCCTACTTCACCCTGTCGCAGGTGGCGGTGAACGACCTCATCATGGTGTTTGCTTTCGCGCCGCTGGTGGCGCTGCTGCTCGGGGTCTCCAGCATAGTTGTGCCATGGGATACCCTGCTCACTTCTGTGGTGCTCTATATCGTCATCCCGGTGATCATCGCCCAGCTGCTGCGCAAGGCTTTGCTGAACAAGGGAGAGGCCCATTTTGACGGCGTCATGACCCGCATCCAGCCCTGGTCGGTGGCGGCTCTGCTGCTCACTCTGGTGCTGCTGTTTGCCTTTCAGGGCAACGCCATCATTGAGCAGCCGCTGGTTATCGCCCTGTTGGCGGTGCCGATCCTGATCCAGGTGCTGTTCAACTCAGGGCTCGCCTACTGGCTCAACCGCAAGGTGGGGGAGAAGCACTCGGTTGCCTGTCCTTCCGCCCTGATCGGCGCCTCCAACTTCTTCGAACTGGCGGTAGCTGCCGCCATCAGCCTGTTCGGCTTTCACTCCGGCGCGGCGCTCGCCACCGTAGTCGGGGTGCTGATCGAGGTGCCTGTCATGCTGCTGGTGGTGCGGGTGGTTAACGCCAGCAAACCCTGGTACGAAGCGGGGTTGGGCCGTTAACTGATGGCCGCTAACAGCTGGCCGCGAACTGATGCTATCGATTTTCTATTCACTTGATTAATGAGAGACACGCAAATGAGTGCAATCACCATCTATCACAACCCGGAATGTGGTACCTCCCGCAACACCCTGGAGCTGATCCGCAACAGCGGCGTGGAGCCTACTGTCATCCACTATCTGGAGACGCCCCCCTCCCGTGACCAGCTGGTGGCGCTGATCGCCGCCATGGGCATGCCGGTGCGCGATCTGCTGCGCAAGAACGTGCCACCCTACGAGGCGCTCGGTCTGGCGGAAGATCGTTTCAGCGATGATGAACTGATCGATGCCATGCTGGCTCACCCCATCCTCATCAACCGGCCCATCGTCGTCACGCCGCTTGGCACCAAACTGTGCCGTCCGTCGGAAGTGGTGCTCGATATATTGCCCGATCAGCAAAAAGGGGCCTTCGCCAAGGAGGATGGCGAGCAGGTGGTGGATGCGAGCGGCAAGCGCCTCAAGTAATCATCTGAGTACTCAAGTACGGATTGAAACAGGGCCAGCTTCACGCTGGCCCTGTTTCGTTGTGTGAACAAGTTGAAAAAGTTACTCCGGCCAATCGTTTTACCGCTTTTTCTGTGACGATGATCACTGTACCATCGCCGCCCGACCTGCCACCCGGCCGCATCTCCCCCTGCGACGGCGCTGGCGTCACCCGATACATGCTGTCACCCGGAACGTGAATGACCCCAGGATGGGACCCGCCACTAACCTGTAGGTTTGTGGTCTGCGTGTCGCGTGGGTCGGCACTTCTCCCGCCGGATCGCCCGCGACGCCTGTCTGCAGACTTGCCATATGAAACTCCTCTCTTCATAGGTGCAAGATGACACTGTTATTGAGTCTGGTCGGTATGCTGGCCCTGATGTTTATCGCCTGGCTGGCGAGTGAAAACCGCCGAGCCATCCGCTGGCGAACCGTGCTGGGTGCGCTCGCCCTGCAAACCGGTTTTGCTGCCCTGGTGCTCTATTTCCCCCCCGGACAAATCATGCTCGGTGCCATGAGCAATGGCGTCTCCGCCCTGCTCGGCTTTGCCGACAGCGGCATCCGTTTCGTGTTTGGCGATCTCGCCAGCAATGGTTTTATCTTCGCCGTGCGGGTGCTGCCGCTGGTGAT
Source organism: Aeromonas sp. 604282 (assembly GCF_049170575.1). Lineage (NCBI taxonomy): Bacteria > Pseudomonadati > Pseudomonadota > Gammaproteobacteria > Aeromonadales > Aeromonadaceae > Aeromonas > Aeromonas sp. 604282. The sequence goes on along the minus strand of NZ_JAAKMV010000002.1, from coordinate 348,551 downwards.
TTTTATCAGCGCGCTGATCGCCGTGCTCTACCACTTCGGCATCATGCAGTGGGTGATCCGGGTGCTGGGCGGCGCCATTCACCGCCTGCTCGGCACCAGCCGCGCCGAGTCACTGGTGGCCACCGGTAATATCTTCCTCTCGCAAGGGGAGTCGCCGCTGCTTATTCGTCCCTTCCTCGCCGGTATGACCCGCTCCGAACTCTTTGCGGTGATGACCTGCGGCATGGCCTCGGTGGCGGGCTCGGTGCTGGGCGGTTACGCCGGTCTGGGTGTGGATCTGAAATACCTCATTGCCGCCTCCTTTATGGCGGCGCCGGGTGGCCTGCTGATGGCCAAACTGCTGGTGCCGGAGCAGCAGCAGGTGAGTGATCAGACCGAGATCACCCTCGACAAGAGCGATTACAGCAACGCCATCGACGCGCTGGCAGGCGGTGCCATGGGCGGCATGAAGATCGCCGTGGCCATCGGCACCATACTGCTGGCCTTTGTCAGCGTCATCACCATGATCAACGCCGGTCTCACCACCGTCGGCGAGTGGTTCGGCTGGGCCGATCTCTCCCTGCAGCTGCTGCTGGGCTATCTGTTTGCTCCGGTGGCCTGGCTGATTGGCGTGCCCGCCAGCGAGATGATGGCGGCAGGCTCCCTGATTGGTCAGAAGGTGATCATGAACGAGTTCGTCGCCTATCTGGATTTTGCCAATATCAAGGCTGACCTGAGTGCCCATACCCAGATCATCATCACCTTTGCGCTGTGCGGTTTTGCCAACTTGGGCTCCATTGCGGTGCAGCTTGGCTCCATCGGCACCATGGCGCCGGAGCGCCGTCACGATGTGGCCAATATGGGCTTCAAGGCGGTGTTGGCGGCGACCCTGGCCAACCTGATGAGCGCCACCCTGGCCGGGATCTTTGTCTCGCTGGCCTGATAGCGTGAGGCAATAGCCGGCTAGCCTGCGGCTCAAACAAAAGACCCCCTCTTGCCGCTGGGCAATAGGGGGTCTTTTTATTGGTTTCGCCGGTTGGGCAACTGCGCTGCCTGCCTTTGAAAATGGTGGTAGCACTGCTTAACGCCATTTCGGCGCAGTGCCAGATAATCCGGTTCGGCGATGAGATCTGCTCCAGCATGGGACTACGCCAAACCGGGTTACTGCGTATGCCTTTATCACCTTTTTTGGCGGGGGACGTGGGCCTCGTTGCGTTTCGCGTAACGGGGCGGCAGCCGCTGCTACAGCGTGTCACCGTGCAGAATGAATAGTTTTTTAGATTGAATGTTGCATATTCAATCGATTATTTAGTTGGGCGTTTGGGGGATGAGTGGTGTCTGAATAGGGGAGCAGGTTGGCCAATGCGCCGTCAGCCAGTCTTTAAGCGGTCATACAAAGGAGACACTCTGATGGAAACACTTGACCTTAACATCGACACCATGCGCGAAGAGTTCCAGCTTCAGGAGCGCAAAAAAGCCCAAGAGAAGTGGCAAGCCCGAGTCGATGAGCTGCAACAGTTGCGGGGTGGGGAGAGACAACCGGAGGAGCAGGAAGAGTAGTGCTCGTTCCCGGGCGAAAGTTGAGGTAGCGAACCCTTTGTATCGGCTACCCGTTATCTACCACCGATAAAAAAACCACCGACCTTTTGCAGGCCGGTGGTTTTTTTATGGATTGCGGCCGATTGGATGGCCTGACTTCCGGGCCGAGCAATGGGGTCACATCCAGGGGCGTAGGGACGCGCCTACTTCGAATCGGTGACGGGCTCTTCGGAGAGCAACTCGTTAACGAGTCCTGCAGCCAGATGAATATTCGACTCCATCTTGTCACCGCCCACCGCGTTCGCTTTCCACGATTCGGGGGCTTCGGGGTGTGGCCCGGAAACGGCCACCTTGCCTGTGCCGTATGAGCTGATCAGCGCGGCAATATGATGGTTTTGAAAATGGGCGATGACCTTGACCTGCTCGGGGCTTGGCACCGGCGTAAATTGCGGGCCGGCCTGGTAATACATCTGGCGCGCTTCACCAAGCCAGGTGATCGGGAAGATCCTGGCGCTAAAGTCGCCGTCATAATCATCGGATGTGGCAGGGACGAGGCCCAGCGCCGGCACAAAGCCCTCATCTTCAGGCCAGCCGGTGGATGCCACAAATGCCCCCCCACAGATCCCGAGGTAGCGGCCACCATTCTGCAAATAGGTTTTTAACGCCGAACGCGCTTCTGCTGTGAAGGCATTGAGGAGCGGCTCAACATCGTCCTCAGTGCCGCCAACGATAAACACCCTGGCATTATCGAGCTCTGCAGGCAGCGCCTCGATATTGGAGAGATACCTGACCGGCAAGCCCAGCTGCCTGACCACATCTGCAATCGCCTTCGTGCTATCCCCATCAGAAACAGGCCCGTTATAGATCAGCGCGTACGGCTCTTGCTGCGGCTGCGCAGAGGCGGCCTCTGCCATGCATCCTGTCATTAACCAAAGGCTGATAACGCTCGCAATCCGCACGACGCTTTTTGGTACATTCATCGTTGCCACTATCCCTGTGATGTGAACCGAAGAGACTACTTATCACGATCCCGTTCTGCATGTCAGCCGCTGTTAAATGAACATTTCAAGTTAACGCGCCAAGGCTGATTGGCGCTGCGTTTATCTAACTGCGAGCCAATACAGAGGGACAAACCACAGGATTTCGGCCCCTGCTTCGGAGCGCGTGCAACAGCCGTTTTCATCACTTCCTGAGTGACGCCTCTTATGGTTGATGGAGAAGGATTCGAGGGGGATATCCAACAACAAAAGAAAGTGCACTTCACCTTCACTTCACCGAGCGGGGGTAGGGTAGGCTCACGTTTTCAGTTGGAGCTTTATTCTATGCCCACCATAGTCACTCACGCCGCCGTCCCTCTCTGCCTTGGACTCGGGCTTGGCAGCCGGATTATCCCGCCGCGCCTGCTGCTGGCCGGGGTTGCCATCGCCATGTTGCCCGATGCCGATGTGCTCGCCTTTAAACTGGGGGTCGCCTACGGCCATGTCTTTGGCCACCGCGGCTTTACCCACTCCCTGTTGTTCGCCTTTGCCCTGCCCACATTGGCCATGCTGTTTCATCGCCAATTTCGGGCCAGCGCCGCCACCGTCTGGTCGTTTCTGCTGGTCTCGCTACTCTCCCATAGCCTGCTCGATTCGCTCACCACCGGCGGCAAGGGGGTTGGTTGGCTCTGGCCTTGGCGTGACGAGCGTTTCTTTGCCCCCTGGCAGGTGATCCGGGTCGCCCCCTTCAAGCTGGAGGCCTATCTCACCGCCCGAGGTGAGGCAGTGATCCTCTCCGAGCTCTACTGGGTCTGGCTGCCGGGGGTTGTATTGATGCTGGTATTGATGGGGTGGCGGGGCTGGAGGTGGTAGTTGTGGGATTGGAAAGGGTTGTTGGATATATCGTGGTTGAGCAAAAAAGAAAAAAATTGGGCACCCATCTTTTGTGTTCTGGCTATGTAACGGCTTGCTCAGAGAGGTGGGTGTCCCAGCTTTGTGTTCTGACAAAGAGTCAGAATAAAAATAAGGACGAAGTATCAGTAATGGTTCAGCAACTGACCTTAAATCAGCGCTATCTAAGGTCCTTTTAAAAAGGGCGTGTAATATCGAAATTTATTTCCATAGTTCCAGATTTCTGTCTGCCTAACGTTTGGTTAAGGGGCACTTTTTAGCCCGTCCCAGCGAGCACCGCAAGCGATTTGAACCAGTTGTGAGAGGTTTTTAATGGCGACAGAGTAGAGGCCAGCCATGCTCTAAGCGCCAAATTCGCTCAAAATCAGTGGCATGTTCTATATAGCAAGCATCGACCTCCGGTGCTTGCTTGGAATTGCACATAATGACGTAAGAGATACGCCATTTGCTGAGGTCATTTAGCGATGTTTTTAGGATGGCAAGAGAGCCCGTTCCTTTGCCACCATTGAATTCTTGTAAGACTCGCTCTCTCAAGCCTCCTTTTCCTTTCTTGCCTACACCCCCAACACCATTATAAATAAGGGTAAAATCGTCATGAGTAATTTTGCAAATATTAGATAGCCCTTCATGCAGACTAGCTAACTTTGGAATGTTGAGTGCCTTTTCCTGCGTGGAAGGAATGCAGGTCTTTATATCTTCAATATTGTAGCTTGTATAAATCCAATAAAGACCATTGACCCCAGTTGGCAATGAGTCTGGCAAACACAGTTTTCCATTTTTTGATACTGGGAGTATGCGTTGCGACCTCAGTTTCTCAAACGCCACTAATTTTTTACGCATAAAACCTCTAATGCTCGAAGCAGCTGTGCATTCGCTGCCTTTGCTTGTTATGTGATATCTAGGTCTTTATATCCTACAGGAAATAGCCTTGCTCCCTTGAGCCCAGGCAATCCGGGTAGGCCTGGAAGACCCGGCAAACCAGGCAGGCCTTTTAAACCCAGTGGCTTCATTGTTTTTACAGCAATTCTCTCATCGTTGATGATTGAAGCAACATAAGAACTGTTCCAAATCTCGTCACCTTCTAGTTTACCCAAAAACTTACTACTCTTTGTGAAAACGTTGTCGCCGACAACAAAAGCCACTCCCTGACCTCTTGAATTGAAAAGCCATCTAGCCATTCTAATTCTCCTTTTTACTCACATAATGTTTGGTTAAGGGGCGGGCTTTGGCCCATCCCAGTGAGTGCAGCGAACGGTTTGAACCACTTGTTAGGCTTTTCCTCGCCATTTGTTTTTCCAGTCTTGATAGTCAAATGATTCCGAATTCAAAGACAAAGTGCAAACTGTGTCATCTATCATTTCTTCTAAATCATGAATCACATGGCCGCCAGCCATTACGCCAACTATTGTCCCTCCAGTGCCAGGACCGTCTGGCTCTAGGTTTGCACGATGATGACTGAAACGGTCTTGTATATATTTAGTTATGTACTCTCTCGGCTCTAATCCACCAAAGTGAAGAGGAGGATAAAACTCTGCCAGCTTTACCCAGATATCTTCAAGAAAATCGATATAGTCATAACTGCCCTGTCTCATATTAGCTGTTATGCCGCTATCCCAAAGTTCTTGAGCACTTTCATGCGCGGCATGGCGCAAAGAAGGAAGTCCCTTGATGAAGTGTAGGTGATGTGGCTGATCCAAGTATCGTCGTACATATATTTTTTCGGGGGTTGATACTTTATTGTTACGGTCCGTCAGGCGTCTAAATAGTTCCAATAAGGCTAAGTTGACCCCTATTACCGCAAGAAATGGCTCGTAGTTTCCATCTGGGTTGCTTATCCAGAAAGCCCCTATTACTAACGCAGAAATTAGAAGAGCTGATTCAATTGTTAAGAGTATTTTGTTTTTCATCTTATCAAGGGTGGATTTGAGCCTAATGCCGAATTCAACGACTTGTCCGCTGCAATGCGTTGTTAGCCAAGACTCTGTCCTTTGCTTATAGTTATTGTTTGTGTAGGAGAAAGAGCCTGATAAAGTTCTGGTAAAGCCAATCTAACATATTCCGTTAGAGATATTGAGCTTACAGAATATGGAGATACGCCAACAACGGACGCTACCGACTCTGGCCCAACCGACCCCTCTGAACGACCGTCCTTTTTCTTTAATTCAATTAGATCACCAAGGTATGATTTAAAAACTTCGTCACCGACCCCAAGCTCTAAAATAGACAGGGCTGGTTTTACTTCCTTCAATGAAAAATAATGTCGAGCGTGCAAATTCAGATTGGTAGCACTTTCAGAACCATAAACTAAAAAATGATGGTTGTCACGACCTACCATTTCATTTTTTGCTTGTTCGTAGCAAACGAATTTATCCTTTTCTGTTTTAAGTTCTTTTTGGGATCGCTTAAATTCAACAAGTATTAACTTGGCATCGATTCCAAAAATTCCATCACCGCCGATTTCCTGTATGCCAGATAGCGGTGCAGCAAAGTTGATCTTTTTGTCAGTTGAGGCCCGAATAACAAAGCTGTACTCGACTGTTTTTTCCCACCAAATCATTAAATTGTGCACTCCATTATACCGGCTAATAGTGATTAGATAGAAGGCGGCACTAACCCGATAGCAGAGCTTTCCATGTAACTCCGCTCTGTTCTGATAGTGGCCATGAAAAACATTAAATTACATTAAATCAAAGTATTACTAGTCTGCCTCTGATACTTGAGTATATTCGCTTGACCTTCTTGTTTAACGCTTCCATTACTCCTGTGTAAAGAAACAGTGAAGTAGTTGGTGATGGCAAGCATCGGCAAGGCTACCGCCCCTGAGTTCCAGTCCCCAGTCTGCTGCTTTTCACCTGCGAGTTATCAACAATCGCTTTCATGGCGTTCTTCCGAGAGGTTGATTGTCATTCGGGTATCTTAAGGGGGAGAGTGGTACGTTGAGAAGCGGGTTTTGGCGGGAATCTGTGTTGGATCAATAAATTAGTCATTAGCAGTGTTCAATGTGAGCAAATTGGGTTGCCGTAGACTTCCCTTACCCCAGCCCTCTCCCAGAGGGAGAGGGGGTAAAAAGAAAAGGGAGCCGGTCAGGCTCCCTTGATAACGGATATGTGATTGGCAATTCAGGGCTACAGGCAGCTGACCCCATTATCCGACCTTAGCGGTTGGTCGCAGCCTTCATCCCTTCCACAAACTCTTTCAGACGAGTGAGCATATGTTCCGGGTTCTGGTGGTGGGTTTCGATGATCTTCACCACGGCGGAGCCGGAGATGGCACCGGCGGCGCCCGCGGCGATGGCTTCACGCACCTGAGCCGGTTCGCTGATGCCAAAGCCGAGCAGGGCGGGGGGAGCGTTGAACTCGCGCAGGGTATTGATCAGGCCCTCCACCGGCATGCCGGCCTTGGTCTCGGCACCGGTGACACCAGCGCGGCTCACCAGATAGGTGTAACCATTGCCCAGCTCCGCCACCTGTTTCAGGGTTTCGGCGTCGCCATTGGGCGGGGCGATAAAGATGCTGTCGATGCCAAACTTGTCGGCGGCCGCCTTGTAGGGGGCGCACATCTGCACCGGCACGTCGGCCACCAGCACCGAGTCAACGCCCGCCTGCTGGCACTTCTCGTAGAAACCGTCGATTTTGCGCACATAGACCAGGTTGGCGTAGACCAAGAGGCCAATGGGCAGCTGCGGGTACTTGGCGCGGATGCGGCCAAGCAGCTCGAAACAGTCGTCCGGGGTGGTGTGGCTGGCAAAGGCGCGCAGGGCGGCGCCCTGAATGGTGGGGCCATCCGCTACCGGATCGGAGAAGGGAATGCCGAGCTCGAGGGCATCGGCGCCCCCTGCAACCAGCGCATCGACAATGGCCAGCGAGAGTTCAGGAGTGGGATCACCCAGCATCACGAACGGCACAAAGGCGCCCTGATTGGCCGCGTCCAGACGGGAGAAGAGTTGTGCGTAACGGTTCATTTGCAGGTTCCTTCTTTCTCGATGCTTTCTGTTTCCAAGATGTCAGCCACGGTGAAGATATCTTTGTCGCCACGGCCGGAGAGGTTGACGATGAGCACCTGCTCTTTTTCCGGTTCACTGCGGGCCATCTTGAGGGCGTGGGCCAGCGCGTGGGAGGACTCCAGCGCAGGTATGATGCCTTCGGATTTAGCCAGCTCCTGGAAGGCGTCCAGCGCCTCCTTGTCGGTCACCGAGGGGTACTCGGCGCGGCCGATGGCGGCCAGATGGGCGTGCTGCGGGCCGACGGAGGGGAAGTCGAGCCCTGCCGAGACAGAGTAGGACTCCTGAATCTGCCCCTGATTGTCCTGCATCAGGTAGGAGTGCATGCCAAAGAAGACCCCCTTGCTGCCGTGACCGAGCGGCGCACCGTGCTCGCCACTTTCGATACCGTGACCACCCGGCTCGACGCCGATGAGGCGCACCGACGGTTCATCGATAAAGTCGGCAAACATGCCGATGGCATTCGACCCGCCGCCGACACAGGCGATCACCGCATCGGGCAAGCGCTCTTCCTTCTCGAAGCACTGGGCCTTGGCCTCTTCGCCGATCATCTTCTGGAACTCCCGCACGATCGTGGGGAAGGGGTGCGGACCGGCGGCGGTGCCGAGCAGGTAGTGGGCCGACTCGTAGTTGGCAGCCCAGTCGCGCAGCGCCTCGTTACAGGCATCTTTCAGGGTGGACGAGCCTGAGTGCACCGGAATGACGGTGGCGCCCATCAGCTTCATGCGAAAGACGTTGGGCTTCTGGCGCTCGCAATCCTTGGCACCCATATAGACCCGGCACTTGAGGCCGAGCAGGGCGCAAGCCAGCGCAGTCGCCACGCCATGCTGACCGGCGCCGGTCTCGGCGATGATCTCGTTCTTGCCCATCCGCTTGGCCAGCAGCGCCTGACCCAGCACCTGGTTGGTCTTGTGGGCACCGCCGTGCAGCAGGTCTTCACGCTTGAGGTAGAGGCGGGTCTTGGTGCCCTTGGTCAGATTGCGGGTCAGGGTGAGCGGGGTCGGGCGACCGGCATACTCGGTCAGCAGGGTCTGAAACTCGGCGATAAAGGCCGGATCATCCTTGGCATCGACAAAGGCTTTCTCCAGCTGGAGCAGGGCGGGGATAAGGATTTGGGGTACATACATACCGCCAAATTCACCGAAAAACGGGTTGAGCAGGGTCATGGCTTCTTCCTTGTATTAGCTAAATCGAAATATCAAAAAGGGTTGCGTTACAGGTTGCGCAGTGCGCCGAAGGCGGCTGCAATCTTGTGCGCATCCTTCTGGCCCGGGGCACTCTCCACCCCGGAGTTGAAATCAAGGCCGAGGCAGCCCACTTGTGCCGCTTGCAGGGCGTTGTCGGGATTAAGGCCGCCCGCCAGCATCAGCTTGGCTTTATCGAGCGTGGCCAGCAGGGCCCAGTCGAACGCCTGACCGGTGCCACCGCTCTGGCTGCCGACTTTTGTATCCAGCAGCAGGCGATCGGCCGGGTAGTCGAGGGCGGGCAGCGGCTCGCCGCTTGTGATGCCAATTGCTTTCCAGATCTGGCAGCCAGCGGGCAGCTGCGGACGCAGTTCCTCGATATAGGCGGCATCTTCATCCCCGTGCAGTTGCACGGCGGCGAGTCCCAGCGCATCCACCGTCTTGGCGATGGTGGCGGGCTGGGCGTTGCGAAATACCCCGACGTAGGAGAGCGGTCCGCCCGCCATCACGGCGCGGGCGGCGGGGATGTCTACATAGCGCGGGCTTTTGGCCACAAAGATAAGACCGCCAAATACCGCGCCCGCCTGATGGGCAGCGGCGGCGTCTTCGGCGCGGGTCAGGCCGCACACCTTGTTCTGGCCCAGTACCAGTTTGCGCACTGCGGCTTCCAGATCCGGCTCGGCCATCAGGGATGAGCCCACCAGAAAGCCTTTGGCGTGGTGGCGCAGATCCGCTACCTGAGCGCGGTGGTTGATGCCGGACTCGCTGATCACCACCCGATCGCTCGGGATATCTTTGGCCAGCTGTTTGGTGCGGTTCAGATCGACGCTCAGGTCGCGCAGATCCCGGTTGTTGATGCCAATGACCGGCGCACCCAGCGCGATGGCGCGGGTTAGCTCCTCTTCGTTGCTCACCTCGGTGAGCACGCCCAGGCCCAGCTCCTTGGCCACCGCGAACAGGGCGCGATAGCCCTCGTCGGTGAGCACCGAGAGCATCAGCAGGATGGCGTCCGCCTGATAGTGGCGGGCCAGATAGACCTGATAGGGGTCAATCATGAAATCCTTGCAGAGCACCGGTTGCGATACGCGACCGCGCACCCGCGGCAAAAAGGCGAAATCCCCCTGAAAGAACTTCTCGTCGGTCAGCACCGAGATGGCGGTGGCGTATTTGCCATAGATGTCGGCGATCGCCTCCGGGCTGAAATCGTCGCGGATCAAGCCTTTGGAGGGGGAAGCCTTCTTGCACTCCAGAATAAAGCGGGTGGAGCCCGCCTTGAGCGCCCCGACGAAATCCCGATCGCTTGGGGTCAGCGCGCTCTGGAAGCTCTCCAGCGGCTGGGTCAGTTTGCGGGCGGCGACCCACTCCTGCTTGGCCGCCACGATTTTGCCGAGAATGGTCTGGCTGATGGAGGCCATGTTCAGAAAAGCATGGGGGACAATAAGGTCTGACATCTCGTTATCCTTGCGAAACTGGCTCTTGCCCTGTGGGCGTTCTGAATGACTGCTGTGCGACGTGGTGGCTGACATCATGCCTCCTGATGACCCGCTTCCTGATGGCTCAGAGTAGCCAGCTGAGCGGCCAGATCCGCTGCCTTGCCGCTCGCCAGCACTGCCAGCACCTCGGCCGCCGCGCTCTTGAGATCTTTCGCCTTGCCCGCCATCAGCAGCAGCGGTGCTACGTTGGCAGCGATGGCGGCGTTGTGGGCCGGGGTGCCTTGCCCCTCCAGAATGGCGGCGGTGATGGCACGGTTCTCTTCCGGTTCCCCGCCCTGAATGGCGCTCACCGGATAGGTCTCGAGGCCAAAGTCAGCCGGGGTGAGCAGAAACTCGCGGATCTCGCCGTCACGGATCTGGGCCACCTGGGTCGGGCCGTGAATGGCAATCTCGTCGAGCCCGGCGCCGTGAACCACCATACCGGTTTTCAGCCCCAGTGCCAGCAGGGTTTCTGCGATGGGGCGCACCAGCTCGGGGGCATAGACCCCCATCAGCTGATAGGTGGGGCGAGCGGGGTTGATAAGCGGCCCCAGCACGTTGAACAGGGTGCGGGTCTTGAGGGCTTGGCGCACCGGCATGGCATGGCGCACCCCGGCGTGGTACTGGGGGGCGAACAAAAAGCAGATGCCGAGCTCGTCCAGACAGCGGCGCGCCTGCGCCGGGCTCATGTCGAGCTTGATGCCCATTTTGTCCAGCAGATCGCTCGAACCCGACTTGCTCGAGACCGAGCGGTTGCCATGCTTGGCCACTTTCAGGCCGCAGGCGGCGGCGACCAGCGCCGAGGTGGTGGAGACGTTGATGGTGTTGAGACCATCGCCACCGGTGCCGACGATGTCGCAAAATTCATAGTCCGGACGCGGGAAGTCGCGCGCTTCTGCCAGCAGCGCCTCGGCGGCACCGGCGATCTCCTCCGGGGTTTCCCCCTTGATCTTGAGGGCGGTCAGCAGGCTTGCGAGCACTATGGGATCCACTTCGCCACGTACCACCTGGCCGAAGGCGTCGCGGGTACTTTCACGGCTCAGAGACTGACCCTGATAGAGGGTGTTGAGATGTTGATGCATGTTGGTCTCCTTACCTTAACGCACGCTGCTTTCTGGGCGGGTGATATGGGCGAGCGCCTGAGTCAGCAAACGGGCCCCTTCCGAGGTCATGATGGATTCGGGATGGAACTGGAAACCCAGCACCCGCTCATCCTGCTGCTCAATGGCCATGGGCATGCCCTGATAGTGGGCAATCACCGTCAGCTCTTCCGGTACATAGGTGGCGACCAGCGAGTGGTAGCGGGCCACCGGTAGCGGGCTCGGCAGACCGGCAAAGGCGCCGTGGCCGTTGTGCTCAATCAGGGACCGCTTGCCGTGGACAATTTCGCCTGCCGCACCGACGGTGCCGCCGTAGGCTTCGCACAGGGCCTGATGGCCGAGACAGATGCCGAGGATGGGCACCTGACCACGAGCCAGCTTGATGAGGTCGATGAGGCAACCCGCCTCGTGGGGGGCGCCCGGGCCCGGCGAGAGCACCAGCACGGCGTCCCCTTCGCAGGCGGCGATTTCGCTCATGATGCGGCTGGCCGGCAGGCTGTTGCGGTAGATCCGCACCGGATAGCCGAGGGAGCGGAACTGGTCGACGAGGTTGTAGGTAAACGAATCGAAGTTATCGAGCAGGAAAATGTTAGTGGCTGTTGATCCGGTACTCATTGGCTCACGTCCTTATGTTGCTCCTGCTGGGCGCTCAGGGCTTGCAGGGAGGTGCCATGGCTGGCTGCGATGGCGGCCAGCACGGCGGCCGCCTTGGCGCGGGTTTCGTCCGCTTCGGCTTGGGGTTTGGAGTCATAGACCACCCCGGCACCGGCCTGTACGTGGGCCACGCCATCTTTCACAAAGGCGGAGCGGATGACGATGCAGGTATCCATCTCGCCGGCGCCGTTAATGTAGCCGACCGCGCCGCCGTAGCTGCCGCGGCGCTTGCCTTCCACCATGCGAATAAGCTCGCTGGCGCGGATTTTGGGGGCGCCGGTGAGGGTGCCCATATTCATGCAGGCCTGATAGGCGTGCAGGGCGTCAAGGTCAGAGCGCAAGGTGCCCACCACCTTGGAGACCAGATGCATCACGTGGCTGTAGCGATCCACTTTCAGCAGCTCCTTGACGTAGCGGGTGCCGGGCTCCGAGATGCGGGCGATGTCGTTGCGGCCCAGATCCACCAGCATCAGGTGCTCGGCCACCTCTTTCTCGTCCTGACGCAACTCCAGCTCGATACGGCCATCGAGATCCCGGTTGATGCTGCCATCCGGGTTGAAACCACGGCGGCGGGTACCGGCGATGGGGTACATCTCCACATCGCGGCTGGCGGCGCAGAATTTCACCGCGCTCTCCGGTGAGGCGCCAAACAGGGTGAAGCCCTCATCCTGCACGTAGAACATGTAGGGGCTGGGATTGGTCTGTTTGAGGCGGCGATAGGCGGCCAGCGGGCTTGGGCAGGGCAGGGAGAAGCAGCGGGACGGCACCACCTGAAAGATGTCGCCACGGCGGATAAAGCCCTTGAGCTTCTCTACCTCGGCGCAGAACTGTTTGTCGCTCTTGTCCACGCTCATGCCACCGGTCAGGGGCTGGGTGGTCAGCTCGGCGCAGAGGGGTTGCTGGCAAATCTGTTTGAAGTCGGTGAGCCGTTCGGTCAGGCGGGTGTATCTGTCTTCCACCTGGCTTTCGTCGCAATCACCGCCAAAGATGCAGGCCAGCAGTTGAGTGGTGCGTTCGATATGGTCGATGGTGATCAGGGTTTCGGCCACATAGAAGCAGTAGTCGGGGCAGTCGTTGCTCCCTTCCGGCACTTCGGGCAGATCTTCAAAAGAGGCGATCAGGTCGTAGGCGAAGCTGCCCGCCATAAAGAGCGCTTCTTTGCCGAGCTGACAATCGAGCTCCCGTTGCAGGGTGCGCAGCACGTCCAGCACGCTGCTCCCCTTGAGGCGGGAATCTTCGTCTAGCTCCCGATCGGAGGCAGGGAAGTCGAGTTGCAATTCGCCATCTATCAGCGAGCGGGCCACCACCGCAAGCAGCCGCTCGGCCAGCAGGCTTTGCAACTGGGCACCGTTGTCATTGAGGCTGCGAACCCGCATGGTGCGACCACGGCACTCGATGCGCAGGCAGGCGTCTACCAGCAGCAGGCTCTGCTTGCCCGCCTTGGAGTCGATCTCCACCGATTCCAGCAGCAGGTTGTTGGGGCGACCCTGACAGAGGCGGGTATAGAGTGCCAGCGGATCGGCCACATAGGGGGCGTTGAGTTTGAGGGTATCGAATTCACCCAGAGGAAGGCGATGTGTGGCTGTCATAGTGCGTTCCCTTGCGTGTGATGCTTTTTACCGATGTTCATGACGTTGAATTCCTTGAAAATTTAATTGGTCCGGGGTGGCTGGTTCAGGGGCGCCATCGCCAGGTCAGCTTGCTTGTCTGAATTCTCGGTTTCATCACAGGTCCATTTGCCGGATAATAAAAAAGCCCGCTGGGGTCAGCGGGCTTTTTCTTTGGGTTCTTAATTTGCTGTCAGATTACAGGTACAGCAACGACCACACGCCCGCATGTCAGGGAGTGTGCCACCACCAGATGGTCAGGATGGAAGTCGTTTGCATGATAAAGTCCTGTAAAAAGATGTTTGCAATGAAGTGCCTACAGAAAACGATAAAGCCGCGGCCAAGTCAAGTCGCTTTTTAGTCTTCTTTCACCGATTTGCCATGAATGGTGACCTGACCACGAGAGCGGAATAACCTGATGAGATTCGATCTTCACTGCCATACCACTGCCTCCGACGGGGTGCTGAGCCCAGCCGAACTGGTGCGCCGCGCCGCCGAAAAACAGGTCGAAGTGTTAGCAGTTACTGACCACGACACCCTCGCCGGGCTTGATGAGGTGCGTCGCACTATCGAAGCCGAGCAACTGCCGCTGCGACTGGTGAGCGGGGTCGAGATCTCCACCGGCTGGGAGCATCACGAAATTCATATCGTGGCGCTGGGGGTGGATGAAAAAAATACGCAGCTGACCGACTTTCTGGCCGGTCAGCTGGCACGTCGCGAAGCGCGTGCGATGGAAATCGGGCGTCGTCTGGAGAAGTGCCTCATCCCCGGCACCTATGAAGAGGCCAAACAGCTAGCCGGTGACGCTGCCGTGACCCGCGCCCACTTTGCCCGGGTGCTGGTGGCGCGCGGGGTGGCCGACAACATGCAGAAGGTATTCAAAAAGTACCTGAGCCGTGGCAATAAAGGCTATGCCCCGGCCGAGTGGCCCGAGATGAGCGAAGCCATCGCTGCCATTCACGCCGCTGGCGGGCTGGCGGTGCTGGCCCACCCCAGCCGTTACGATCTCACCGCCAAGTGGATCAAGCGGCTGCTGGTGGCTTTCAAGGCGGCCGGTGGCGATGCCATGGAGGTCTCATTGCCTCAGCAGAGCCAGCAGGAGCGGGCCAATCTGGGCCAGTGGGCCAAGGATCACGACCTCTATATCTCGGTGGGATCGGATTTTCACTTCCCCTCCAACTGGACCGAGCTGGGCCGCCACCTCTGGTTGCCCAAAGAGGGGATGCCCGTCTGGTTGGCCTATCCCGGTCACTTTGGGCTCACCACTGAGCAACATGCAGAGCTGCTGGCGAGCCGCTAACGGCGTCAGCGAAGCAGCCACAAACAGGTTAAGGTAGTGTCATGGGTCTTTGACCCGTGACCATACGAGCGGGCAGGTATTGCTGCCCCCATTGCGAGAACAAGCTATGAGTCAGCATTTTTACGTACATCCGGAAAACCCGCAGGCGCGTCTGATCAGCCAGGCGGTGCAGATCATCCAGAACGGCGGCGTTATCGTCTATCCCACCGACTCCGGCTATGCGCTGGGCTGCCAGATGGGTGACAAGGGGGCGCTGGAGCGCATCTGCCGCATCCGTCGTCTCGACGCCAACCACGACTTCACCCTGGTGTGCCGCGATCTTTCCGAGATCGCCACCTACGCCAAGGTCGATAACGGCGCGTTTCGCCTGATCAAGAACAATACCCCGGGCGCCTACACCTTCATCTTCAAGGCGACCAAAGAGGTGCCGCGCCGTCTGATGAACGAGAAGAAGAAGAGCATCGGCATCCGGGTACCGGACAACAAGATTGCTCAGGCGCTCTTGGAAGCACTCGGCGAGCCGCTGCTCTCCACCACATTGATCCTGCCGGACTCCGAGATGGCCGAGTTCGATCCGGAAGAGATCTTCGACAAGCTGGGCAAGCAGATCGATCTGGTGGTCAACGGGGGTTATCTGGGCGAGCAGCCCACGACTGTGGTCGATTTCTCTGACGACGAGCCGGTATTGCGTCGTCGCGGTGCCGGAGACCCGACCCCGTTTGAGTGATGTCGCTGAACCGGTGACAGTCCCTTCCGCCGAGACGGGGGCTGGCACCGCACTACCCATCGCGAAAGTCCTTGGGCAGCCCTATCACGAGCTGCCCCAGGACCTGTTCATCCCGCCCGATGCGCTGGAGGTGTTCCTCGATACCTTCGAGGGGCCGCTCGATCTGCTGCTCTATCTGATCCGGCGCCAGCAGCTCGATATCCTCAACCTGCCGATCCTTCAGATCACCGCCCAGTACATGGAGTACGTGGAGCTGATGCAGGGGCTCAACCTTGAGCTGGCGGCTGAATATCTGCTGATGGCAGCCTGGCTGGCGGAGATAAAATCCCGCCTGCTGTTGCCCAAGGCGCCGGAGCTGGAGGATGAAGAGGAGGGGGAAGACCCGCGGGTGACCCTGATCCGCCGCCTGCAGGAGTACGAGCGCTACAAGGTAGGTGCAGAGAGGGTCAATGAGCTGCCACGGGTGGAGCGGGAGATTTATATCGCCGCTGCCTTGCCCCCCGATTTTGGCGATCTCAAGCCGCTGGCGCCCGATGTTTCGCTGGTTGAGCTCGCCCTTTACATGCAAAGTGTGGTAAAACGCGCGACTCATTTCGAACATCACCAGATCCGCCGCGAACAGATCCCGACCCGGGTGCGCATGGCGGAGATCCTCGCCATGCTCACGCTGGGGCAGACCCTGCGCCTTGAGCAGGTGCTGCGCGCCGAAGAGGGGCGCATGGGTGTACTTGTGACGTTTCTGGCCCTGCTGGAGCTGTGCAAGGAGCAACTGATCTGGATCCTGCAGGCAGAACCGCTGGGACCAATTCATTTCGCATTGGCCGAGCAGAGCGAGGAGGGCAACCGTGGCGCTGCCCACTGAACGACTCAAGACTCTGATCGAAGCGGCGCTGTTTGTGGCCGGTCGTCCGCTCAATGTCAGCGAGCTGAAAAGCAGCGTGCTGGCCGATTATCCGGTGACCAGTCGTTATGTTCAGCTGCTGTTGGCCGAGATCAGGCAAGATTACAGCGAACGGGGCGTCGAACTCAAAGAGGTCGCCTCCGGCTGGCGCTTTCAGGCGCGTCAGGAGTATGCCGAAGAGCTCTCGCGGCTCTGGAGCGAACGGGCGCCGCGTTATTCCCGCGCCGTGATGGAGACACTGACCCTGATCGCCTATCGCCAACCCATCACCCGGGCCGAGATCGAAGCGATCCGCGGGGTGGCGGTGTCGAGCCAGATAGTGAATACCCTGAAAGAGCGTGGCTGGGTGCGCAGCATCGGTCACAAAGAGGTGGCGGGTCGCCCCGAGCTGCTCGCCACCACCAGAGAGTTTCTGGATTACTTTAATCTGCAGAGTCTGGAGCAGCTCCCCGAGCTGGATCCGGAACTGCAACCCCTGTTGCCCTCTGCGGTGGACGGGGAGAGCGATGCCCGGTGAATGGCGCCCAAGTGTGCCAATGTCACCGAGATATACATTTTTCAACTGTGACGAGTGCTCCAAACTGCGTTTGTTACAGTTAACCCCGTTGCCCCTTTTACCAGTGGGCAGCGATCAACAATCAGGTAACCCCGATGAGTGAAAAACTGCAAAAAGTGTTGGCCCGCGCGGGTCACGGCTCCCGTCGTGAGATGGAGGCCCTGATCACCGCAGGTCGGGTCAGTGTGGATGGCAAGGTCGCCACACTGGGGGATCGCGTCGAAGTGAACGCCGTGATCCGGGTGGATGGTCACCAGGTCAAGACCCGCGCCGCAGAGGAAGTGATCTGCCGCGTATTGGCTTACCACAAGCCGGAAGGGGAGATGTGTACCCGTCACGATCCGGAAGGTCGTCCCACCGTGTTTGATCGTCTGCCCAAGATGGAAGGTGCCCGCTGGATCGCGGTCGGCCGCCTCGACGTCAACACCTCAGGTCTGTTGCTGTTCACCACCGACGGTGAGCTGGCCAACCGACTGATGCACCCGAGCCACGAAGTGGAGCGGGAATATGCGGTTCGTGTCTTTGGCGAAATCACCGAAGCCATGCTGCAGCGTCTGCGCAAGGGCGTGCAGCTGGAAGATGGCACAGCCAAGTTCAACAAGATCAAACCTGCTGGCGGTGAGGGTCTGAACCAGTGGTTCAACGTCACCCTGACCGAAGGTCGCAACCGTGAAGTGCGCCGCCTGTGGGAATCCCAGGAAGTGCAGGTGAGCCGCCTGATGCGGATCCGCTACGGCGACGTCAAGCTGGACCGCGGCATTCCGCGCGGCGGCTGGCAAGAGCTGAAACTGCCGGAAGTGAACTATCTGCGCGGTCTGGTCAACCTGCCGCCGGAGACCGAATCCAAGGTCGATCTGCAGCAGGATGGCAAAACCAGCCGTCACAAGCAGGCCGCCCAGATCCGTCGCGCCGTACAGCGTCACAAAGAGATGCAGGGCAAAGAGCCGCGCGCTCGCGCCACCACCGCCCGTCGCAAGCCGCAAGCTTCTACCCGTAACTCAGGTACCGGCAGCAAGTAAGCCGACCACCCGTTGCGAACTGCGTGCCGTCAAAGGCGCGCAGTCGGCCAATAGAAAGGCCCGCACCATTTGGTGCGGGCCTTTTTTGTCAGCGCGTTGCCTGGCGGCAATATTATTGGACCTGTGCCACCGCTTCACGAGTGAGTCGGCCAATTTCTTCCCACTGTTTCTCTGCGATCAGTTTCTTGTCGACCATCCAGGTGCCACCACACGCGATAACCCGCGGGATCGCCAAGTATTCATTGATATTGTGAGTCGAGATCCCGCCCGTGGGCATCAGCGTGATCTGGGTATAAGGTGCCAGCAGCGCCTTGATCATCGCGCTACCACCCGATGCTTCGGCCGGGAAGAACTTCAGGGTCGTCAGCCCCATCTCCAGCGCCGCTTCAATGGTGCTGGGGTTATTGACCCCCGGGATGATCGGGATGTCGAGCTCCTGACAGGCCTTGACCGTATTGGGGTTAAAACCGGGGGAGACGATAAAGGTGGCACCCGCCTCTTTGGCTGCGATCACCTGATCGCGGTTGAGCACAGTGCCCGCGCCAATCAGCATCTCAGGTTGGCTCTGGCGCAGCAGCCGGATCGCCTCGACCGCGGCAGCGGAGCGGAAGGTGATCTCGGCAACCGGCAGGCCGTTATTGGCCAGTGCCGCCCCCAGTGGAATGATATCTTCAGCCTGCTCGATGGCGATCACCGGGATCACTTTCAGGGCTTGCAGTTGTTCAGTAATGGATGACATTCGGTTGACCTCGTTTAGTGTGATGCCGGTTTGATGAAGCTGTCGGTGACACTGCGGGTGGCACTTTCCGGAATAATTGCCCCCTTGTGCTGAATGACGATCCCCGCCAGTCGGTGGCCCATGCGGGCGCACTCGTCGATCGCCCGTCCTTGCAGGTATCCAGCCAGAAAACCGGCATTGAAGGAGTCACCGGCCGAGGTGGTATCCACCACCTTGCTGACCGCTTGGGTAGGGATAGTGATGGCAGGTTCCCCGGTTTGCAGGGCCTGGTAACAGCAGCCAGCCGCCCCCTGTTTGACCACCGCCTGCTGCACCCCGGCCGCCGTGAGGCGCTGCAGGGTCCGGGTCACATCCTCGTCCCCCCACAGGGCCTGCTCATCGTCGTCGGTGACCAGAGCCAGCGTAGTGATGGCCAGCAGTTGCTGGTAACAGGCCCGGGCGTCGGCCGGACTCTGCCACAGGGCGGGGCGATAGTTGCTGTCAAAGATGATCGCCACGTCCGCCCGGTGCAGTTCAGCCAGCCACAGCAGCAGCGCCTGCCGATCTGCCGCGGGCAGGATCGCCAGCGAAATACCGCTGAGATAGAGCGCATCCACGTCGCTGACGGCCTGCTTGAGCCGTGGCAACTGCGGATGCTGCATCAGGTAACGGGCAGCCGAATCGTTGCGCCAGTAGAGGAAGGTGCGCTCGCCGTGCTCATCAAGCTGGATAAGATAGAGGCCGGGATGGCGCTGTTGGTCGATGAGCACCGCGCTGGTGTCGATCCCGGCCTGTTGCCAGCGCGCGATGATTTGCTGGCTGAGAGGATCCTGGCCCATGGCGGTCAGATAACTCACCTGAATATCGGTGGGTTGGGAGGCACGCGCGAGATAGATGGCGGTATTGAGGGTATCGCCCCCGAATGATTGCTGCATGTCGCCAAAAGGCGTGCCATTGAGCTCAATCATGCACTCCCCGAGCAGGGCAATCCGTTTCATCCCCGGGCTCCTGGCAGTTGAAAGTAGCGGGCTGCATTGTGATAGCAGATATCCTGGATCATTTTCCCGGACAGCTGCAGGTCATTGGGGATTTCGCCCTGCTCAATCCAGCGCCCCACCATGTCGCACAAAATGCGGCGGAAATATTCGTGGCGAGTGTAGGAGAGGAAGCTGCGGGAGTCGGTCAACATGCCGACAAACTGGCTGAGCAGACCGAGTTGAGAGAGCTGCTCCAGCTGGCGCTGCATGCCATCTTTCTGATCGTTGAACCACCAGCCTGAGCCGAACTGGATCTTGCCTGCAATGCCTCCCCCCTGGAAGTTGCCCGCCATGGTTGCCAGCACCTCGTTATCACGAGGGTTAAGGCAATAGAGGATGGTCTTGGGCAGCTCATCGGTTTGATCCATCTCATCCAGCAGATGAGCAAGCTCCCAGGCAAACGGCTTGTCTCCGATAGAATCAAAGCCACAGTCTGCGCCAAGCAGAGTGAACATGCGGCTGTTGTTATTGCGTTGAGCGCCCAGATGCAACTGCATCACCCAGCCTCGCTTGGCGTATTGACGGCCGAGCCATACCTGAACGGCAGTGGAGAAGGCTGCAATCTGCGATTCGTCCAGCACCTCTCCGGCCAGTCGGCGCTGGAGCAGTTGAGTCAGGGTCGCATCGGAGGGAACTGGTGCATAACGCACTATTTCGATACCGTGATCCGCTGCCCGGCAACCATGTCGGGCGAAGTGTTCAAGGCGCCGTTCCAGCGCGGTCAGCAAGTCGGCAAAGGTAGTAATGTCGACATCGGCGGCGGCACCCAATGCCCCAATGTAGTCAGCAAAACCGGCTTGCTCGATCTTGAATACCTTGTCGGGGCGCCAGCTGGGGAGCACCTCGATAGCAAAACCGGGCTCCTCGGCAATCTGGCGATGATAGATAAGTGAATCAACCGGATCATCTGTGGTACCGACCATGCGGACATTCATCTGCTGCATCAACCCGCGGGCAGAAAATGCCGGGGTGGCGAGCAGTTCGTTGCAGTGATCCCATACCTTGTCGGCGGTGTTTGGCGCCAGGGTGATACCCTCCAGACCGAAGGGGCGGCGCAGTTCGAGATGGGTCCAGTGATAGAGAGGGTTACCCAGCGTTTGCGGGACTGTCTGTGCCCACGCATTGAACTTGTCACGACTGCTGCTGTTTTTTCCGGTGATCAGAGCCTCCGGGATACCGGCGCTGCGCATGGCTCGCCATTTGTAATGGTCCCCCTCCAGCCAGATCTGGCCCAGATCATCGAATCGGCGATCTTCCGCTATCTCTTGTGGATTGAGATGGCAGTGGTAGTCATAGATAGGCATATCAGCGGCATAGTCATGGTAGAGATGACGTGCCGCATCGCTGTTCAACAGAAAATCCTTACACAGGAAAGACTTCATATTCATTTCTCCCTTGGCCCTGTCATTGCCAGATATGGTGATTAGAGCGCAGCGACGCAGTGACGGGCACCGTGGTCAAGCAGTCCTTGATAGGTCCGAGTGACCGCATCGACAAAAGCACCCTGTTGCGGCAGTTCCGGGCCAAAGATGGCCTCAATGGCCAGCAACGGTTTGACCACGTTGCAACTGAGGCCGTGCTCTGCATAGATCGCCTGGAAGCGAGGTAGCAGGGGATCCCTGACATCGATCACCTCACCGTTTTCTCCCTCACCGCTGACATAACGCATCCATCCGGCGATGCCCAATGCCAGATGTCGGTAATCACTGCCGTTCTTCAGATGGAAGAGGACGGAGTCGACCATGCGTTGTGGCAGCTTTTGACTGCCATCCATGGCGATTTGCCAGGTCTGGTGTTTGAGCGAGGGGTTGGTGAAACGGGCGATCAGTTGTTGGGCATAGTCCTCGAGATCAGTTCCAACAGGCATGTTCAGGGTTGGCGCCTGTTCATTGAGCATCAGGGCAAGTGCAGCCTGGCGATAGGCCGGGTTCGTCATGGTGTCTGCGATATGGGCATAACCGCCGAGGTAGCCGAGATAGGCGAGAAATGAGTGGCTGCCGTTCAGCATGCGCAATTTCATCTCTTCAAAGGGCACGACATTGCTGACAAATTCGGCACCAGCCAGAGCCCAGTCGGGGCGGCCGTTGACGAAATTATCTTCAATTACCCATTGCCGGAATGGCTCGCAGGCGATGCCACAGGGGTCATAAACACCGATGGCTTGCTCAATCTCTGCCAGCGTCTCCTGGGTAGCTGCAGGTACGATGCGGTCGACCATGGTGCAAGGGAAGGTGACCTGCTCACGGATCCAGGATGCCAGCTCTCCATCGAGCAGTTCGGCAAATCCCAGAATGGACTGACGTGCAACGTGACCATTTTCCTGCACGTTGTCGCAAGACATGACTGTAAAGGGAGGGAGGCCACGATCTTTGCGCAGGCGCAGGGCGGCAACGATGCAGCCGATGGCGGAAGTGGGGGCATCAGGGTGCTGCAAGTCGTGCTGGATCAACGGATTCTGCGGGTTGAACTGCCCGGTGGCAGGGTCTGCGCAATAGCCTTTTTCAGTGATCGTCATCGATACAATGGCGACTTGCGGTTCTGCCATCTTCTCGAGAATGGCGGACATGCCGTCAAAGGTGGGGTGCAGTGACTCCACCACAGAACCAATCACTTTGGGCTGTACGCTCTCGGCACCCTTCTCCAGCACGGTGTAGAGGTGGTCTTGTGCTCTGAGCGATCGGATCAGCTCCTCACCACCGAACAGGTTGACCTCACAGATCCCCCAGTCACCTCCGCCAGCTGCGAGCGTCTCATGGGTAATCAAGGCTTGGTGGGCTCGATGAAACGCGCCGAAGCCGATATGAACTATCCGGTTTCGCAGTGCTGCTCGCGGATAGGGGCTCAACATCAATTCACTCAGCTTGTTCTTCATCTTTTCTTGCCTCGATTTATAAATTTTTGCACATCACCAGAGTCGCTGGTTGGCGCCACAGGCGTCAGCCAACCGTTGCGTGTCGTGACATGACTTGTATGGGTAACTGGGATATCAGCCTCTGCATGCTATCTCCAGGTCAGCCATAAGTCTATTTTGGTTGACCAAATAGATCTTTTTTTGAGATCGAGATCAACCAAATGAGTTAAGTTGGTTGATCTATGGCTGTTACCTCAAGATGATGGCCGCACATCGCAGTAGTCAATATGCCTTGATGTGGCCTGACTCATTTAAATTGGTGGTTGAAGGATTCATTATGAGCATCAAAGTTAAAAACTTGAGGTGGTATATCATCGCCTTGGTTTGTCTTGGCACAATAGTTAACTATTTATCCCGCAGCTCATTGAGTGTTGCCGCACCTCAAGTAATGAGTGAGCTGAATTTTACAGAAAAAGAATATTCATGGATCGTAAGTGCATTTCAGATATGTTACACAATTGCACAGCCGATTGCTGGTTATATAATCGATATGATTGGTTTGAAAGTAGGCTTTTTTATTTTTGCAGTCGCTTGGTCTCTATTTAATATGGCGCATGCATTTGCTGGCGGCTGGATTAGTTTGGCGGTATTGCGTGGCGGCATGGGGTTGACGGAGGCTGCGGCTATTCCAGCAGGGATGAAGGCTAGTGCCGAATGGTTTCCAGCCAAGGAGCGTGGCATTGCCGGTGGATTGTTTAACGCTGGTACCTCAGTCGGAGCCATGCTTGCTCCTCCGTTGGTAGTCTGGGCAATGCTAACCTTTGAAAGCAGTGGGTTAGGCACTGAAATGGCATTCATAATCACCGGAGGTGTGGGGATCCTCTTTGCGATCACCTGGTTTCTTGTATATCGCTCCCCCAGAAAACATAAATGGATTTCCCAGAACGAGCTGACATATATAGAAGAGGGGCAAGAGAAACATCTCACAGCCAATGAGGGTAAGCCTGAAATAAAAGAAATTATCAAACAGCGTAATTTTTGGGGCTTGGCAATAGCAAGGTTTCTAGCAGATCCAGCTTGGGGAACGCTCAGTTTTTGGATGCCTCTATACTTGACTTCGGTAATGCATCTTCCTCTTAAAGAAATTGCCATGTTTGCCTGGTTACCATTTCTTGCTGCTGATTTCGGATGTATTGCGGGTGGATTTATTGCAAAGTTTTTCATGGAAAAACTTAATATGACAACACTGAATGCGCGGCGAGCTACTTTCACCATTGGGGCGATACTTATGTTGGCAATTGGCTTTGTCAGTATTATTAAGGATCCCTACGTGGCGATTGCCTTGATGAGTATCGGTGGATTTGCTCACCAGACGTTGTCAACCGTGGTTATTACCATGTCGGCAGACCTTTTCAAAAAGAATGAAGTGGCGACAGTCGTTGGCCTTGCGGGTTCGGCAGCCTGGATTGGCCAGCTATCGTTCACTCTGGTGATGGGGGCCTTGGTGGCAATTATTGGCTATGGGCCTTTCTTCATTAGCCTCAGTGTCTTTGACTTGGTGGGTGCCGTTGTGCTGTGGGTATTGCTAAAAGAGCCGGCAGCCCAGAGGTTGACTCATCTTCACATGGAGAAGGCTGCAACAACGCTCTCATAAGCATGTCAGAGGGTCACCAAGGTGTTGATACTGGATATCATGATTACTTTGGTTGACCAATTGTTGTTGGTTGCTTACCATTTTGGAAAACTACGCTACCAATTTGAGAGCAAGCCATGAGTGTTGAAGTAAAGCGTCAATATCGTGAAGTTGGTGAGTTTATCAAGGAAGAGTTGGCTTCAGGCAAGTACGCCTTGGGCTCCCGTCTTCCTCCTGAGCGCGACATTGCTGAACAGGTGGGAGTGGGGCGCTCTGTGGTGAGAGAGGCTCTCATCATGCTCGAGATTGAAGGTTTTGTAGAAGTGAAGAAGGGGTCCGGTATTTATGTCATTGCGATCCCTTCCGAGCCAAATTTCAGCCCGAATGATACCGTGATGGGACCTTTTGAACTGCTGCAAGCCCGGCAATTGCTGGAGAGCAATATCGCAGAGTTTGCCGCCATTCAGGTGACTCCGTCAGATATACAAAAAATGCGCGCAGCCCTGGAGGCTGAGCGTCGTGATGTCGAGAGTGGTGAGGGTGAAGAGGGTGATATGAATTTTCACCTGGCAATAGCCGAAGCGACTCATAACAACATGCTGGTGGCATTGTGGCGCCAGTCTTGGGTTAGTCGAGAAAATAACCCGATGTGGCAGCATTTGCATGACCGGATTGCCACTACTGAATATCGCAAAGAGTGGTTGAATGACCATGTTGCAATCTTGTCTGCAATGCAAAAAAAAGATCCTGCGGCAGCCAAACTGGCGATGTGGACCCATTTAGAGAATGTCAAACAGCGATTGATGGAGTTGTCAGATGTTGATGCTCCCGAGTTTGACGGATTTTTGTTTGGCTCTTATCCAGTCAGATTTTCAAGTTAGCGAACGAATTTAAACCAAGAGGTAGTAATGGAACAAACATGGCGCTGGTATGGGCCTAATGACCCGGTAACCTTGAATGATATCAAACAGGCGGGGGCAACTGGTATTGTGACTGCCCTGCATCATATACCAAATGGTCAGATCTGGAATAAAGACGAGATACTCGCTCGCAAAGCATTAATTGAAGAAAAAGGTTTAACCTGGTCGGTAGTTGAAAGTGTACCTGTACATGAAGAGATCAAGACACATTCTGGCCAGTATCAGCAATGGATAGAGAACTATAAAGAGTCGATCCGTAATCTGGCTGCATGTGGCATCGACACGATTTGCTATAACTTCATGCCCGTACTGGACTGGACCCGAACCGATCTGGAATACGAGATGCCGGACGGTTCCCGAGCCCTGCGTTTTGACCATATTGCGTTTGCCGCCTTTGAGCTCTACATCCTCAAGCGCCCGGGTGCCTTGCACGAATACTCACCGGAAGAGCAGCAACAGGCATTCAGCTACTTTAATGAAATGAGCCCGGAGCAAATAGAGACACTGACCCGGAATATCATTGCCGGCTTACCTGGTGCTGAAGAGGGTTATACTCTGGAAGCATTCCAGGCTCAGCTGGATAAATACAAGGATATCGACAAAGAGCGTTTGCGAGAGCACCTGGCCTATTTTCTCGATGAAATAATCCCTGTTTGTGAAGAGTCTGGCGTCCGTTTGGCTGTCCATCCGGATGATCCTCCCCGCCCGATCCTGGGGTTACCGCGAATTGTCTCTACCATTGATGATATCGCGTGGTTGGTTAACCGGATTCCCAGTCAGGCCAATGGTATTACCATGTGTACCGGCTCTTATGGTGTGCGTGGGGATAATGACCTGGTTGATATGATAAAACGTTACGGGAATCGTATTTACTTCACCCATTTGCGTTCAACCAAGCGGGAAGATAATCCGAAGACATTCCATGAAGCGGCTCACCTTGATGGTGATGTCGACATGTATAATGTAGTGTTGGAAATTGTACGTGAAGAGCAACGGCGACTGAAAGATGGTGATAATAGACTTATCCCCATGCGACCTGATCATGGTCATCAGATGATTGATGATCTGAATAAGAAAACAAATCCCGGATACTCATGTATTGGTCGTCTTAAAGGGCTGGCTGAAGTGAGGGGATTGGAAATGGGTATAACCAAGGCATTTTTCTCAAATAACTGACCATTATCGTGTCTGGTTGAATAGAAGACAGGAGGCTATCGAGCCTCCTTTCTTCTATCCGGAAATCCTTGATTGCCAGCCAAAAGATTGCGCCCCGGATCAGCTCTTGTTAGCCTGTGCGGCTCTGATAGAGGAGTGAACAATGAGCAAGGTACTTGATGAGCTGCTGGCGTTGCTGGCGCTGGAAAAAATCGAGGAGGGCCTGTTTCGGGGCCAGAGCCAGGATCTCGGTCTTCGGGCCGTGTTTGGCGGACAGGTAATGGGGCAGGCCTTGTCAGCCGCCAAGCAGACGGTCGAGACCGGCCGTCAGGTTCACAGTTTTCACTCCTACTTCCTGCGTCCGGGGGATGTGACCCGTCCCATCGTCTATGACGTGGAGAATATCCGCGACGGCCAGACCGTCTCCACCCGTCGGGTCAAGGCGATTCAGGGCGGCAAGCCCATCTTCTATCTCAACGCCTCGTTTCAGGTGCCGGCCGATGGCTTCGAGCATCAGGCGCAGATGCCCACCGGCATCACCCCGCCGGAAGAGCTCAAGAGCGAGCTGGAGCTGGTGCGCCCCTACGAGAACCTGATCCCGGCCTCCCTGCGGGACAAGATCCTCTGCGAGCAGCCCATTGAGATGCGTCCGGTGACCCTGGTCGACCCTATTCGCCCGACGGTGCAGGATCCGGTACGCCACGTCTGGTTCAAGGCCAACGGCCAGATGCCGGACGATCTGCGGGTGCACAAATACCTGCTGGCCTACGCCTCCGACTTCAACTTCCTGCTCACCTCGCTGCAGCCCCACGGGGTGTCGTACTGGGAGCCGGATATGCAGGTGGCCACCATCGATCACTCCATGTGGTTCCACCGGGATTTCCGCTTCGACGACTGGCTGCTCTACGTGGTAGACAGCCCGAGCGCCAGCAACGGTCGCGGTCTGGTGCGCGGTCAGTTCTTTACCCGCGACGGGGTGCTGGTGGCGAGCACCATGCAGGAGGGGGTGATCCGCCGTCGCGGCAGTTAAGGCGCAAAGCGGATAGCAAAACGGGGTGGCTTGGGCCACCCCGTTTTCGTTGCTGCGATGTGCGCGGGCTCGGCGGACTCAGCCGCCGCGCTGGTACTTGAAGCGCTTCTTGCGCCGGTAGGGATAGACATCCTCGAACACCCCCACCTTGATGTTGCTCTGCAGCATCTTCCAGTAGTTGGCGTCGAACATCTCCTTGTGCAGCTGCAGCATGATCTCCCGCACCTGCGGCTTTTGCAGCAGGAAGGTGGCGAACTCCTCTGGGAAGATGTCGTTGGGGGCCACCGAGTACCAGGGCTCGGCGCTCCACTCATCCTCGGGGTAGCGGGGCGGCGGGATCTGGCGGAAGTTGCACTCCGTCATGTAGCAGATCTCGTCGTAGTCGTAGAAGACCACCCGGCCGTGACGGGTGACGCCGAAGTTCTTGAACAGCATGTCCCCCGGGAAAATGTTGGCCGCCGCCAGCTGCTTGATGGCGTTGCCGTACTCCTCCAGCGCGAGGCGGGTCTGCTGCTCGTCCGCCTTGTCCAGATACAGGTTGAGCGGGATCATCTTGCGCTCGGTATAGAGGTGCTTGATCACCAGCTTGTCGTCGCTGATGGTGAGGGCCGAGGGTGCCACCGTCTTGAGCTCGGCAAGGAGCTCCGGCGAGATGCGATCCAGCGGAAACTCGAAGTTGGTGAACTCCTGGGTATCGGCCATCCGACCCACCCGATCGTGCTGTTTAACCAGCCGGTATTTTGCCTTCACCTGCTCGTGGCTCACATCCTTCGGGGGAGTGAACTCGTCTTTTATCACCTTGAACACCACATCGTAGGAGGGGAGGGTAAACACGCTCATCACCATCCCCTTGATGCCCGGCGCGATGATGAACTGATCCCGACTCTGGGCCAGGTGGTGGCGGTAGTGGCGATAGAGCTCGGTCTTGCCGTGTTTCTGACAGCCGATGGCGTTGTAGATCTCGTAATCGGGCTTGTGGGGCATGATCTGGCGCAGGAAGGTGACAAACAGCGCCGGTTCGCGGGCATAGACCATAAAGTAGGCGCGGGCAAAGCCAAACACGATGGAGGCGAGATCCGGCTCGAAGATGACGGTGTCCACATAGATGCTGTGGCCTGTGCTGAGCAGGGGCAGGATAAAGGGGAACACCTGCTCCCGGGCCCGGATCAGTCCCACCAGATAGGCCCCCTTGTTGCGGTAGAACACCTCTTTGAGCAGCTCGATGGCAAAGGGCTCGTCATGGAGTATTTGCGGGCCGTTCTCCGCAAGATGGCGGTGGATGTCGACAATATCCCGCTGCTTGTCCTCGTAGGGGAGGGTGAAGCTGTAATCCCCCAAAAGCTGGCTCAACGTCTGCGGCAAGTGGGCCAGATCGGTGCGATAGATCCGCAGCAGGGCGCTTAAGTCCGGTTTTTCGCCACGGCTGACAAAGGGGTGGATATAGAGGTTTTCGTCGCGGATATTGCGATGGCGGAAGATCCGGCGATAGACGGAGTTGAAGAAGGACTCCGCCACCTCGAAGTTGTCACAACGGGGCAGCAGATCGCTGAAGGCACTTTTGACCCGCTTGAGCAGCTCCTGGGTGGCGTGGTGCTCCCCCATCATCTGGCGGATGGAGCTGGCGGTGGCCCCTACATGGTGGTCATAGAGGCGAATACGCTCGCGCCCGGCGAGCTGCACCCCCAGCCAGTCACTGTTCTCGAAGCGGCTCTTGCTGCCCTGGGTTATCTCGAGAAACCGGCTGTAAAACGACTCGAAGCGTTGCAGGATAGTCTCGGCGACGGCCTGTTCCAATGGCTGCTGCATCTCTCTCTTCCTTGTGATCTGTCGGGCCGATAGCGCGAAGGATTGGGTGTAATTTGTTCACACGTCAGGCCACTATCGCAACATTCAAACGTCTGTTCAAGTGGCAATTTTCGGGGATAAACGGTAGATTGCGCCCCTGTTTTGCTGATGGTTTAGCGACTGTTTGCTGTCTGTTTGAGAGGCCGTCCGGCCTGTGAGGAAACCCGATGAAGCTCTATTTTGTCCTGGTGGCACCTGCCCGACCTGCGAACGTGGGGGCGGCTGCCCGCGCCATGAAAACCATGGGATTCGATGCCATGCGACTGGTGGCGAGCCGGGTACACGAAGAGGAGGAGGCGAGCTGGGTAGCTCACGGCGCGCAGGAGATCCTGACTCAGGCCGAGGCGTTCGATACCCTGCCCGAGGCGCTGGCCGACATGGATCTGGTGATCGCCACCACTGCCCGTGAGCGCGGTCGCTACCAGCACTACCTCACGCCGGGGGAGATCCGCGAGCAGATCCGCGCCAAGCCTTCCCTCAACAAGGTGGCCATCGTCTTTGGCTGCGAGGAGTCGGGACTTTCCAACGAGCAGCTGGCCGAGGTCGACCTCATCAGCTATCTGCCCCTCAAGGTGAGCTACCCCTCCCTTAATCTGGGGCAGGCGATCATGCTCTACGCCTACGAGATGAGTCAGCTGATGGATGAGCTGAACGCCGACGGCGCCACTGCGTTAGCAGAAAATTTTGATAACACCGGGCAGGTTCGTGTGCTGAAAAGCAAAACAGCAGAATTGCTGGGTGAACTCGGAGTTTCGCGGGATGAAAAACTGCATCAATGGGTGATGGACCGGGTGCCCATGCTGCCGCAGCGGGATTTGAACATGCTCCACCTGCTCTGCAAAGACCTGGCGCGCAAACTTGGCAAAGAGGTTTAAGTTGACAGCCCAAGGCCAGCCGCGGTATTGCTAAAAGCCAGCTTCGTCAACGAGTGTTCGTCATGCAGTTATTCACCAACGTCATCACCACCACCATTATTACCGGTACCACCACAGGTGGCACTGGGGCCGGTTGATGCGCTGACGAACAAGCACAGAAATCAGAAAAGGCCCGTACCCACCCAGTACGGGCCTTTTTGTTGGGTTGGTTTTTAGATTGAATTTCATGGATTTACAGGGAGAGAAAGCGATGAGAGTGTTGAAATTTGGCGGGTCTTCACTGGCCGATGCAGAGCGTTTTTTACGGGTGGCCGATATCGCGGTCAACACCCACGGCCAATCTCAGGTAGCCCTGGTGCTGTCTGCACCTGCCAAGGTGACCAATCATCTGGTGGCGCTGGTCGAGCAAACCAGCCGCGGCATGGATGCCAGTTCCACCCTGTTTGAAGTCAACGGCATCTTCTCCCGCCTGCTGGCCGGGTTGAAGGCGGCCTATCCGGCGCTCGATGACAAGGCGCTGCTGGCCCGTCTCACCGCCGAGCTGGATCAGGTGGAGCGTCTGATGCAGGGCATCCGTCTGCTGGGCCTCTGTCCGGACAACGTGCAGGCGCGCATTCTGAGTCGTGGCGAGAACCTCTCCATCGCCTTTATGCACGAACTGCTGCGGGTGCGCGGCCTGGATCTGGAGCTGATCGTGCCGGAAGAGCTGCTGGTGACCGATGGCGGTTATCTGGAAGCCCATGTCGATATCGAAGCCTCCCGCCTGCGCTTTGCCGCCAAGGGGCTGCGTAGCGATTGCCTCTACCTGATGCCGGGCTTTACCGGTGGCAGCGACAAGGGCGAGACCGTGCTGCTGGGCCGCAACGGCTCCGACTACTCCGCCGCCGTACTGGCTGCCTGCGTCGATGCCGAGTGCTGCGAGATCTGGACTGACGTCGAGGGCTGCTACAGCTGTGACCCCCGTCTGGTGCCGGATGCCTACCTGCTGAAAACCCTCTCCTACAAGGAGGCGATGGAGCTCTCCTACTTCGGCGCCAAGGTGCTGCACCCTAAAACCATCGCGCCGGTGGCCCAGTTCCACATTCCCTGCCTCATCAAGAACAGCTTCAACCCGCAAGGGCCGGGCACCCTGATTGGCCCGGAGAGCGGCGACGATGACCTGAAAGTGAAGGCCATCTCGGATCTCTCCGGCATGTGCATGTTCAACGTCTCCGGTCCCGGCATGAAGGGGATGGTCGGCATGGCCGGTCGCATCTTCTCCGCCGTCTCCCGCGCCGGGGTCAGTATCGTGCTGATCACCCAGTCATCTTCCGAGTACAGCGTCAGCTTCTGTATCCACAGCTACGACCAGGATAAGACTCGCAAGGTGCTGGAGCGCGAGTTCGAGCTGGAATTCAAAAACCAGCTGCTGGAGCCGCTGGATATCATCAGCGATCTGGCGATCATCTCCCTCATCGGTGACGGCATGCGCACCAGCAAGGGGATGGCAGCCCGCTTCTTCACCTCGCTGGCGCAAGCTTCCATCAACATCGTCGCCATTGCACAGGGCTCCAGCGAGCGCTCCATCTCGGCGGTGGTGCGGGATCGCAAGGTGGCGGAAGCCATCAAGGCGTGCCACCAGAACTTCTTTGGCAGCCAGCAGTTTATCGATCTGTTTGTGGTTGGGGTCGGCGGCGTCGGTGCCGCGCTGGTGGATCAAATTGCCCGCCAGCAACCGGTTCTGGCCGAGCAGGGCACTGGCCTGCGAGTAGTCGGCATCGCCAACAGCCGTCAGATGGCGGTCAATAAGGATGGCCTGAACCTCGCCAACTGGCGTGAACAGCTGGTGGAAGCCCGCGACAGCTTCTCGCTGGAAGGAGTGAAAAAGCTGGTGGAAGATAGCCATATCATCAACCCGGTGATCGTCGACTGCACCTCCTCCGAGGCGGTGGCCGTCCAGTACGCCGACTTCCTCGCTGCTGGCTTCCATGTGGTCACTCCGAACAAGAAGGCCAACACCGGCTCGCTCGATTACTACAAGGCGCTGCGCCGCACCGCCCGCCAGACTCGCCGCAAGTTCCTGTATGAAACCAACGTGGGCGCCGGTCTGCCGGTTATCGAGAACCTGCAGAACCTCATCAAGGCCGGAGACAAGCTGCGTGCCTTCGACGGCATTCTGTCCGGTTCCCTCTCCTTTATCTTCGGCAAGCTGGACGAGGGGATGGCCTTCTCCGAGGCAACCCAAATCGCCCGCAGCAACGGCTTTACCGAGCCGGATCCCCGCGACGATCTCAACGGCATGGATGTGGCGCGCAAGCTGCTCATTCTGGCTCGCGAAGCCGGCATGGCGCTGGAGCTCTCCGATGTCGAAGTCGAGCAGGCGCTGCCGCCCGGCTTCGATGTGAGTGGCGATGTGGAAGCCTTTATGGCCCGCCTGCCGGAGGCCGACGGCTGGTTCCGCGACCAGTTCGCCGCCGCCCAGCGTGAAGGCAAGGTGCTGCGCTATGTGGGTTCCATCGAGGGGGGCAAGTGCAAGGTCGCCATCAAGGCGGTCGGTGGCGACGAGCCGCTGTTCAAGGTCAAAGACGGGGAGAACGCGCTCGCCTTCTTCTCCACCTACTACCAGCCGATCCCGCTGGTGCTGCGCGGCTATGGCGCCGGTACCGAAGTGACTGCGGCGGGCGTCTTTGCCGACGTGCTGCGCACCCAGAACTGGAAGCAGGAGTTGTAAGCATGAGTTCAGACATGTACCCCTCTTATATGACGGAAGGCGCCATGGGTAATGACAGAAGTGTGGTCGCCTATGCCCCCGCCTCCAGCGCCAACCTGAGCGTGGGATTCGATGTACTGGGGGCGGCGCTCGCCCCCGTGGATGGCTCTCTGCTCGGCGATCGGGTGCAGGTAAAAGCGGCTGACGTGCCGTTCGCCCTCTCATCCGTGGGCCGCTACGCCCACAAGCTGCCGGACGATCCGAAAAAGAATATCCTCCATGACTGCTGGGTCGCCTTTGGCGAGGCGCTGGAGAAGCGCGGCCTGAAACTCAAGCCCCTCGAAATGGTGCTGGAAAAGAACTTGCCGGTGGGCTCGGGTCTGGGTTCCAGCGCATGCAGCGTGGTGGCGGCCCTTGAAGGGCTCAACGCCTTTCACGGCGCGCCGCTCAATGAGCACGACATGCTGTTGCTGATGGGGGAGATGGAAGGCAAGATCTCCGGCTCCGTTCACTACGACAACGTGGCCCCCTGTTATCTCGGCGGCATGCAGCTGGTGCTGGAAGAGCACGGCGTCATCAGCCAGGGTATTCCGGTGTTTGATCAGTGGTACTGGGTGGTCTGCTACCCGGGTACCGTGGTTTCGACCGCTGCCGCCCGCGCCATTCTGCCGGCCCAATATCGCCGTCAGGATTGCCTCACCTACGGTCGTCGGCTGGCTGCCTTTGTCCACGCCAGCTACACCGGGCAGGAGGGCTTGGCGGCGAGCGTCTTGAAAGACGTGATTGCCGAACCCTACCGCGCGGCGCTGATCGAAGGCTTTGCCGAGGTGCGGGCGCAGGCGGCCCAGAACGGGGCGCTGGCTACCGGCATCTCCGGCTCCGGCCCCACCGTGTTTGTGGTGATGAAGGAGCTGGCGCAGGCCGAGCGGATGAAGGATTGGATGGAAGCACATTTCGTGCAGAACGAAGATGGATTTGCCCGGGTCTGCAAACTGGACATGGCCGGGGCACGGGTAACAGGAAGCGAGCTATGAATCTCTACAACATCAAGGACAACAGCGAACAGGTGAGCTTCGCGCAGGCGGTGCGTCAGGGCTTGGGTCGCGAACAGGGGCTCTTCTTCCCCGAACAACTCGAACCGCTCGCCGATGTGGATGCCCTGCTGGATCTGCCGCTGGCCGAACGCTCTGCCCGCATCCTGAGCCACCTGCTGGGGGACGAAGTGCCTGCAGCGAAAGTGAGCGAGCTTATCAACGCCGCCTTCACCTTCCCGGCGCCGCTGGTGAAACTCAAAGACGGAACCTATGCCCTTGAGCTGTTCCACGGCCCGACCCTGGCATTCAAGGATTTCGGTGGCCGCTTTATGGCCCAGTGCCTCGCGGCCTTTAGAACCAACGACAAGATTACTATCCTCACCGCCACCTCCGGCGACACCGGCGCCGCCGTGGCCCACGCCTTCTACGGGCTGGAGGGGATCGAGGTGGTGATCCTTTACCCCAAGGGCAAGATAAGCCCCTTGCAGGAGAAGCTCTTCTGCACCCTCGGCGGCAATATCCGCACCATCGCCATCGACGGCGACTTCGATGCCTGTCAGGCGCTGGTAAAACAGGCCTTTGACGACGAAGCGCTGAAAAAGGCCATTGGCCTCAACTCCGCCAACTCCATCAATATCAGCCGTCTGCTGGCGCAGGTTTGCTACTACTTCGAGGCGGTAGCCCAGCTGCCGAAAGCCGATCGTGCCAAGGCGGTGATCAGCGTGCCGTCCGGCAACTTTGGCAACCTCACTGCAGGCCTTATCGCCAAGGCGCTGGGGCTGCCGGTGAAGCGCTTTATCGCCGCCACCAACGCCAACGATACCGTGCCGCGCTACCTGAAAACCGGTCAGTGGGAGCCGCACCAGACAGTGGCAACCCTGTCGAACGCCATGGATGTCAGCCGCCCCAACAACTGGCCACGGGTGGAAGAACTCTGCCGTCGCAAAGGCTGGGCACTGGAGACCTTAGGGTCAGGCATGCGTGACGACGCCCAGACTCGCGCTGCCCTTAAACGGCTGCATCAGCTGGATTACCTCTGCGAACCCCATGGCGCCATTGCCTGGGATCTGCTGGGGGAACAGCTGGCCGGAGACGAAGTAGGGGTGTTCCTCTGCACCGCCCATCCTGCCAAGTTCAAGGAGTCGGTGGACGAGATCCTCAATCTCGATGTACCGCTGCCCGGCCCGCTGGCCAAGCATGCCGAGCTGCCGCTGCTCTCCGTTAATTTGCCAGCGGAGTTTGCCCGGTTAAGGGCGTTTTTGGTGGGTTAAGCCGCCGAGTTGAGATAACAGATAGAAATAAAAATCCCCCGGTAACGGGGGATTTTGAGTTTACATTATTCGGTTAGGAATAGTGAAATAGAAGCATTAGAACATTAATGAGCCTTAATAATTTATTCAGCTATAGCCCGCTCAATACTTTCCAACACTTTAACACAATCCACAAAATAGCTTTCTATGCTAGAGAAAGAGGTGGATGGAGCCCCCCCATGTGCAAATGCATTTCTAGCATCTGTTAGAGATTTTAATGAACTCTTTATTTTTTGGTTATGTTCATGTTCATCTAATATTTGCTTAAATTTAGATGCCCATTGTTCATCAAACCCTTTAAGGCTGCTTATTATGTTTTGTAAGCTAGGATTCATCGAGCTATGTCTAAATTTTTTATTAATAAAGTTTTTGATTTGTTCGGGCTGCCCATGGGTATTTGCGTCTGAAATTATAGTTTTGAATCCATACTCGATAGCTCCACAAGCACGAATAATTGCATATCTGGTTAAATATGGCACTGGGTGACTCATGCTACCCATCCCATCGATTATGCATCGGATTTTATGAAATTCATCAAAGCATGATTCAACTCTTTCATATACCGAAGGATTAGAAATATTGAACTCCATATAATCCCTCTAGTAACAATGATACCCTGCCGTGGATGCTATCTGTCTGCATTGTTCCTTCACTAATATATTTTCTAAAGTCATCTCTTTTTAAAACCTCAATCCTTTTACTTTCAAGGTTTTGAGTCGGAATATTATCTCCTAACTCGCGAATGGCGATGGATGTGGCAATCATCAGAGAATCAAAAATAGTGGGGTAAAAGCGTTTTCTTATTTTGTCTGGTTCGCTTGATATTATATTGTAAAAAGCATTTTCCCCAAAATACTGTCTAATGAAGGAAATAGAGGAGGTAAATGCTTCCTTTTGTTTTTGTATGGCATGTGGAGAATTGTTTTTTTGCTCCCCCATATGCTCATTTAATAATTTCTTTAAGGAAATATTACCTTTAGGCGCTTGTTTAACCTTATCTGTATCCATAGCTAAAAATCGAAGAATCAGTTCCATGTCTTTCATTCTTGGATCAATTTCATTACCAATATAATAGCGCCAGTCTTGGTTGTTGTTGATGTCAATAAGAAGAGTGTTTAAAGGACCTTGGTAGACACAGTTTCTGATTTCTTGAGCCCCTAATGCTCTGCCTCCAGTATTTATTCTCTCAAATATTTGATATAGGCTAGTGTCATTGTTCTTTGGTTTTACTTGTTCAAAAACTATTGCGTGTATAGTTGTGCTTCTTATTTTTCTTTGCTCAGAGGATGATAGTTCGCTAAATGATTTACCTCTCCAGCGCTCATTTATTTTGTTGCTGTTAGATAGTCTAAATACTCGATTATCTTTAGTCCAAATCCCTTTAAAAAAGTCATAGACTGTCATTATCCGTTGATAACCGTCAATGATTAACTTTTTGTCATCTGATGTGTTAGCTAAAAATATACTCGGGACAGGGAGTCCCAATAATAGAGATTCAATGAATCTACTAGCCTCTACTTTATCCCAAACATAATGTCTTTGAAGCTCCGGCTTTATTAGTTCATCCTCATCATACATAGTTATTAATTCTCTAAAAGATAAATCTGCTCCCCATGAGGTAATGTTATAAATGTCATCATTAGAATAGCTGTCATCTATTTCATCCAGAATATTTTCAATATCATCTAGTTGATTTTGCATAAATGCCCCAAGGTTTTTTAATTAATGTTAAGTGTAAGATAAACAGATGTCATGTATTTTGGCTAACCCTTGTAGGTTGGTGCTGAACGAAGTGAAGCCCAACGTTTACCGAGAAAGCTAAATTCGTTTTTTGATTTTATATGGTCAAAATTCATCTTATTTGGGAAGTCATATATCCCGTTTGTTGGGCTTCGCTGTGCTCAGCGCCAACCTACAACATACCCAAGCCGATTATTCCCGACCCGAGTCACTATCAATGGCCCAATCTGGTTCTATCCAGCCTGCGGCGATATGGCGATGAATAGAGGAGTAAGGCCAGTCGACAGGCTTGGCACAATAACCATGTTTGACCGGATTGAAATGGATGTAATCGACATGGGCTTGCAGATCCTTGTCATCCCGGATCAGATGTTCCCAATAACGGCGTTGCCAGATACCGCGTTCCCGTTTTCTGAGTCGGCTCTCCCGTATCCGCTCTGTTTTGGCAATGTCCCGTGAAAAGCCTGCCTTGATCAGAGACCAGCGCATGGGATAGTCACTGTCACCCGGCGGTAGTTGCCATATGGCATGGAGATGATCCGGCATCACCACCATGGCAATAATCTCGAAGGGGTGTTGCTGTTTGACGTGGCGGAGCACTTCGCGCAGCAGGTCGATATGACGTACCAGCAGATCCTGCTTTCGGTCAGCCAAGTTGACGGTGAAGAACCAACATGCCCCACTGGTTGTTGCTCGGCGATAGCGCATGGTTCTCCTTTCCGGTGTCGGGGTGAAATATCCGGTCTGTTCGGTTACACGAAATGGGAACCAACTAATCGAAGGCATACGTGTTGGGCTTCGCTACGCTCAGCGCCAATCTACGAATTGCATCAATCACAGTGCCAATCCCACGCTACCGCCAGTGGATTACAGCTTCCAATATGCTCCATTAACCAGCGAGGTCTGCAGCCCATCACAGATGAATAGGCACCGGATGGCTATGATAGGCCAATTGAATCTGGTCTCACCAGTCAAAAAGTGACGTAACTGTCAGTAATGATTGGTTTTTTGCGCTGGCTCAAGAAATCGCTATGGCGGGGAACAGGATTCCCACGGCCCTTGATTTTATTGGGGTTGGCGGGCGTGGCGGGAAAGTAGGGGGCAGGCTTGCCGCTGAGGAGGGGCTGGCTGGGGTCAATTCCTCTCTGCCAATCGGCGCTATAGTGCGGGCGATGGTTGCCCTGTGCTCCGCTCCCAGCTGGCGAGGCGGGGGATATGCGGCAACAATCAGCTGTTGCAATCACAGCCATTTGCAACACATCGTCATGCAAATATGACCATGCAAACACATCACCAGATAGAGAGGAGATCTCCCATGAAGCGTACCATCCTGTTTGGCCTGCTCTGTGGCAGCGTGCTGCTTGCCAACCCGGTCTTTGCCAACGACACAGCCCAGTTGCAGTGCGAGGCGCAGGCCGCAGCCAAAAAGCTTAACGGCGCCGCCAAGACCAGCTTTGTCGGCAAGTGCGTGAAAGATGCCGCTGGCGCCGCAACCGGCGAGTGCGAGAAGGCGGCGGCCGACAAGAAGCTGGCCGGTGCGGCCAAGAACAGCTTTATCCAGAAGTGTGTGAAGACGGGGGCGGCGATGGATCCGGCGGCCAAGTGCGAGAAGGCGGCAGCCGACAAGAAGCTGGCTGGCGCGGCCAGGAACAGCTTTATCCAGAAGTGCGTGAAGGATAGCGCCGCCAAGTAAGGCATTTTCTCATCCGGTGTGTTTGCGGGGGCCATCAGGCCCCCGTGCTTTTGGCGCACTGAACGACGCCTCTTGTGGAGTAAGGTGCACTTCTCTATGTAGCAAAGAGCGGGATCTGGTTGTGCCTCTTATTACGCCCCATCTCCCCAGCGAGGGATCCCTGCTCCGGTGGCTCGAGCGAACGGTTCTGCTCTCTGATCAAGGCTCATATTTATTCCCGGAGCCATACCATGCGCTTGGTGAATGATGGCGACATCCCTCTGCCTCTGCTCACCGGGCGCAGCGTCAAAACAGACGCAGGTGCTTGGGGGCTGATTTCCACTGCCCATCCCGCTCCAGATTGACTCCAGTGTTAGCAGGGAGTGCTCCCATTGACGGTGTTATGGCTTGCTCTCAAATAAATTTAATCAGGGATATAAACGCATCACTGTTTTTTAATGGCGTAATTTTTACTTATCTGTTTCTGCCATTTTTGGCCTCCTGTTTTATGTCAGATTATTCCGATTGTCAGGTTGTCATTTCCGGTTACAATTTTGTTCAAGATCATGCCATCCAGCACGTATCACATTCCCTTGATTCATATATGTCAGAATTTGTCGTATATGGATGTGCCGAGAACGATAATGTGCCGAACAAGATGTCACTAAAGCTTCTGGCGCTGAAAACCTTTATGAAATGAACGTATGTTTATGATTTTGTTGTGTTTTTTTTTATTTTTATGATGCAAAGCAACGAGGTGGCGTTGACGGTATCAAAAGAAATAAATATGAGGACAAGAGAGAGGGTGCCGTTCGGGGCGCGCCGTGACGGCTTATTGATATGTCGCAAAATATTAAAGTTATTACTCGGAATTTTCCCTGTTTAATATGGCCATTGCTTCAACTGTAATTTATTACAGTTGAGGCTGGCTATATTGAATATAAGCTCAGCCCCTCTTGATAAAACCTCAAAATCGGGTACTAGAGCATGGGAAAAGGAATTGATGGCGCCACAGTCGCGCCCAAAGAACGTATAAATATCAAGTATGTACCGTCGACTGGTGGTCAACAGGGAGAAGTAGAACTTCCCCTGACCATGATGGTGGTCGGCAACATGAAAGGACGCACCGAAGATACCCCCATCGAGGAGCGTCAGACTGTCTCCATCGACAAGAATAATTTCTCATCTGTCATGAAAGAATCGGCATTGGAACTGAACTTCACCGTTCCAAATCGTCTGGAAGAGAACAGCCAGGACGAGCTGCCGGTTTCGATCAAAATCCAGTCCCTGGAAGACTTCACTCCTGACAATGTGGCCCAGCAAGTGCCCGAACTGCGCAAGCTGCTGGAACTGCGTGAGGCGCTGGTTGCCCTGAAGGGGCCGCTCGGCAATATCCCTGCCTTCCGCAATCGTTTGCAGGATCTGCTGTCCAGTGATGAGGCTCGTGAGCAGTTGCTCAAAGAGCTGGATTTGATCAAGCCAGCCGAGTGATCGGCGGGTTGTATTGACTGAACGAGAAGGAACAAACATGTCTTTGGTCGAAGAACAGGTTCAAGCGGGGGCGAATGCCGCCTCCTCGTCCTCTTTGCTGGACGAAATCATGGCACAAGCGCGCATCACACCGGTTGATGAGGGTTACAGCGTCGCCAAGCAGGGGGTCGCAGCCCTGATCGCCAACATTCTGGATAGCGGTACTGCCAGCAGTCCGGTCAACAAGGCACTGGTGGACAGCATGATTGTCGAGCTCGACAAGAAGCTCGGCAAGCAGATGGACGTCATCCTCCATGCCAAGCCGCTGCAGGAGATGGAGTCCTCCTGGCGCTCTCTGAAGTTGCTGGTGGATCGCACAGATTTTCGCGAGAACATCAAGGTCCAGGTGCTGCACGCCACCAAGGAAGAGCTGCTGGAAGATTTCGAGTTTTCCCCCGAAATCACCCAGTCCGGTCTCTACAAGCATGTCTACTCCAGCGGTTATGGACAGTTTGGTGGTCAGCCGGTGGGCGCCGTGATCGGTGATTACGCCTTCACCCACAGCGGACCCGATATCAAGCTGATGCAGTATGTCAGTGCGGTCGGCGCCATGGCTCATGCCCCCTTCATCTCTTCCGTTGCACCGACCTTTTTTGGTGTAGACAGCTTTACCGATCTGCCCTCCATCAAGGATCTGAAATCGGTATTCGAAGGGCCGGCCTACACCAAGTGGCGCGCCTTGCGTGAGTCGGAAGATGCCCGTTATCTGGGACTGACCGCACCGCGCTTCCTGGCCCGTCTGCCGTATGATCCGACTGAAAACCCCATCAAGGGCTTCAACTATCAGGAAGATATCAGCTCGGATCACAATCACTATCTGTGGGGCAACACCGCCTATCTGATGGGCACCTCCCTGACTGACAGTTTCGCCAAGTACCGCTGGTGCCCGAACATCATAGGCCCGCAGAGCGGTGGTGCGATCCACGATCTGCCGGTACACGTCTATGAAGCCATGGGTCAGCTGCAGGCGAAGATCCCGACCGAGGTGCTGATCACTGACCGTCGTGAATACGAGCTGTCGGAAGAGGGTTTCATAACCCTGACCATGCGCAAGGACAGCGACAACGCCGCCTTCTTCTCTGCCAACTCGGTGCAAAAGCCCAAGGTGTTCCCGAACACCAAGGAAGGACGCGAGGCCGAAACCAACTACAAGCTGGGCACCCAGCTGCCCTATATGTTCATCATTAACCGCCTGGCGCACTACATCAAAGTGCTGCAGCGCGAGCAGATCGGCTCCTGGAAGGAGCGTCAGGATCTGGAACGGGAGTTGAACAGCTGGATCCGGCAGTTTGTGGCCGATCAGGAAAATCCGCCGGCAGAGGTCCGCAGCCGTCGTCCGCTGCGCGCCGCCCAGATCAAGGTGCTGGATGTGGAAGGGGAGCCGGGCTGGTATCAGGTTGCCATGTCAGTGCGCCCGCACTTCAAGTACATGGGGGCGAGCTTCGAGCTCTCTCTGGTAGGTCGACTGGACAAGGAATAAGGCCCGATGCCGTATCTCTCTTCCTGGGATAGAGGAAATGCGGCCAGCCTGTTCGATCGCATACGGGGGGAGGGGCTGAGCCCTTCTCCCCGTTCGGAGGTTGAGGAGTTGGTTGATTCTGTCAAGCGGCAGCTCGAACAGATCCTCAACACCCGTCCCGGCAATTGCCGCAGTGCTCCCGAGCTTGGCGTCATCGATCTCAATGACGCCACTCAGGGCAGTGCGGATATCAAGGGGCGGATCCGCGAAGCGATCCGGCAATGCATCCGTCGTTATGAACCGCGGATTGTGCATGTGGATGTCCGTTCACCCGACTATCAGGCGAGTCCACTCGAGATGTCGTTTCAGGTGACGGCCCACGTGCGGCTGGAGCATATCGAGCAAGTTACCTCGTTCAACGTCCATATGGACAGTCACCGTCACTACCGCATGGTCTGATCAATGTCGCTGGAACATTACTTCAGGGATGAGTTGGCTTTTTTGCGCCTGCAAGGGCGCGAATTTGCCGATAGCTATCCCGAACTCACCCGTTTTTTGTCGGAGCAGAATACCGACCCGGATGTGGAACGCCTGCTGGAAGGCTTTGCGTTTCTCACGGGCAACCTGCGCGCAAAAATTGAAGACGAGTTTCCCGAGCTGACCCACGGTCTGCTCAATATGCTCTGGCCAAACTACCTGCGTCCCGTCCCCAGCATGACCATCATGCAGTTTTCGGTTATTCCGGGGGCCATCGCCCAGCCCGCGCTGGTGAAGCAGGGCTGCCAACTCGACAGTCTGCCTATTGACGATGTGACCTGTCATTTTCAAACCTGTCACGATGCCTGGGTCTATCCGGCCGAGATGCGCGAGGTGACGGCGCAAAGTGGCAACGATCTTTCGACCATCTCGCTCGATATTGCCCTGCATGCCCCCTTGCTGCTCAGCGAGTTGCAGCTGGACAAGCTGCGCTTCTTCCTGGGTGGCGACAGCTACACCGCGTATGAGCTCTACTTCTGGCTCGCCAACCAGCTCTCCCATATCGAGCTGGAGATCGACGGCAAGCGCTTTCGTCAGGAGGCCAGGGCCCTTAAATCGGTCGGCTTCGAGCGCGACGATGCGCTGTTGCCTTATCCGAACAACGTCTATTCCGGCTACCGGATCCTGCAGGAGTATTTCTGCTTTCCGGAGAGCTTCCTCTTCTTCGAACTCTCCGGTGGCGAGTGGCCCAAACAGCCGCTGCCGGTGAGTGAATTCAAAATTCATTTCTGTTTCGACCGGCCCTTGCCGGCGGAACTCAAGATCCGTCCCGACTCTTTCATGCTCAACTGTGTGCCGGCCATCAACCTGTTCCAGCACGACAGCGAGCCGGTCAATCTCAACGGCCGTCAGGCGGAATATCCGCTCAAGGCGAGCTATCGCTATGCGGACAGTTTCGAAATTTTCTCGGTGGATCAGGTTGAAGGCTGGGTCGAGGGCAATCTGGGGCGCTCTCGCGGCACGCCGCGCATCTATCAGCCGTTCGAAAGTTTTCAGCACCAGATAGAGCGGGCCAAGCAGCGGCTGGCGCTCTATTACCGGGTGCGCGTCAGGGAGTCGGTGAGTGGTGATGGTTTCGAGCACAGCCTCTCGTTTGTGCGGGGCGATGAAACCACCACGGTCGATCTCGATGAATCCATCTCGGTGACGCTTACCTGTACCAACCGCTCCCGCGCCGCCCGCCTCAAGGTCGGCAGCATCTGCGTGCCGACCGGCAG
Organism: Aeromonas sp. 604282; assembly: GCF_049170575.1. Classification (NCBI taxonomy): domain Bacteria; kingdom Pseudomonadati; phylum Pseudomonadota; class Gammaproteobacteria; order Aeromonadales; family Aeromonadaceae; genus Aeromonas; species Aeromonas sp. 604282. The sequence continues at coordinate 305,372 of NZ_JAAKMV010000002.1, read as the reverse complement.
CTCGCCCTCGTTTGCCACCTTCCGCAACCTGATCCGGCCGACCCGGCCGCTGCGCCCGGCACTGGATGGCAGCCTGCACTGGACCCTGATTTCCAACCTGTCGCTCAACTATGTCTCTCTGCTGCGCCGCGATGCCCTAGTACAGGTGCTGCGTACCTACGACTTTCCCGCTTTGCACGACAAGCAGGCGGAGCAGGCGTCGCGCAAGCGGCTGGCGGGCATCGAGGAGATCGAGACCAAGCCGGTGGACAGGCTGGTGCGCGGCATGCCGGTGCGGGGGCTCAAGTCGGTGCTCTCCATCCGTCAGTCCGCCTTTGGCAGCGAAGGGGAGCTCTATCTGTTCAGTACCGTGCTGGCCCATTTCTTCTCGCTCTATGCCAGCGTCAACGCCTTCCACCTGCTTGAGGTGGTCAATCTCGATAACAAGGAGCGCTATCAGTGGCCAGTCCAGATCGGTCAGCACTCCCTGATGTGAGCGCCGCCAACGAGGCGCCCCGTTTTAATTTCTTCCAGCTGGTTGAGCTGCTCAACCGGCTCGATGGCGCCGATCAGGAGCGTGGTCTCGACCACCTGCCAAGTGACGAGAATATTCGTTTCAAGGCGACCGCATCGCTGGGCTTTCCCACCAGTGACGTGCTGCAGATTGGCCGCGACGAGAAGGGGCGCCACGAGCTGGAAGTGGCCTTTCTGGGTCTGCACGGCAGCCAGTCGCCGATGCCGGGGTACTACCTCGACTCATTGGCGTGGGAGTACGCCCAGGGGGAGCAGAAGCTCGGCCTGTTTCTGGATTTCTTCCACCACCGTCTGCTGACCCTGCTGCACCGGATCTGGCGCAAGTATCGCTACCACGTCCGTTTTCAGGACGACGGTGAGGATGGGTTCTCCCGCCTGATGTTTGCGCTGGTGGGGCTTGGCAACGACGCCGTCTGCCAGAGCCTGCCGGTCAACCGCGCCAAGATGCTCTCCTATGCGGGCATGCTGGCCAGCCCCAGCCGCTCGCCCGAGGTGGTCGCCGGTCTGGTGGCCCACTGCTTCGATCTGGCGGATGTAGAGGTGAGCGCCTGGCAGTGGCGCAAGGTGCCTATCCATGAGGAGCAGCAAAACCGTCTGGGCGGCGCTGGCGTTACCTTGGGGCAGGACTTCGTCATCGGTGACAAGGTCAATGATTGTGCCGGCAAGTTTTTATTGAAAATCAATGATCTGAGTTTTGGCCAGTTTCTCGGATTTCTCCCGAACGGGGAGCATTTCCACGCCCTGGTGACCTTTGTCTCCTTCATCTTGCGCGATCAGCTGGCCTGGGATCTGCGGCTTGGCTTCGGCCAGGAGCAGGCCAAGGGGCTGCGACTTGGTGAAGAGCAGAGTGCCCGTCTGGGGTGGAGTACCTTTCTCGGCCAACCGCCGAGTGACCCGTTCGTGACGATCTGTGTACAGGAATAAGCACAGAAATTCAGTGTAGGAATACGTGCAGGAGTGAATGTGGACGACTTTAACCAGCAACTATCTCTGGTGGTGCTTAACAGCGAGCAGCTCGACGGCAGCCAGCAGGTGCAATATCGCTTCGACGAGATGGGAGGCACCCTGGGCTCCTCCGAACAGGATGACTGGCAACTGCGAGACAGGTTGGGGGCGGTGATGCCGGCCCATGCCCGGGTCGAGCTCAATGACGGTCGTTTCTGCCTGTGCGATCTCAGCGGCCAGACCTACATCAATGGTGCTACCTCGCCCATCGGGCGGGCTCGCAAGGTGCATCTGGAGCAGGGGGACGAGCTGGTGGTCGGCCCGTTCCGGCTGCGCGCCTATCTCGGTGCCATTTCCCCCGAGCAGAGCCTGCAGCAGGTGCTGGGCAACCGTCCAACCGAGCAGCTTGACGAGTGGCTGGCCTGCGATCACCACCACACCCAGACCCTGGATGATCCTCGGGCCCTGGCAGTCGACCCCCTGCTGGCATTGCAGCAGGAGCGTGCGGCTCCTGGCCCGCTGATGGATACCCAGCCGCAGGCTCAACCGCATTTTCAACCGGATATGGACACCGTATCCCTCGCTCCATTTTCTGCCGTCGAGAACACCATGAACCAAGAATTTCTGGATATGCCTGCCATCGAGAACCACCCCGACTTCCAGCCACTGGAGGGCGTTGATCACGTCGCCCTGACGCCGCTGATGCGCGGGCTGGGTCAGCCGTTGCAGTTGCAAGACACCCGACAGGCTCACGACATGCTCGAAGAGATGGGCAAGACAGTGCGGGCCATGGTGGAGGGGTTGCTGCAACTGCAAAGCGATCAGGCGGCGCTGGCAGACAAGCACCTGCGCCCCATCGAGGACAACCCTCTGCGCCTTGGCCTCGATTATGACGAGACCCTGGCGGTGCTGTTTGCCGAGCAGAAGAGCCCGGTGCACCTGAGCGCGCCGGCCGCGGTGGCCGAGAGCCTGCACAACGTGCGCATCCACCACGTGGCAAACCAGCAGGCCATCAGTGCGGCGCTCGACAGCATCCTGCAGGCCTTCTCACCGGAAGCCTTGCTCGGCCGTTTCGAGCAATACCGCCGCAGCGGCGCGCCGGGGATGGCTGATGAGGGGTGGGCCTGGAACATGTACCAGCACTACTACCGCGAGCTCACCTCTGCCCGTCAGCAGGGGTTCGACAAGCTGTTCCATCAGGTCTACGCCCAGGCCTATGACCAGGCCGTGCGTCAGCAACAGGGACTGATTTGATGATACGTGCACTGTGGTTTGGGGCCTGTCTGCTGGCCCTGGCCGGTTGTACCACCATGGGCAAGATGGCCGATGTGGTCATGAACCCGGATGTCCAGGTGGGGAGCAACGATGACCAGCCCTCCACCCTGGGGCTGAGCCTGCTGGCGGAGCCTGACGTCAACCCCAACGAGAGTGGGGAGGCGGCGCCGATCGAGTTTCAGGTGGTGCTGCTGGCGGAAGATTCCAGGCTGCTCGCCACCGACTACGACCAGGTGACGGCAGATGTAGAGAAGGCCCTTGGCAAGAACTACCTCGACCATCAGGAGTACACCCTGCTGCCGGGCCAGTTCAAATACCTGCCCCCCGTCAAGCTCGACGAGAAGACCCGTTACATCGGCGTGATTGCACGGTACGCCGATCCGGACAGTGCCGAGTGGCGCAAGGTCATCAAGGTCAAGAGCAAGGGCGCGGCTTATCACATCCTGGTGCACCTGCGCCTGGATGAAGTGGAACTACAAAAAGAAGAAGAATAATTATGTCGAGTCGAAATCGGGTTATCTGGCGTGAAGGGCTCTTTATCAAGCCCCAGCACTTCCAGCAACAACAGAGACATTCGGATTATGCGCTGCACGCGCGTTTGAGCGCGCTGTCCGACTATTTCTACGGGCTGCAGTCGCTTGTTATCAACGAGGATTACCTCGGCTTTGGCCGCATTGCGCTGGTGGGGGCCACGGGTATCCTGCCGGACGGTACCGTCTTCAACATACCCAACGACGACGTGCTGCCGACCCCGCTGGAAGTCACCGACGCCTCGGTGGCCAACCAGAAGGTCTATCTGGCCCTGCCGCTCTCGGTGAGCGGCGTCAATGAGGTGGGGCAGGGCGGTCAGGTGGCTACCCGGTTACAGGCCCATCGTCATGATGTGCGCGACCTGCACAGCGAAGGGGGGGATGTGGTCTCCCTCGAGGTGGGGCGGGTCAGCCTGCGGCTGATGCTGGAGCGGGAAGATCGCAGCGCCTACGCCTCGCTCGCCATCGCCCGCATTCTGGACAAACGTCCGGACGGCGGTCTGGTGCTGGATCCCAACTTCATGCCCTGCAGCATCAGCGTCTCCGCCATCCCGACCCTCAAGCGCTTCCTCGGCGAATCGGCTGGTCTCGTGGCCGAGCGGGCTCGCAGCCTCTCCCAGCGCATTGCCGCACCGGGTCAGCAGGGGGTGGCCGATGTGGCCGAGTTCATGATGCTGCAGCTGCTCAACCGGGCTCAGCCCCAGCTCTCCCATCTGGCGCGTCTTGGCACCCTGCACCCCGAGCGGCTGCACGAGGCGCTGGTGCAGCTCTGTGGCGAGTTGATGACCTTTACCGACGAGTCCCGCCTGCCGCCCGAGTTCCCGGCCTATCGTCACGACGATCAGCAGGTGAGCTTCGAGCCGGTGATGCTGGCCCTGCGTCAGGCGCTCAGTACCGTGCTGTCTCCGCGCGCCGTCTCCATCCAGCTGCGCAAGCACCAGTACGGCGTCATGGTAGCCATGGTCAACGAGAGTGAGCTGATTGCCAGCGCCGACTTCGTGCTGGCGGTGCGTGCCCGCATGCCCCAGGAGCAACTGCGCAAGCAGTTGCTGCAGCAGACCAAGGTGGCCTCCAGCGACAAGATCCGCGAGCTCATCAGCCTGCAGTTGCCCGGTATTCCACTGCTGCCGCTGCCGGTGGCGCCGCGCCAGCTCCCCTATCACGCGGGTTACAGCTACTTCCAGCTCGACCGGCAGAGCCCGGCCTGGCAGATGCTGGCGGTCAGCAACACCCTCGCCTTCCACATTGCCGGCGATTTCCCCGAGCTCGACATGCAGCTCTGGGCCATCCGTAGCCAGTGATCGCATCAAGGAAACAAGCAGAGATGACCACGGACATTATCAAGAACGAGCAACTGAGCGACCTGCTGTTCGATCATGCCGAGCAGCTGGACATGGACTCGGACTACTGGTTTCGCCTGCGCGGCCAGAGCATCAACCCGATGATCGATGCGGTGACCCCCTTGCTGGGGCTGGTGCAGCGGGTACGCCTGCTGTCGCGCTACGACCGGGTGCCCGAGCTCTACCAGCGGGTGGTGACCGAGATCCAGTCCATCGAACAGGAGCTGATGGCGCAGGGCTACGAGAACGGCGTTGTCCTCTCGTTTCGCTACATCCTCTGCACTTTTATCGATGAGGCGGTGATGGGACGTGACTGGGGTAGCCAGAGTGAATGGTCCCAACACTCCCTGCTGGCCCGCTTTCACAACGAGACCTGGGGGGGCGAGAAGGTGTTCGTACTGCTGGCGCGCCTGCAGGAGGATCCGGTGCGCTATCGCGACATTCTGGAGTTCATCTATCTCTGTCTGTGCCTCGGTTTCGAGGGGCGCTACAAGGTGATGAGCCAGGGCCGTGACGAGTTTGAACGGATCGTCAAGCAACTGCACAAGCAGCTGTCACCTGAAAGTGGCGGCGAGGCCCCCAGCGTGTTTCATCTTGATCTCGGTCAGCAGGCATCTCGCTACCAGCTGCGCAAGCAAGTCTCCCTGCGCACACTGTTTATGGGCGGCGCGCTGATCCTGGCCATCATCTTTGGCCTCTATCACCACCAACTCGATAACCAGACCCAGGACGTACTGCGTCAACTGGGCGAATTATTAAAATAAAATACTAAGGAGAGCACGCCGTGATTCGTATAGAGCTACCGGTACTGGTGGAAAGACTCAACCCCATCTGCCGTCACATGCTGGAGGAGGCCGCAGCCCTCTGCGTCAATCATCAAGGGGCCGAGATCCGCATCGAGCACCTGCTGCTGAAGATGCTGGAGACCCCCCTCTGCGATGTGCGCCAGATCCTCAAACGGGCCGAGGTCGAGGTTGAAGAGTTAAAGAGCCTGCTGCAACCCTCGGCGGCCGATAACGGTTATGGTCAGGGTTATCCCTCCTTCTCGCCGCTATTGGTGGAGTGGCTGCAAGACAGTTGGTTGCTCGCCTCCGCCGAGCTGCAACACGGCCAGCTGCGCAGTGGCGTCATGCTGCTGGTGCTGCTGATGACCCCCCACCGTTACCTGCCGGGCTCGGTGACCTGTCTGCTTGCCAACGTCAATCGCGAACTGCTGCGCCAGCAGTTCGACGACTGGGTCAAAGATTCCGCAGAAACCCAGATTACCGTTGCGGCGAATGGTACTGCCACTCAGGCTGCATTGCCCGCGGACGCCAGCTTGCTGGCCCGCTTTACCGTCAATGTGACAGAACAGGCCCGTCAGGGGGCGCTTGACCCCGTACTCTGCCGGGATCACGAGATCGATCTGATGATCGACATTCTCTCCCGTCGCCGCAAAAACAACCCCATCGTGGTGGGGGAGGCCGGCGTCGGTAAAAGCGCCCTGATCGAGGGGCTGGCGCTGCGTATCGTGGCGGGTCAGGTACCCGAAAAGCTGCGCGGGGTCGAGTTGATGACGCTGGATCTTGGTGCCATGCAGGCGGGCGCTTCGGTCAAGGGGGAGTTCGAGAAGCGTTTCAAGGGGGTGATGCAGGAGGTCAAGGATGCCGTGCGACCTGTCATCCTCTTTATCGATGAGGCTCACACCCTGATTGGTGCCGGCAACCAGGCGGGCGGCATGGATGTCTCCAACCTCATCAAGCCCGCGCTGGCACGGGGCGAGCTGCGCACCATCGCTGCCACCACCTGGGGCGAGTACAAGAAATACGTTGAAAAAGATGCCGCCCTGTCGCGCCGCTTCCAGCTGGTGAAAGTGGGTGAACCCAATGCAGATGAAGCCACCGTGATCCTGCGCGGCCTGCGCAGCATCTACGAGAAGGCCCATGGGGTGCTGATTGACGAGGAGGCGCTGCAAGCTGCCGCCCAGCTCTCCGCCCGTTACATCTCCGGCCGTCAGCTGCCGGACAAGGCGATCGACGTACTCGATACCGCCTGTGCCCGGGTGGCCATCAACCTCACCACGCCGCCACGCGCCGTCAGTCACCTGCAAAACGAACTGCGCCAGCGCGAGCTGGAGATCCGTCAGCTGGAGCGCCAGAGCCTGATTGGTCTGGGTGACAACGATGAGCGCCTCGCCGAACTGCAAGCGGCCCAGCAGACCTGTCGTGACAACCTGCGTGAGCAGGAAGCCCGATGGCAGCAACAGCAGGGGCTGGTGCATCGGATTGTCGAACTGCGTGCCGCCCTGCTGGCGGATCAGCAGGATGAGATGCTGGCCAGAGAGGCGCTGGATCTCGCCGATGCGCCGCTCGATCCGCAAGCGGCCGCCGGGCAGCTTGCCGGGCTCGAACGAGAATTGTCCGAGCTGCAACAGGGTGAGGTGCTGGTCTCTGCCCACGTCGACAAGACTCAGGTCGCCGCGGTGATAGCCGAGTGGACCGGGGTGCCGCTTAATCGCATCTCCCAAGGGGAGCTGGATGTGGTGACCCGTCTGCCGGAGTACCTTGGCGAGCTTATCAAGGGGCAGGATGTGGCGGTGGCTCACCTGCACAAGCACCTGCTGACCGCCCGCGCCGACTTGCGTCGTCCGGGCCGTCCGCTGGGGGCCTTCCTGCTGGTGGGGCCAAGCGGGGTCGGCAAGACCGAAACCGTGCTGCAGATTGCCGAGCTGATGTTTGGCGGTCGCCAGTATCTCACCACCATCAACATGTCCGAATATCAGGAGAAGCACACTGTCTCGCGCCTGATCGGCTCGCCGCCCGGCTATGTCGGTTTTGGCGAGGGGGGCGTGCTGACTGAGGCAATCCGTCAGAAGCCTTATTCCGTGGTACTGCTGGACGAGGTGGAGAAGGCCCATCCGGACGTGCTCAACCTCTTCTATCAGGCGTTCGACAAGGGCGAGCTGGCGGATGGGGAAGGGCGGATCATCGACTGCAAGAACGTGGTCTTCTTCCTCACCTCCAACCTCGGTTTCCAGACCATCGTCGAGCATGCCGAGCAGCCCGATGTGCTGCTGGATGCCCTCTATCCGGAGCTCGCCGCCTTCTTCAAACCGGCCCTGCTGGCGCGGATGGAGGTGATCCCCTACCTGCCGCTCGGTCACGACACGCTAGTGCAGATCGTCGGTGGCAAACTCAACCGGCTGGTCAAGCTGCTCAAGGAGCGTTTCGGTGCGGAGGTGGTGCTGGAGAGCGAGGTGGCCGAGGAGATCCTGCTGCGGGCCAACCGTAGCGAGAACGGCGCGCGGATGCTCGAATCCGTCATCGATGGCGCCCTGTTGCCGCCGGTCTCCCTGCAACTGTTGCAGCGCCTCTCGGCCGGTGAGCCCATCAACCGGGTGCGCTTCTCGGTGGCCGATCACCAGTTTGTGGCCGAGGTGGAGGGCTGACCATGGAGCAAGCCCTCGCATTCGCCCTAGCGCTCACCTCGCAACGGGATGAACAACATCTCTGCCACTGGTGGAGCTCGACCCTCAATGCCAGCTTCCAGCCCAAAGGCTTGCTGCTTGGCATGCTGGATGTGAGCGGCCGTCAGCTGGAGTGCAAAGGGTGGGTCAAGGGGCAGGAGGTGGCGCTGGCGCTGGCGGTGGATGATTTCTCTCATCCCCTTGCCTATGTGCTGCACAAGGCGCAATCCCGCACCTGGGACTCCCTCCATGGTGGCGCTCGCATCGAGCATGCCGGTTTTCGTGAACTGCTGGCCAACCTTGGCCAGCCGTGCGGCCTGCACGCTTTTCCACTCAATGATGGCAACGGCAAGCCGTTTGCCGTGCTGGCGATGATGGACAGCGGCGATGTGCTGCAGGAGTGGGCGGCCCGCCCCGAGCTGGCCAGTCTGGCCCAGGTCTTTTGCAACCAGCTCACCCTGATCCGTGATCTGGGACGTAGCCGCCGGGATCAGAGCGTGCTGCGCGACTCCCTGCGTCAGATAAAGGGGGAGGGGGAGCGCCAGCGCCAGCATGAGAAGTTGCTGGGCGAGCAGTTGGTTGGCCAGTCGGCGGTGATCCGCGGCCTGCGCGAGCAGATCGCCCAGGCGGGCCAGCACAAGCTGACCGTGCTCATTCAGGGGGAGACCGGCAGTGGCAAGGAGGTGGTCGCCCGGCTGGTGCATAAGTGCTCCGATCGCGCCAACAAGCCCTTCGTCGCCATTAACTGCGCCGCCATTCCGGAGAATCTCATCGAGAGCGAGCTGTTCGGTTATCAGAAGGGAGCCTTCTCCGGTGCCCTCTCCAACAAGACCGGGCTGGTGGCGCAGGCCAATGGTGGCACCCTGTTTCTCGATGAAGTGGGCGACATGCCCGCCGCCATGCAGGCCAAGCTGCTGCGGGTGCTGGAAACCCGCAGCTACCGGCCCCTTGGGGCAGAGCAGGAGTATCACTCCGATTTTCGCCTCATCGCGGCCACTCATCAGCCGCTGACCCGCCATGTGGAGGAGGGGCGGTTCCGTGCCGACCTCTACCATCGTCTCTGCCAGTGCCTGCTGCTGATCGCCCCGTTGCGAGAACATATCGAAGATGTGCCGCTGCTGTGCCAGCACTTCATGGCCCAGTTTGCCGCGCAGGATGACAAGGGACTGGCTGGCTTGCAGCGCAAGTTCCTCAAGCAACTGCAAAGTTACGACTTCCCCGGCAACGTGCGCGAGTTGCGCAACCTGCTGGAGGTGGCCTGTGCCCACACCCGTCACGGTGAAGAGGTAGGGCTTGGCGCCTTGCCACCGGAACTGCGGGATCGGGTCTGTGCCGAGCTGCCCGATGCGCTGGATGATTACAACCATATCCGCGATCTGCGCCGGGCCATGCAGCAGTACGAGGCATCGGTGATTGAAGCGCGCCTGCGCTACTTTCAGGGCAATCGCATGCTGGTGGCCGAGAGCCTCAATATTCCCAAGCGCACCCTGGATCACAAGTGCCAGAAACTGGAGGTGAACTGATGATCATCATGGGTTTGTTGCCCCTGCTGCTGGCGACCGGCAACGCAGTCCCCCCCCTCGATATGGCGGGTTGGCAAGCGTGTCGCCGCGAGCCATCTCCGCTGATCCGGCTCGCCTGTTATGACGCCCTTGGCAATGAGGCGATGCCATCAGGCAACAAGGAGAGCACCAAGTCTCCGTCCTGGCTGGCGATAGCGGAGCAGGAGTTGGCACGAGTGCCCGATAGCTCCCCCTTCCTGTTGCGACAGGATGAGGAGAGCGGCACGGCGGTACTGACCCGTCCGGCCCTGCGCGGTGCCACCCTGGCGATCGGCTGCGTAAACAACATCACCCATATCCGCTTGCGACTGGATGCGCCGTGGCGCGGGGAGAGTGTCGAGGTCGCGCTGGATGGACAAGCCACTCGCAGCAGTCAGAGCTGGTTTATCCGGGATCAGGGATGGCTGCTCGAATATGGCCGCGGTCTGCCCGCGATAGAGGAGCTCAAACGCTGGATTGGTCATCGTGAATTGCAGGTTCAGGCGGCCAACGGTGCCTTGCTGCGGGTCGATCTCGGCGGCCTGAAAGAGGCGCTGATACCGGTGCGCCAACAGTGTCGCTGGTAGGGGGGCAAATGAGCTATCAACACCCCTGGTGTAGCCGTCTGCTCACCAGCTTGCCGGATGCACAGATCAAAGGGGCTGTGCTGGCCGATGAACCGCGCTGGGACTATGTGGAGACCGAGCTGGTCAAGTTGGGCTCCCTTGCCCACAGCCAGGTCGATCTCAATGCGGTGGCCGAAGCCTGTCTGGGGTTGCTGGAGAGTCGCACCAAGGATATGCGGGTGTTGGCCCAGCTGTTGCGCTGCCTGCAACATCCGGCCAAAGCGACCCCGATGGGAGCGGCATTGAGTTTGCTGGAAGCCTGGATCAAGGCTTACTGGCTGTTGGCCTGGCCCGGGAATGCGGCTCAGAAGCAGCGATTGATGGTGCAGATCATCAAGCGCTTCGAGGGTGCCCTGCCGAGGGTGAGCGAGAGCGCTTCGGCGGCCGAGCTGGCTCAGTTGCTGGCGCAGGCTGAACAGCTGGAGGCCGTCTGGCTGGCCCAGTGCCCCGACAAGAGCGAGCTGCTGGATCCCCTGATGATGGGGTTGAAGCGGGCGCAGCGACAACAGGATGTCCAGGCTGATGCTGATGCCGGAACTCAACCTGCAAGCAGCGCTGTTGCAGCCACCGCCAGCGCGAGCAGCATGGCGAGCGCTATGGTGCTCAGTGGCAGCAGCAAGGGCTCCGGCATCGAGATTGACAGCTCCAACGATCGGGCATGGCGACAGACCCAGCTCAAGGTGGCGGAGCTGCTGATTGAGCGCCAGCCGGAGGCTGCGATCGGTTATCGGCTGCGTCGTCACGCCATCTGGGCCGGCATCACCACCCCGCCGATAACGGCGCAGGGGAACAAAACCCAGCTGGCCTCCATGTCGGTGGACATGGTGGATGAGTATCGCGCCGCCATGGGCACGCCAGATCTGGCGCTCTGGCAGCGCATCGAGCAGAGCCTGACGCTGGCCCCTTACTGGTTCGAGGGGCACAGGCTCTCGGCCGAGGTGGCCCAGAAGCTGGGATATGGCGCGGTGGCGCAGGCCATCATGGCGGAGCTGGATGCGTTTTTGCTGCGTCTTCCCGCGCTGCGGGATCTCACCTTCAGCGATGGTTCTCCGTTTCTCTCCTCCGAGTGCAGTCGCTGGTTGCAGCCTGCCAAGAGTGGTGGAGGCGGCAGCGGACAGGCCGAGCTGGCCGAGGAGGTTGCCTTGCGTCATGGGGAGCAGGGGATTGCCGCCGCGCTCGCCCTGCTTGATGAGCGGATGGCACAGATGAAAGAGCCAAGAGCCCGCTTCCATGCCTTGCTAGTGCAGGCGGAGTTGTTGGAGCAGGAAGGCATGGAGGCGCTTGCGCGCCAGCAATATCAACACTTGTGGCAAGAGGCGAATCGCCTCGGGTTGTCGCAGTGGGAGCCTGGGCTGGTCAGCCGCCTGGCCCCCTATGCCGCTCATTTGCCGAACTAAGTGCCGAAATGAGTCATTGAGTCGGAGTTGGATCACATTTTATGTTCAAAACCATTTTTACCTTGTCGAGGCAACAGCTGCCGAAACTGAAACCCTCCTGGCCCCTGCTCGGTGCTGTGCTGGGGGTTGTCGCCCTGATCCTGGTGTGGTGGCTGGGGCCTCGCATCGAGATCCGTGATGCCAGGCCATTCGAGGCCTTGTGGGGGCGGGTGGTATTCACCCTGCTCTGGCTCTGGTTGCTGCTGGGGGTACTCTCCTGGCGGGTATGGCGCAAGATGAAACAGCTCAAGGCCGAGCGCCGGCATGAGGTGCTGCTGGAGCAGGATCCGGTCAAAGGGCTCATCGACAAACAGGCGCTGTTCCTCGATCGCTGGTTGCAAGCTCTGAATGAACACCTTGGCAAGGGGGCGCTCTACGCCATGCCATGGTATCTGGTGTTGGGGCTGCCCGGCAGCGGCAAGAGCAGCCTGATCCACCGTGCCAACCCGGCCAACAAACTCAATCCCAGGCTCGATACCGAACTGCGGGACGTGGCGCAAGGCCAGCTGGTCGATTGCTGGCTGGGGGAGCAAGCGGTGATGCTGGATCCGGCCGGTGTGCTGTTGTCCCAGACCGAGCAGGAGCCGGAGTCTCGCAAACATGAGCGGCTCTGGCTGCATCTGCTGAACTGGCTCAACGAGCATCGTCGTCGCCAGCCCCTCAATGGTCTGGTATTGACTGTTGATTTGGCGTGGTTGTCTGCGGCCAGCGTGGCCGAGCGCAAGGCCTATGCCCAGCTGATGCGTGCCCGGTTGCAAGAGGTGTCGGCCACCATGAATACCCGGCTGCCGCTCTATGTCACCTTCACCAAGCTCGATATGCTGCGCGGCTTTGATGTGGTCTATGAACAGCTGGATAAAGAGGCCCGTGACGCCGTGCTGGGGGTGACCTTCAACCCCGGCAGCAGTCAGGGCAAATCCTGGCAGCAGGATCTGGCGCTGTTCTGGGATCAGTGGGTCGACAACCTCAACCGCAATCTGCCCGAGATGATGCTGGCCCGGCTCGATGCCGCCCAGCGCAACGCCCTCTTCTCGTTTGTCCGTCAATTGGCGGGTCTCAAGGATTATGTGACCAGCCTGCTCGATGAAACCCTGACCATTGAAGAGAGCAAGCCACTGCTGGTGCGCGGCGTCTATATCAGCTCCGTTTATCAGCAAGGTGTCCCGTTCGATGCCTTTGCCCAGGCCGCTTCCCGGCGTTACAGCTTGCCCGAGCCGATCCACTCCGCCCTGCGCGGGGAGTCCAACACCTATTTCGTGCGCAAGCTCTTCTCCTCGATCATCTTCCCGGAGGCCCATCTGGCCGGAGAAAACCGGCTGCATACCCTCTATCGCCGCCGCCGGATGACCATTGGCCTCGGCTGTTTGTCGCTCTTCTCTGCCGCCCTGATCGGTGGCTGGCACTACTTTTACCGGGTCAACGAGGAGGCGGGTCGCAATGTACTGACCAAGGCGCAGGCCTTTATGGAGACGAATGAGGTGGCCGATGCCCACGCCTTCGGGGTGAGCCAGTTGCCGCGTCTCAACCTTATTCGCGAGGCGACCCTCTCTTTTGGCAACTACCGGGAACGCATGCCGCTGGTGGCGGATCTCGGCCTCTATCAGGGGGACGAAATTGGCCCCTATGTGGAGGGATCCTATCTGCAACTGCTGAGTCTGAGCTTTCTGCCGGCCCAGATGCAGGGGCTGCTGGACGATCTCGACCAGGCGCCGGCTGGTAGCGAGGAGAAGCTCGCCATTCTGCGGGTGATGCGGATGCTGGATGATGCCTCTGGTCGCAACAAGGAGCTGGTGGAGCAGTACATGGCCAACCGCTGGCAAAAAGCGTTCCCGGGGCAGGGGGCAGTGCAGGAGCAGCTGATGGGGCATCTTGACTATGCCCTCGATCATACCGACTGGCATGGCGCTCGCGCCGCCCGTGATCAGGCCGCCATCACGGCATTTTTGCCGTTCAAGGAGCCGGTGTATGGCGCCCAGCGGGAGCTCGGCAAGCTGCCCATGTATCAGCGGGTCTATCAGAATCTGGTGGTGAAGGCGGGCGATGTGCTGCCGCCTGCTCTCAACGTGCGTGACGAGGTGGGCCCCGCCTTTGATACCGTCTTTGCCCTGCGCAACGAGAGTGCCGGTCAGGTGCCGCGTCTGCTGACCTGGCCCGGTTTCAGCGATTTCTTCCTCAAGCAGGACAAGGCGCTGCTAGACCTGACCGCCATGGATGCCTGGGTACTGGGCCAGCGCAAGCTGAGCCAGTTGAGCGAGGCCGATCGCAAGGATATCACCCGTCAGGTCAACGATCGTTACGTCACCGATTACGTCAACCAATGGCAGACGTTGCTGACTAACCTTGACATCCAGCCTCTCTCCAGCCCCGAGCAGGCGCTGGATGTGCTCTCCACCATTACCGGTAATGACCAGCCGTTCCTGCGGGTGCTGGCCGCACTGGATGATAACACCCGTATTCGCAAACTGTCCGATGTGGAAGGGGATCCGGCACAGGCACTCACGGCGCGTATCGGTCGACCCTTTATGGCCACCAACGGTGTCTTGACCAGCCGTGGCGAGCAGGGGCCGCTGATTTCGGAAGTGAACCAGAAGCTGATTGAGCTGCAGCATTATATGGAGCTCATCGTCAATGCCACCGAGCCGGGACAGTCAGCCCTCAAGGCGGTGCAGTTGCGTCTGGCCAACAAGTATGCCGACCCGGTCTTTGCTCTGCAGCAGTATGCCCGTGGCCTGCCAGACCCACTCAATCGCTGGGTGGGGCAGCTGGCGGATCAAAGCTCGCAACTGGTGGTCGATCTGGCGATGTCATCCCTCAATCAGGAGTGGCAGGAGAAGGTGTTGGCACCGTTCAACAGCCAACTGGCAGATCGTTATCCGTTTAACCCGGGCTCAGCCAAGGATGTGCCGCTCTCAGAGATGGAACGTTTCTTTGCCCCCGGCGGCACGCTGGACAGCTTCTATCAGGTCAACCTCAAGCCGATGGTTGAAGGCGGGCTGATGGAGGGTGAACTGAGCTCACCCATTCAGGCCGAGCTGGTCAAGCAGCTGGATCGCGCGGCGCGCATCCGCCAGACCTTCTTCAGTCAGCAGGGCAATCTGGAGGTGCAATTTGCCCTCGAGCCCATCGAGCTCACCGCCAACAAGCGGCGCAGCGTGCTCAATCTGGATGGCCAGTTGCTGGAGTATGCCCACGGTCGTCGCAACAAGATCCCGCTGGTGTGGCCAAACACCATGCGCGACGGGGCCGAGAGCAAGATCACCCTGGTACCGGCTGCTCGTGAACGGTCGCCGCGCAGCGAAGGCTTTGTCGGACCCTGGGCCATGTTCCGCCTGATGGACAAGGGGGAGCTGACCCGGGTCAACGACGCCACCTTTGATGTCCGTTTTCCAGTGGATCACGGCGCCATGACCTATCGGGTCTATACCGACAGTGCCCAGAACCCCTTTACCGGCGGCCTGTTCAGCCAGTTCAGATTGCCTGAATCCCTCTATTGATCATGCAGGGGGGCATGCGAGCCCCTCTCATCTTGGAAGCCGATATGTCACAGAATCAACAAGGCCAGCAGGCATTGAAGGTGGGGCGAGACCCCAGAATGTTGCCGGAATACGAGGCGCTGCGCGCCGAGATCAACAAGCTCAGTCACGCCTCCCGCCCCGAGGTGGATTGGGTCCGGATCCATCAGCTCGCCAGTCAGATCTTTGAAAAGCACGGGGTGGATCTGCAGACCGCCATCTACTTCACCCTGGCACGATCCCGGCTGCAGGGATTGAGTGGCTTTACCGAAGGGTGCGAGTTTCTCGCCAATCTGATCGTCACCCAGTGGGAGAGTGTCTGGCCGCCGTTACACCAGGAGCGGGCCCGTATCGAGATGCTTGACTGGTTTATCGCCCGCATCAGCGACGTGATCCGCCAGTACCAGATCAGCCACGAGGACAAGCGGCTGCTCTACCGCTGCGAGCGTGCACTGCAACTCATCAGCGAGAAGTTGCACAACGTCGGCCTCAGTCGCATTCCCCGGGTCGAGAATCTGGTGCACTTCATCGAGGGGTACACCCATCTGTTTGACGAGACAGAGATCGTCATCGTCTCCGATGAGCCGGGACTCAAGGAGGAGCTGCAGATCCCGCCGATGGTCTTTTTCAAGCCGGATATTGAGCCGAGCCACGGCAGCGCGGCTTCGGCATCGACCCCGCACCTGCCTCAGGGCAGCATTCTGGTGGGGCGCGAGAAGGGACAGGTCAAGCCGACTGTGCTCAAGATCGAGCCGCATCGAAAACAGCGGCCCGCCTGGTTCTGGTTTGGTTGTGGCCTGCTCAGCTGCGCTTTGCCCATGATGGGGTGGTTTGGCTGGCAACATCAGCAGCAGGAGAAGGCTATCGCGGCGCAACGGCTGCAACAACCCGCCGCAGCGCTGCCACAGGCCCTCAGTTATGACGATATTCGCCAGGCACGTATCGTACTGGGGGAGCAGACCCTGCAGGGGATGGAGAACGAGTTGGTGTCACGTTATCAGGCCCAGTTGGACCGACTGGAGCGGGCCTCTCCCCTCTACTGGTACCGTTATGGCGATGGGCTGCGCAATTCGCTGCAGATGCTCTATCCCGACTCGCTGGCGGTCAAGGCCCTCGACAAACAGTGGCAGACCGCGCTGGCTGGCCAGCAGGGTGACCTCAACCGGGTGCCAACCTATCTCGAGGCCCGCGCCGGGGTCGATGCCCTGATCGCTCAACTGCTGGAGCTGGAGCGTCAGCGCAAGACAGTCACGATTTCCTACCTCAAATCCCAGCTCTACGAGGTGCAAAAGAACCTGATGCAGGGGATCCCGTTCAGTGTGCGCCTGAGCGAACTGGAGGCACGAAAAGCGTCGCAGGAGCCTATTACAGCCGCCGAGCTGAAAGGAATAGAGAGTGACTTGCAAGCCCTCAATATTCGGCTTTACCAACTACAGCATGGGTTACCTGATAGTTGATTGCTCTGTGTTACGCAATATTTTGCGCACGATATAGAGTGTTTAACTATAGGTGCAATATTTGGTAGGGAAATTGCCCAGTTTGCGCAATCCCTTGCTAACAGCTCACCCTGTTGTTTATCGGGAAATGGTAACTAACTGATTTTATTTGGTTAATTTTGCCGATGCTGAATGGCATAGCCTGTGCTGTGGCCTGTTCTGTTTATTCGTTGTTTATCAAAAGTCCCTGTGCCCGGAGCGTTTCACCGGCTGTCACAGGGGCAGAGGGAGGATGCCGTTGCGTCTCCCCGCTCATATGGAGAATGACTATGTGTCCCGCTATCGCACTGCTCGGTGACATTGGCACCGACCACGATGGCTTTCCACCGACCCCGGTGATAGCTGCCAGTCCTGACGTGTTCCTCGATGGCAAGCCAGTGGCCCGTCAGGGCGACCCGCTGGCACCCCACGACAAGCCCAACAATCCACCTCACCCGCGCAGCATCGCCGGAGGCGTAGGGTCTGTGCTGGTCAATGGCAAACCTATCGCTATAACCGGCACCGCGGTGGATTGTGGTGGCGTAGTGATTGGTTCCGGTAGCGGACAGGCCGGTTAGAGAGTGCTGTCACTGTTTTGATCGGTTATGAGGTAAGGCCGTCAATGATGGCTTTATCTCATCATCGAACCACCAAGTAGCGCGCCGCGGGCGTGCGGTAGCTATGGAGAAGGCACAAGATGGCCAATAGCACAGGATTACAATTTACCGCCAAGGTGGGGGCGCTGCCCGAGAGCACCTTCGTGGTGGCCAGTTTCCAGCTGGATGAGGGGCTGAACCGGCCGTTCAATCTGCAGCTGGAGTTGGCCAGCAGCCAGCCTGATGTCGACTTTGGCGCCGTGCTGGACCAGCCGAGCGAGCTGATGGTGTGGTACAACGGCGAGCTGCTGCGCCGGGTCTGCGGGGTAGTGAGCGAGTTTGCCCAAGGTGACAGCGGCTTTCGCCGTACCCGCTATCAGCTCATGGTGCAGCCGGCGCTGTGGCGTCTGTCGCTTCGCCAGAACTCCCGTATCTTCCAGGCGCAGAAGCCTGACGAAATCCTCAGTATCCTGCTGCAAGAGCACGGCATCACCGATTACGCCTTTGCCCTGAAAAACGAGCATGCCCAGCGGGAATACTGCGTGCAGTATCGCGAGACCGACCTCGATTTCGTTAACCGCCTCGCTGCTGAAGAGGGGCTCTTCTACTTCCACGAATTTGAAGCGGGCAAACACCGTATCGTCTTTGCCGATGACGCGGCCGCCCTGACCGCTGGCCCCGAGCTCTTTTTCAACCTTGGCAACCGTTCGCTGGAACAAGGTCCTTACGTGCGCCAGTTCCACTACCGCGAGGCGGTGCGCCCCTCTGATGTGGAGCTGAAAGATTACAGCTTCAAGACCCCGGCTTATGGCCTCTCCCACAAAAAGCAGGGTAGCGATCTCGAGCATCAGCGCGATACCTATCAGCATTTTGACTACCCGGGCCGCTACAAGCAGGACGGCAGCGGCAAGGCCTTTGCCCAGCACCGGCTCGATGCCCTGCGCAACGACGCGGTGGCGGGTAGCGGCAAATCCAATAGCGCGGCGCTTTTGCCGGGTCAGCACTTTTCACTCACCGAGCATCCTAACGGCAGCCTCAACACCGACTGGCAAATCGTCCATATTTGCCACACCGGTGAGCAACCGCAGGCGCTGGAGGAAGAGGGCGGCAGTGGCCCGACCGTCTACCACAACGAATTTGGCGTAGTGAAGGCGAGCACCACCTGGCGCGCCCGTATCGGCAGCCCCGAGGCACCCCATAAGCCGATGGTGGATGGCCCGCAAATCGCCATGGTGGTGGGCCCTGAAGGGGAAGAGATTTACTGCGACGAACATGGCCGGGTCAAACTGCAATTCCCGTGGGACCGCTACGGCAGCTCCAACGACCAGAGCTCCTGCTGGGTGCGAGTGAGCCAAGGCTGGGCCGGTGGTCAATATGGCATGATGGCCATCCCGCGTATCGGCCACGAGGTGATTGTCTCGTTTCTGGAAGGAGACCCCGACCAGCCCATCGTAACCGGTCGCACCTACCACGCCACCAATCGGCCACCGTATGAGTTGCCCGCCAACAAGACTCGTACCGTGCTGCGCACCGAGACCCACCAGGGCGAGGGTTTCAACGAGCTGCGTTTTGAAGACCAGGCGGGGCAGGAAGAGATTTACATTCACGGTCAGAAAGACCTGAACGTGCTTATCGAAAACGATGTCGCTTGGCATATCAAGCATGACGAGCATCGCGACATCGACAACGAGCGGGTGACCCGTATCAAGGCCAACGACCACCTGACAGTGGAGGGTGAGAAGCGTGACCAGATAAAAGCCGACTATTCGCTGACGGTGGATACCTCCATGAACCAGAAGCTGGGTCAATCCCTGCTGGTTGATGCTGGTCAGGAGGTGCATCACAAGGCTGGCATGAAGATCGTCATGGAGGCCGGCGCCGAGTTGACCCTCAAGGTGGGCGGCAGCTTTGTGAAGCTCGACGCCGGTGGCGTCACGCTAAGCGGTGGTTCCATCAAGATGAACTCCGGCGGTAGCCCGGGCTCTGGCTCCGGTTGGGCTGGGCAGATGCCGATCCAGCCCGGTGCGGTTGAGGTTGTTGCCCCCCCCGTGCCTATGGATCCGGTGCGCCAGATTGCAACGCTCAAATCGGCAGAGCCGGTCTGTGAGATTTGTGAACAGCTGGCCAAGGGGGAGAACCAGTAATGGTTTTGCCCGAGTTTGATTTGGCCAAAGGAGAGCACCTCTATCTGCTGCTCGATGGCGGGCAGATCCCCGAGCTTGAACGGCAGTTGTTTGAGGTAACCGATAGCCCCGTTTACCAGCCACTTTATCTCTACGCTCCATGGGATTGTTTGCGGGAAGTCTCTCCCTGTCTGGTTGAGGCCAGCGAGCCCTTGCTCAGCCGGTTTCAGACGCTGCTCGCCAATACCGGATGGTTGCTTGCGTCCCCTATGTCCCTTTTGCCGTTGGCTGACCAGTTGCGCCAGCTTATCGAGGTCGAAAGCCCCTATGGCAGCCGCATTTTGCTCAAACTGGCAGCGCCGGAAACCATGGCATGTCTATTGGTGGATGCGGATCCCTGGTATTGGCGAGGGATCACACAGGTCTGGCTGCCAACCCGCACAGGTTGGCTCCATTGGCAGGTCAAAGAGGCACTTGCCGAGCCGATTGGCGATACATGCAGACTGACCGATGCACAGTGGGCACGTTTGAGTGACGTGAGCTGGCAACACCAGTTGGATGCAACTTATCACCACATGGCGCACTGGTTTCCTGCCCGATTGGCGCAGCAGAGTGATCCGCAGAACTGGATTGCCCGCTGGGCCGAGCAGGCTTATCAACTTGGATTTCAGACCGAACGCGACTTGCTGCTGTTTTTCAATGTGTTGGGATTTTTGGGCGAGTCGTGGTGGCAGGGCGATGCCTATCCGGTCGTGACCAAGTTATTGACTACCCCCTCGGCACAGACCCCGTCACAACGTGTTGAACAAGCTGCCAGCTGGGCAGAGCAACACGTCATTGCACAGGAAAGAACCTCATGAGCACCCCGAATCAAGCAGCTGGCGCTGCCGGCAACAAGGATTGCAAAAGTCCGGTTGGCACTTGCCCTTTTAAAAACAAAGAGATTGCTCTGGTGCCGGTGCGTTATGCCCTAGATGAGCTCTTTGACGTGCCAGCCAAACAACCTCATCCCTTACCGTCGAAAGGGTTCAAGGGCGCCCTGGATCTAAAGGCAACGCCTTACACTTTGCGCCAACTGCGCGATGGCTGGCTCTATGTCTTTGATGAAAAAGCAAAAATTCTCGACGAGTATGAGGTTAAAGGCAGCCAATTTATTCACGAGAGCAAGGGAAGCAAGGGCCATCTGCTTTATCCGGCCAACCACAAGGTGGCGATGGCGTTCTCGCACCAGCGCTGGACCGAGCGGCTGAAAAAGGCGTATCGCAAAGAGAGCGGCCTGCGCAGCAAAGGGATGCGCTCGTTTAATCTGCTCTCGTTGGCCAGCAAGATGGGGGGCGAGCATGCGGGATTGCTCGACCTGCTCTCTACTCACGTAGCCGACATGGGCTTGTCCAACAAGGGATTCATTAACAGCTGTGCCCCTCTCAAGGCTCCCGCAGGTATTAAACCCGGCAAGCTGTGGCACGACAAACCCGCAGGCTCACCGGAGGCTAGCAAGGCTGGCATACCAGATTTGAAAAGTGCTCTGGTGGTGGCACTCGATGACCTTATCTCGGATATGCACGATGTGACCGAGCGCCTAAGCGACATCATCCTCCGCTATGAACATACCTTTCATGACGACAACACCCGCCACCGCTGGAACATGGCCGGTATCACCGAGATGCTGGCTCTGCCACAGCTTGATGAGAGCAGTTTGCCGGTCTCAGCCAGAGGCGACCGTCTGGCGACCTTCAAGCTCAAGAAGCAGTTGCAGTCATATCTGGTTGCCAACCATGACTACAAAGAGCGTAAGGGGAGTGGTAATCACTACATCGATCTGGGGGCCGAGCAGCGCCTGATGGCGCAGCATGCTGAACTCAAGCTGCTGGGCCTCAACCCCGACAAGTGGGCCAGCTGGCCTGGAGTGCGTTTTGATGACGAAGTGAACTGGTCTGGGCTGGAAGGGATTATCCAGCAATATGCGCGGGGCGTGGATGCTCTGCGTCCGCGCTGGCTGGCGACCTATGACGATGCCCTGCAGTTACTGCAGGCGTTACCGACCACCCCTTTGCTGTTGGGGCTTGATAGCCAGACGGAGGATACCCAGACCCTCTTGCTGGCCAGCAGTAGCCAGTGGCTCTTTAGCCTGTTTTTTGCCCCCGATACCCAACGGGGGGCCGCGCTGACCAAGGCATTGAAAAAGGGGGCGCTGCCCGCGCTGGCACACTACGGCTTTGATATCGAAGTTAAAAAAGAGCTCGAGAACAATCCCGGTTGGATTGGGGTGGGCAATATCACCGGTGTCGCCAATGCGCTGGCGGCGATGGAAGCGATAGCCAGTAACCATCTTCTGAGCAATAGCAAGCTGTTTGGCGGGTTCCATGAGGCGGCCAAGGCGACCATGAGCGCCCTCAAAGCGGCCATCGCCGGGGCGGCCATCAAGCCATGGCAACAGCTCAGCGAGTTGCTGCATCCCCATCTGCTCAGCGGTGAAAAACTTGGCCGCACTCTGAGTCTGGTGGTACTCGAATCCATTCACACCGGCCAGCAGGTGCGCATCAACTCCGCATTTGCGGCCGAGAGCAAAGCCTTTGTGGCTCAGGTGCAGGGCAACCTGCTTGGCAAGTTGGCGGCAACAAACGGCAAAATAACAGAGGGCCACCTTGGCCGGATGAAGGCGGCGGGTGCGCAGTGGCAGCAACTGAAATGGCCCCGTCTGCTGTTGCTGGAAGGCGGTTTGCAGCAGGAGTTTGAGCGCAAGATGGCCAGCTACCTCAACTTGCAGCGGCAAGGTGCCAGAGGGGCACAAGCGGCCGCCAAGGTGTGGCAAGAGTGGGGCAACTTTGGCGGGTTGGCGGCCCTACTCAATATCGCCAACCTGACGGTGGCGCTGCAAGGGTATGACGAGAACGCCCGCAAGCTGCAGGGCAACCCAGCCGCACAGCTGGAGCTGAGCCGTAACCTGGCCTATACCGCCGCCTGGACTGGCAGCGCCATGGTGGCCATCAAGCAGGGGCAGGTGGTGGTGCCAAAAGAGCTGCTTGGAAAAACAGTTTCAGAATTGGCAATGGAAAATCCGGCCCTGGCACGCCGCTTTGCGCTCACCACCGGCTGGATGACCGGGTTGGGGCTGCTGGCGGCGGGACTGGAGGCGTGGGAGACCGGTATCAAGCTACTGGATGATACCAATGCCGATATGGAAAAGGTTGGTTACGGGTTAAAGCTGGGGGGCGTTGGGGTGCAGGGGTTTGCCATGGGGCGATCCCTTATGCTGTTGGGCCGTGGTGCATCACTCGGTGCAATCTGGGCTCCCTGGATGGTCGCCGCCATCGGTATCGGCAGTCTGCTCTATCTGGTCGCCACCGTGATATTGGCTCGCTACAGCCGTCTGCCTGTCGAGCGCTGGCTGTTGCAATCCACCTGGGGCACTAAACCGGCCGGGTGGCCAGCGGCTGAAGAGCTGCTCCAGTATGAAAGGGTTGCCTGTCAGCCGACGGTGGAGCTCAAGGAGGGGAAGCTGACCGTTGCGCTGCCGCCGCACCTGCGCACCATCACCTTGCAGTTGTCGATAAAGCGGCTTGGCTATCAGCTTGCCAAGCAGAGCTATCCCGCCTCCGCGCTAACTCCTGTGCTGGGCCCTGCACAAGAGGCGGCCATCAAGGTGACTAGCCAAGGGGCGGGACAAGTGACACTGGCGGTCGCCGCCAATCAGGGAGATGAACTGCAGTTGCAGATAGGTTACCTGGCAGCGGAGAGTTTAAGCGGCCAGCCCTTGCGCTTTATGGCCCGCGGTACCCTGGCCAAAGGGGTGGTCTTGACCGCCGAAATCGATGATAAACTGCCCGCCCAGGGCACCTTGATAGAGTTGAAATAAGATGAGTGACACCACAGAGCACAAGCAGAACGCAGAGAGTGCAGAGGCTGATGGCGCCAACCACTACTACAGCGAGCAATATCTTGAATTGCAAAAGGAGCCGGTTTTATATGAGTGGCAGATTGACCATGCCCCGCGAGCTGCATGGTCATCGTCACTATTAATGGGAGGTGTGTGTTGGCTAATTGCATTAATGGTGTTTATTAATAGTGATAGTAAGAACCCTTGGCCGTTAATTTGGGTGCTTTTAATTCTGGGGGGCTGGGGTGTTATTTTTTCGCGCTACTTAACTGACCCCAACCAGCTCTATCACTACCGAATGACTGCCAAGGGGATCTACTACACCCAGCAGGACAAGATCCCGGAAGTGGCTTACACCATTATGCGCGGGATTGGTGGCTTGCTGATTGTGGGTAGCATCATCGCAGTAGGCTTGGTTGGCCCGCTGGCGCTTGCCGGTGCAGGTGCAGGTGCATTTCTGGCTTTTAAAATCACTAATATGAAGCCGGAAATAAAGTATTTAGGTGCACTTTATACCGCAGAAGGAACATTGAAGTCATATAGAAAGGATAATGCGTTCATTATTGAAAGCTCACCCTTTAAGTTAGTTAATCACATAGTGATTAACTGCAATGCTGATGATTTTGATCATGTTTACAAAATAGCCAGGCAGTTCACCCCGAATCATAATGAAAGAGAAGTCTTTACGTATCGTGAATTCAGAGGGTGAACAGGTTGAGAGGCTATGTTGATGCTGCCTCAACCTGCTCAGAGGCCAAATAAAGAGTTGAAATAAGATG
The DNA here is from genome assembly GCF_049170575.1 of Aeromonas sp. 604282. Taxonomy (NCBI): domain Bacteria; kingdom Pseudomonadati; phylum Pseudomonadota; class Gammaproteobacteria; order Aeromonadales; family Aeromonadaceae; genus Aeromonas; species Aeromonas sp. 604282. Next base: position 281,359 of record NZ_JAAKMV010000002.1, on the reverse strand, counting down.
TGTGACGCCACAGAACGGCAGAGCGTAGAGAGTCCAGAGGCTGATAGCGCCAACCACTACTACAGCGAGCAATACCTTGAATTGCAAAAGGAGCCGGTTTTATATGAGTGGCATATTGACCATGCCCCGCGAGCAGCATGGTCATCGTCACTGTTAATGGGTGGTGTGTGTTGGCTAATTGCATTAATGGTTTTTATTAATAGCGATAGTCAGAATCCTTGGCCGTTAATTTGGGTGCTTTTAATACTGGGTGTGTGGGGTGTTATTTTTTCGCGGTACTTAACTGACCCCAACCAGCTCTATCACTACCGAATGACTGCCAAGGGGATCTACTACACCCAGCAGGACAAAATCCCGGAAGTGGCTTACACCATTGCACGCGGGATTGGTGGCTTGTTGATTGTGGGCAGCATCATCGCTGTTGGCTTGGTGGGGCCGCTGGCACTGGCCGGAGCGGGTGCGGGTGCGGGTGCATTTCTCGCCTTTAAAATCACCAATATGAAGCCAAGGATCCGCCATTATGGGGGTATTTTTAAGGGCTCAGGTGAAATATCAGTTTTTGGCAAGCTGTGTGGTATGGAAATCATGGAGATCCCGTATAGCGGAGGGGAATACGCACTCGTATTTAGCAAGCCGGAGGAATATCAACGTGTACTTGGTGATATCACGCGAGCGTTGCCGCACTATAAAGTGATTGAAGCTGCGAGCCGTAAGGAGTTTGGTTATTGAGACATGGGGACAAAGAAGCTGTAATTCAGCTTTTCTGCCCCTTGATTGACCAATAATTGCACTACCTGTAACCGGCCCTGTTTTATTCGCCCCTTTTTCACTCTGCGAAGAATTTCTCATGACCCATCGAGCCCTATGGCTGGCACTGACCGCCAGCATCTTAACCGCCTGCTCTGCCACGGCGCCACGCACTGACGCCGAGCTATCCCAAGCTGCAAAGCAGGGGGATGGCCGCGCCCAATATGAGCTGGCCAGACGGCTGGCAACCCAACCCGATTACCCCAATGCCATGCACTGGATGCAGCAAGCGGCTGAGCAGTCGGGCCCCTTGGCTGCCGATCAGCAGATCCGCGCCAACGCTGCGTGGCAAGTGGGTGACTGGTATCAGGCCGGGCTCGGTGAGCCCAAAAATCCGGCGCTCGCTACCCAGTGGTGGCAACGCTCTGCGCGGCTTGGCAACACCCATGCCAGTTATCGACTGGGCGTGATGTGCCAGGAGCAGCATCAAGGCAAACTGGTGAGTGAATGCCTCGACTGGTTCGAGCAGGCCGCCAAGCGGGATCATGCTGACGCTCAGCTGGTACTGGCCCGCTGGTACAGCACCCAACCGGGGGCCGATACGGATGCCGTCAAGTGGCTTGAACGGTCCGCAGAGCTTGGCAACCGTGATGCCCAGTACCTGCTGGGCGAGCGCTATGCGCAAGGTAAAGGGGTCGCCAAACGGCCGGATCTTGCGCAGCGCTGGAACGACAAGGCAGCAGCCCAGCAGCAACCGGACGCTTTGCTAAAGCAAGCCAGACAGGCCGCCCCTATCCATGGGTTCGCTGCCTATCAACGGGCTGCCAATGCCGGTTCTGCTGAAGCCGAGCTCTGGCTTGGCCAGGCTTATCTGGCCGGGGAGTTGGTATCAGCAGACCCTGCTTTGGGCCGTTACTGGCTGGAGCTGGCCGCTGCACACGGTTCCCATGAGGCCGAATATCAATTGAGTTTGCAGCAGGTAGACCGGGAGCAGCAGATCCACTGGTTAATGCGTGCTGCTGACGGTGGTGTGACCAGGGCATGGTTCGATCTGGCAGCACTGCAGCAGGAGCAAGGTGAACTGGAGCAGGCCAGAGCCAGCTATGCCAAGGCCGCCCGGAAAGGGAATAGGGCTGCACTCTATGCCTACGGTGAAATGCTGCGTTTGGGGCAAGGGGGTAAAGAAGATTACGCGTTGGCACTCAAGCAGTATCGGCAGGCGGCCCAACAGGGTGATCGTATGGCGCAATACCGGATGGGAACCATGCGTGAAGAGGGACTGGGGGCTCCGCGTAACCGGGTACATGCCTATGCCTGGCTGTCATTGGCAGCAACAGAAGGGATGCCGGAGGCGGTGCAGGCTCGCGACGAGCTGGAAGCAGCGATGACCAAGCCGGAGGTCAAACAGGCGCAGAAACTGTCGGAGCACTGGTTTGGCAAGATGCCATCACCGGTGGGGAAAAGCTAAACAGCGTAGCTGCGGGCTCCGGCCTTTTTCTGAATCGAGGTCAGAACGATACCATTGCGGCCCCTCTTCAGCGGGAAGAGGGGCCGCAATGGTGTTCCCAGGCGGGCCGAGTTAGCCGAGGCTGGCCCAGGCCAACCGCAGTTTCAGTCCCGGGCCAGAGCTCCAGCCAGTGGTGGTGCTCACCACTTTACCCTGCTTGATGATGAGGAAGCTGGGGGTGACGCTCACCTGCCAGCGGGCGGCAAGGTCGCCATGCTCATCATTGTGGGTCGGGAAGGTCAGCCCCTTCCTGGCTATCCCCTGCTGCAACCTGGCTGGGTCGCCGGAGCGCAGCGCCACTGTCAGCACGTTTTCGCCGTCTCGCCATAGCTGCTCCACTGTCGGTGTGGTAACACGGCAGACTGCGCACCAGCTGGCCCAGTAATAGATCAGCAGTGGTCTGTCCCGACTCATTGTCTGCAGGTCGGCCAGAGTGCCATCTTGCAACAGCAGTTGAGGCAGCGGGCTTCCCTCTGGCAGCGCCGGACTGCGCCAGAGGTCCAGCGCTGTCGAGATAATCACCGCCAACAGCAGCCAGAGTGCTTCCTTGCTCCAGCGGCGCAGACGGAGGATCCGGGATGATGTTGCTGTCATGACTGCCCCTTGATGACCAGTGCGTTTTTGACGTTGCCCCCGAGCGCTATATGAGGGAGATCAGCCGATTGCCGATAATTTCCCCCTTGCGCTGCGGGTATGCCCCGCTCTCCCGGCAGGGTCTGTATGAGCAGGATATATCTCATCTTGTTTCTCCTTGAACAGGGGCGTGCGCAGCTTGCTCCAGAGTGGCCAGCAGAGTTGCACGATCCAGCAGCGGAGAGAGGATCTCGCCACCTGGTAGCCCGGGGCCATAGATTTGGTTGAAAGGAATGGCCACACTGCCGCGTTGGCGCAAGAAGCTGGCGATGCTGTCGGAGGGGCGGCTCCAGTCCCCGCGCAAGGCCACCACATCGGGGGCACTCAGGGCTCGTTGCACATCATCGCGCAGCAGCACGTTGAATTTGTTGGCTTTGCAGGTGATGCACCAGTCGGCGGTCACATCGACGAAGACCCGCTTGTGTTGTGCCAGGGCGTCCTGGATGGCCAGCTCCGAGAGAGGCTGCCAGTTGACGTTATCCTGTGGTGGTTTGCCCTCCATGGTGAAGGCGCTGCCGAGCAGCAGGGCGGCGACCAGCAAGCAGCCCAGCGCCAGCCCCAGGGTTACACCGCGAATACCGTGGCGCCATACGACCGCCAGCAGCAGGGCCACCAATATCAGCACCATCAGGATCACTACCCTGTTATGGCCGATATGGTTGCCAAGCAGGCTGAGCAGCCAGAGGCTGGAGCACAGCATCATCAGGCCGAGCAGGATGCGCAGGCGCCCCATCCAGCGTCCCGGTTTTGGCAGCCAAAGCGCGAGACGGGGCAGGGCGGCGATGAGCAGCCATGGCAGGCTCATGCCAATCCCCAGTGCGGTAAAGACAAGCCAGAGTTGACCGGATGGTGCCCCGAGCGCAAAGGCGACTGCGGTGCCAAGGAAAGGGGCGGAGCAGGGTGTTGCCAGCAGAGTGGCAAAGCAGCCCTGCAGAAAGTGACCGGCCATGCCGTTGCCACCTGCGGTTGCCAGGCGGGTGTTGACATTGCTGGATAACCTGATCTCGAACAGCCCCAGCAGGTTGGCACAGAACAGCAAGGTCACCACGACCATGAAGCCGATAAACCAGACGCTCTGGAACTGGATACCCCAGCCGACGGCCCCCTGGGTGGCGCGCAGCAGGGTGCTCATCAGTGCCAGCGTCCAAAAGGAGACCAGGATACCTGCGCTTGCCGCCAGGAACTGCAAGCGAACCGGGCGACGCTCACGGGTCTCCAGTTGCAGTACTGATCCCAGCTTGAGGGCCAGCACCGGCAACACACAGGGCATCAGGTTGAGAATAAGCCCACCAAGCAGTGCAGCCCCCAGGATCCAGCGCAGCGAGTGGCCACCAGCGGGTAGTGGCAGGGGATCACCTATGGTGACCTGGCGCTGCCAGGCTTCATCACCATTGACCAGTACCACGCCCAATTGCTGATGACGGATATCCGGTGCATCCCCTTGCCAGCCATCGCTGACCGGAATGCGGGCAATCAGGGTATTGCCCTGCACCTCCAGGCTGGGCTCGCCAAACTCGACCCCCTCCAGCTGCTGGAGGAAAATCTGCGGAGCCCGCCACCCCTCTTGCTGCTTAGCGCTCAGCTGTAGCCGGTTTTGCTGGTAGCCAGCCTGGAGGTTGACGCTCTTGGGCATGGCTTGTGGCAGCTTGCTCATCGCCTGTGCATAGGTAAGATCGAACCCGTCCGGTGCCGTACCATCCAGAGCAAGGGCAAAAGGGTAGTCGGTCAGGATGCAGACGTTGCTGCAGGTTGAAAGGCGTAATGTGCCGTTCAACTCTTTGCGGTTGCCATGCCCAAGGCTGATGGGAAAGGTGACGGCCTGCTGATACCCCTGGGTCGACATGCCGCTGACCGCGAATCGCTCTGGCACTGGCCAGTGCCATTGTTGAGTGAGTTGGGGGTCATCCCAAAGAATTTCAGGGGCAATCCCCCCTTCACCCGGGTTTTGCCAATAGGTTTTCCAGCCGGACTCGAGTGCCAGACTGAGCAGCACCCGGGGCTGTGCCGGATCCCGGCTATCTGCTTGCAGCCGGATTTGTGCGTGATCGTTGCGGGGGCTGGTGAGCCAGCCGGTATCGCTGGCCAATCCGATGGATTGCCACAGCAGGCTGCCCAGCAAGAGGGCAGTCTTGAAGATGTTTGACATGGTGTTGTCTCTTGAAAATGAAAGTCAGGGTTGTTTAAGCCGCGACTGACTCATTCTCGCCAGACACAAAGGGTGAGATGAAGCCGCCGTTCTGGCGGAGAGATATTTCTGGGTGGGGGGAGGGGGGGCGAGCAACGGGGCAGTGGTGCCAGCAGGCCGATCAGGAATGCGATGGCAAAGAAGATCTGTTCGGCGCATTGCAGGCTGGCGGCACTGAGCCACTTGCCGTTGAGCTGGCAACTGCCGGGTTGCGGCGTTGCGGCGCGGCCATCCTCATCGACATCGATGGCGGAGGATGGGGCGGTCAGCATATGGCAGCCAGCGGCTATCTCCAGCTGAGCCAGCCTGGTCAGCGGCTGGAGTGCACAATTGAGCAGCAGAATGCAGACCAGCAGCAGGAGTCTTGTCGCCACGCGTTGTCGCAAAATCATGTTGCTCCTGCCTTCTTGGAATGGGGCACATCCTATCGATCAATCACAGTCCGGGCAAGCCGGTCGGATGGAACCCCGTTTCTTGCAACCGGTGAGTTGCCACGCAGCCCTCGTAACTGGCCGAGAACCGAGCGTGCTGGCCAGATCAGTCTGCCAATGCTCCGGACAAGGGCAATCGCTCAGCTACCAACAGTCAGTGATGTGCCGCGCATGCAGGCAGTCAGTGTAAAGAGAACCCGTCGAGTACTGAATGGACATTGGGATATGGGGATCCATGCCGAGACGAGAGAAAGGCCAGGCTGAAGATGGTTCATTTGGCGCAAAATAATCTCTTTTGGTCGCCAAATATTGAAAGCGTTTTCAGAAATCCTTTTCAATTGTGATCCGCTTCAAAGCTTTTTAATACGTCAACCTCTAGCATTGGCCTCACGAATTAGGGGCTAGCGCTCCCGATTTTCCCGCTGTGGGAGGTAACCGGATGATCCGGCTATTTCCTTCGTTACTTTCGACGGTCATCACGGATGGCCGTTTTTTTTTTGAGTTATTTCACGGTAAAGGGTCGAGTGGCTGACGCTTTCCCGTTAAAATTCCGCTTTTGCATCTGCCCGTGAGTCTTGATGTCTGCCTCCACCCTCTCCTCGGATAGTTATCTGCTGCTCAGTGCCTTGCAACTGCAGCGTGTCGCCAGTACCCGTCTGTTACAAGATACGCTGGGGGCGGGCCATGAGCTCGCCAGCCACCTGACCCGGCTCCATGACGCCGGCCTTGTCAGATTGCGCGGGGAGCAGCAGTGGAGCCTGACTGCAGAGGGGACGCTTGCGCTGATCCTGGGGGTGCGGGCTGGGCTTTGTGCTGCCCCTGACTGGAGCCGGGTCTCCTCGGTGACCGGCCAGGATCTGGTTCACGGGCTGGTGCGCGAGCTTTGCAGGGGCAAGGCGGGCGAGATCCCGGCTTTCTTCTCTCCCGGTGATCTGCTCACACTGCTCGATACCGCAGATGCCCATCTGCTGCTGGCGGGTTCCAGCCCCGCCTGGCAGCAACTGTTGCTGGAGCACTTCTCGCTGCAGCTGCTGCTCGATGCCCCTTATGAAGAGCGCTGGCCGCTGGCCAATGCGCTAGTGCGCTGTGCCCCCGAGGTGCAGGCGCAAGGTAAGGCGTTTGAGGCGGAGTGGCGCTGGCTCTGTGGGGATGGCGAAAGCACCGATTCCAGCCTGTTGTGGCCTGCCCTGCAGGCGGTTGCCTCGCAGGGGGAGTGTGGCCCTCTGGGTGAGCGGTTGCTCACGGCTCTGGGCCAGTGGCAGGCCGAGGGTCATGAGGGGCAGTGGCCGCGTGCCTTCAGTGCTTTGCTCTGGCTCGGCTGGTTGCAGCAGGCAGACCCCGTCATTGCCAGCGAGCAGCGCAAGAAGTGGCAGCGCAGCCTTGGCGGACAATTTCCGCTGCTGGCCGATCTGCTCAGCCAGTGGGCCGGTGAGCGGCATGGGCAGGCGGTCGGGCTGTTCGATACCCTGCAACTGCCGGTGGAGGAGCTGCACTGGGGCTATCTCTGGCTCGATCTCTGCGCGCTGGCCCGTCACGGCGCCCAGAGCGCGCAGGTGGCCATGCTGCACAAGTGGGATCTCTCCCACCTGCTTGACGCCGAACCCCATCATCGGCTGATGGCGTTTTGTCAGGATCTGCTGCGCCTGCTGCTGGGAGAGGGGGCCAAAGGGGCGCCACTCTGCCAGCTGCGCAACAGCGAGGCCGAAGACGAAGAGCCAGAAGAGGAAGGCGGCGAGGAGAAGGGGGCCGCCTCCGCCAGCTGGCTCAACTGGCTGCAGGGGCTGGGCCGCGCCAGTGGCGTTCGCAAGCCGCAGGAGCGGCTGGTCTGGCTGCTTCATGCCGATGGCCCCGAGCTGGAGTGCAAGATCCAGAAGCTCAGCACCAAGGGGGAGTGGACGGCGGGCCGCCGGGTCGATCCCACCCTGCTCTCCACCCAGTATGCAGCGCTGCTTGATGAGCACGACTGGGCGGTGGTTCGCACCCTGCCGCGGGTGATGGGGCGCTTGCCCCGGGATGTCTGGGCGCCGCTCGCCGACCATCCGCGCCTGTTCAACGCCAAGGGGCAGAAGCTGCAACTCGCCATCACGGCGCCGCTGCTGCAAATTGTGGCGACCGAAGAGGGGATGAGCGCTTTGCTGATCCCCGCTGCAGCCGCGCGCGGCGCTCACATCATGCCGCTGGCGCAGGATCTGTGGCAGCTCATCCTCACCCCGCAGCCGCTGCTCGACCGCTTGCCGGCGCTCGAATCCATCCCGCTGCTGCCCGCCGAGGGGATGAGCGAGTTGCAGCGCACCCTGGACGGGATCGCCGATCTGCCCTGGCACAGCCAGGTTGAGGGATTGCACGGCAATGCCGAACTGGCCCCCTGGCCGGGCATTCCTTCGGTGCAGCTCGATTGGCAGGATGGTCAGCTGGCGGTCAAGCTGGTGACCCGTTTTGACGAGCTGCCTCCCCAGCCTCTGGGCAAGGGGGAGACCATCATCCGTCAGGGGATCAAGGGCAACCACTACTGGCAGCGCGATCTTGCCGCCGAGAAGGGGCAGGCCCAACTGCTGCGCAACCAGCTTCCCATCGATCTGCCCGGCAGCGAGTGGCGCCTCGAAGGAGAGCAGGCGCTGGCGCTGGTCAATGCCCTGCCCGAGCTGGTGGATGCCGGTGTGGTCATTCACTGGCATCAGGACAGCGCGCGCCTCAAGAGTCTCGATGAGGCGGCCCTGAGCCTGCGCATCGAGCGGCGTCAGGACTGGTTTCAGGTAGAGGGGGCGCTCGCCCTTGATGAACACCAGATCCTCGACTTGCGCCTGATCCTGCGCCAGTTGACCCCGGGCCAGCGCACCGTCCAGCTCGACGAAAAAACCAGCCTGATGCTGAGCGACAAGCTGGTGGAGCGGCTCTCCATGCTGGGGGCCATGCTCGACGAAGAGCAGCGCATCAACCACAAGTTGGCTTACCCGCTCACCCGTCTGCTCTCGGTCATTACCACCGAGGGGGACGCGGCGTGGCAATCCCTGCAGCAGGAGTGGCAGCAGGAGGTCTCCTGCCCGCCCGAGCTGCTCACCGCGCTGCGGGATTACCAGAAGGAGGGGGTGCGCTGGATGGCGACCCTGGCCCATCACGGCTTTGGCGCCTGCCTGGCCGATGATATGGGTCTTGGCAAGACGCTGCAGGCCTTGATCGTCCTGCGGATGCGCCAGCATCTGGGGCCGGCGCTGGTGGTGGTGCCCAAGTCGGTAGTCACCAACTGGCAGGAGGAGGTCGCCCGTTTCGCCCCCGAGCTGGAGGTGGTGATCTTTGACAATCCCGCCGAGCGCGAGCGCATTATTCGCGATGCCAAAGCGGGGCAGGTGATCCTCATCAACTACGGCATGCTCGGCAGTCTGGCGGAGGCGCTCAAGGCACGCCGCTGGTCTTCCATGGTGCTCGATGAGGCGCAGCAGATCAAAAACGCCGGTACCCAGCGCGCCAAGCTGCTGTTCCAGCTCGACGGCGATTTCCGCCTCGCGCTCTCCGGCACCCCCATCGAGAACCATCTGGGCGAGTTGTGGAGTCTTTTCACCTTTATCAACCCGGGGCTGCTCGGCAGTCTCGGCGAGTTCAAGCGCCGCTTTGGCAAGGCGGTCAAGGATCCCCAGCACATGGCCTTGCTGCGGGCGGTGATCAGCCCCTTTATCCTGCGCCGCCTCAAGCAGGAGGTGTTGACCGAGCTGCCGGACAAGACCGAGATCATTCACCACATCAGCCTCTCCCCCGAGGAGCGTCAGCTCTACGAGGCGACCCGGCGCGAGGTGGTGCAGCAGGTGCAAAGTGCCGATGGCCGTGCCCTGATGCACGTGTTGAGCGGGTTAACCCGACTGCGCCGGCTCTGCTGTTCGCCGGAGCTGGTGATGCCAGAGTGGTCGCAGACCAGCAGCAAGCTGGATGAGGCGATGGCGCTGCTGGAGGAGGCGATCGATGGCGGTCATCGGGTGCTGGTGTTCAGCCAGTTTGTCGATCTGCTGAGCCTGCTGCGTGCCCGCATCGAGCAGAAGTCCTGGGACTACTGCTATCTGGATGGCGGCTGTTCGGCCAAGGCGCGGCAGGACTCCATCCTGCGTTTTCGCCACGAGGCGGTACCGCTCTTTCTCATCAGCCTCAAGGCGGGGGGCACCGGTCTTAACCTCACCCAGGCCGATACCGTGCTGCACCTCGATCCCTGGTGGAACCCGGCGGTGGAAGATCAGGCGAGCGATCGGGCCCACCGGATGGGTCAGACCCAGCCAGTGACCGTCTATCGGCTGGTGTGCGAGCAGACGGTGGAGGAGAAGATTGTCGCCCTGCACGACGAGAAGCGGGCGCTGGCCGATGGTCTGCTGAGTGGCCAGTCCGAGGTGCGCGGGCTGGATGTGGAGAGCTTGCGGGCCCTGCTGATGAGCTGATCCGCTATATCACCGGCGACATGGCTATGCCATATGGAAGAGGGGAGCACATCTTGCCGATGTGCTCCCCTCTGTTGTTTCTGCGTGCCGGTTTTAGCGGGCTCGTCGCGTTAGCCCTGATAGAGGTAGAGGTGCAGCCGCTCGATGATGGGCTCGCCGCCAATCTTGCGATCCCGCCGCGCCTGCCGGCTCTTGGGGGGATAGTTGCCCAGATGGGTGACTGCGGGCGGGCTGTCCGAGCAGAGCAGCAGCGGCAGACTCGCCTTGATCTGCTGCTTGCGCGGGGTGCGATCCTGCCAGAGCAGGTTGATCATCGGGTGGGTCTTGACCGGGCGGCGGATCCGCAGCTCGGCATCGGCGGGCAGGCGGCGAATGTCGTACACCTCCTGATCCACCATCTTGCTCCACTCCTCGTTGTTGGAGAGGGCCGGTATATAGCGACGACTGCGCTCCAGCATCTCCAGCACCTGTTCGCGGGTGAGGCGATTGATGGTCTGCTTGTCGGCCCAGGTAAAACCGAGGGAGTGGAGCTCCCCCGCCAACAGGGTCAGCTTGCGGTAGACCTGCAGGGTGATCACCCCGGGCAGGGCGGTATGTACCAGCTCGAACTTCTCATCCCGTCCCCCCGCCTGTTGCACCAGCCCCTTGAAATCAAGCTTGCGCTGGTTGATCTCCTCAACCAGCGGCTGGAGCTGCGGGGCGGCGGCGGCAGGAAAGCGCAACCAGCCGGGCAGCCGGTGAGTCGCCTTGGTGGAGCAGCCGGGGCGGGCGCTGTGGTCCCGATAAGCGGCGAGGGTGGCCGCCAGTGCGGCTTCACCGTTGAGATAGCCCACCTCAATTTGCTCGATCGGGTCGTGCTCTTCCCCCTGCGCCACCGGGGGGAGGGGATAGACATGGGCCTCCTGCAGCTCGAGCTGGCCAAGCAGATCGGCCAGCTGGTTGAGAGAGGTTTCAATGGCGGCCATCTGTTGACGCAGGGCGGCGGTAGGGGTAAAGGTATCCATCGATGATCCTGTGGTCTGACCCGCTGTTGACGACATCAGGTATGACATCTGCTGCGGGTAGCAAAACTACTGTATAAATAAACATACCAGTATGCGGCTGGAGTGCCAAGAGGCACTTTGGGGAGGGTGTAATGTGCGCCTCTGAATGGGGATACGGTGATGGTTTTATTTATGTTTCAGTATGTTAAACAAAGATCGCCACAAGATCATTAAATTAACAATTTCGTGTAACTCCGCTGTTGCCAGCTGTTCACACCTTGCTCGTCCCTGCATATGTAAAGCAGCAAAATGCATATATAGATGGGTGCCATGCAGCACAATATGCTGTGCGACTCTGCTGGCCAACCGTTAAAATAATTAGTTGTTTAAAATCAAAGCGTTAAAATTAAATCCTGCCGTTTTTAGACATTAGATTTACTAATGTAACGTATCAAAATTCGTCAATTGAGTCGGTCTGACTCCCTGACTAAGCTTTGCGCATCAAATTGAAGCCCAGTGCGTAAACAAATATTCAGAGGAGCCGCATCATGGCCAACATGACTTATACCGAAACCGGTTACCAGCATTCCAGCCAATTGAATCTGGTTGCTCGCGTTAAAATGACCGTTCTGACCTGGCTGGAGCGCAGCCGCAGCCGTCGCCAGCTCTCCGAGCTGCCCGAGTACCTGCTCAAAGACATCGGCCTGAACGAAGCTGACCGTTATCAAGAGACCAACAAGCCGTTCTGGCGTGGTTGATCAGCCGGGCATGGATGCCTCGTTTTTCTGCTGATCCGTTTTCTGCTTTGCCCCTGTGGCGCCCAGCCATCAGGCGGGTAATAGTCTGTTTTATCTCCCCTCGTTTTCCCCCTGTTGTGCGTTGATCCTCTTTCCTCTTCTCTTTATTTCACATTGCTATAGCACCTCGCTGTCGTCGCTCGATTGTTATCACAATTGTGTTGTTAATGTTTGAATTTGTTTAAAAAGCGATTTTAAGCCGCGATGCCTTGCGTATAATCCGGCCATAGTGTTCCAGCGCAAGAGGGTGAGACGGATGATTCCCCAGCACGATTTTTTGGCCATGACCCGCAGCCACGAGTGGCTGCTCGATCCCTTTGATTTTGCGCTGCCGGATGGCACGCAAGTCAGCGTCTGGGATACCGGTGTCATCTGTCTGGAGCCTGCCAGTGGCGCGGGCGGCCAGCCGGGGGGGCGCAAGGATATCGTCCTCTCCTGCGGTATTCACGGCAACGAGACCGCCCCCATCGAGATCTGCAACCAGCTGCTGAGCCGTCTGCTCTCTGGCGAGCTGAGCGCCCGCCATCGGGTGCTGTTCCTGTTTGGCAATCCGGCGGCGATGAATCTGGGGCTGCGGGAGGTGGAGGAGAACATGAACCGGCTCTTCTCTGGCGCCCACAGCAAGGGGGAGGGGCTCTGCAATCGGGAGCGGATCCGCGCCATGCGCCTCGAGCAGTATGTGAGCCGCTTCTTTGCCGATCCGGCTCGTCCCCGTTACCACTACGATCTGCACACCGCCATTCGCGGTTCGCGCCACGAGAAGTTCGCCGTCTACCCCTTTCCCCACGAGCGGCCCCACTGCCGCGAGCAGGTGCAGTTCCTCGGCGCCTGTGGGGTGCGTACCATTCTGCTTTCCGCCAGCCCGACCACTACTTTCAGCTACTACAGCTCACGCCAGCATGGGGCCCACGCCTTTACGGTGGAGCTGGGCAAGGTCCGGCCATTTGGTGAGAACGACATGACCCGCTTTATCGAAACCCGCCAAGCGCTGCAGGAGCTGGTCACTCAGGATGAGGTGGTGCTGGAGCCGTGGCGGGCGGATGATTTCACCCTGTTTGCTATCGATCGGGTGATCACCAAAAAATCAGCGGACTTTCGCTTCCTGTTCGCCAGCGATGTGGACAACTTCACCGAATTCCCCCAAGGGTTCGCACTGGCCGAGGATGGTGAGCTGCGCTACATGGTGGAAAAGCCGCGTGAGGCGGTGGTTTTCCCCAATGCCAATGTGGCGATCGGCCAGCGCACTGTGTTGCTGGTTGTGCCGACAAGGCTCTGGGAATAGCGGTGATAGTTTTGCCTGCAGAGTGATGATGCATCCGCAGGCGGCGCCAAGTCATTGTTTTAGTCGGTGGCTCAGACACAGCAGCGGTTAGCCGCAGTAATAAAAAACGGGGCCAGTCATCTGACTGGCCCCGTTTTTTATCGGGTTCAAGCGGTGAGGCTTAGCTGTTGTTCTTCACAAACAGGGTCAGCTCCTGGCCGGGCTTAAGGTAATCCCCTTTATCCAGCTGGTTCCAGCGCATCACATCGTTGATGGCCACCTGGAAGCGAGCCGCGATGGAGGAGATGGAGTCGCCACGGCGAACCTGATACACCATCGATTTGTCGCTCTTCTTCCCTTGCTTGGGATAGACCACCAGCTTCATGCCTGGCTTGAGCGCCGACTTGGCATTCAGACCATTCCACTTGGCGAGCTCTTCGTGGGAGACGCCGTGTGCCTGGCTGATACTCCACAGGTTGTCACCCGAGCGCACCTTGTAACTGACCTTGGCCTTCTGGCTGCTGCCACGGCTTGCCAGCTGCTGCGGTTTGCTGGCGGAACTGGCCTTGCTGCTGACCTGACCGTGGGTCGGGATCACCAGTTGCTGACCGCGACGCAGGTTGTTGCTGCGCAGATTGTTAGCCAGCTTCAGCTCACTCACGCTGACGCCATGATTCTGGGCGATGCGTGACAGAGTATCGCCACTGGTGACCTGATAGGAGCGGGTACGAATACGCTCGCTCTTGGGCAGATCGGCCAGTGCCAGCTCCAGGGTATCGGCATATTCTACCGGTACCAGCAGGCGGTAAGGGCCACGGGGCGACATCACGCCACGGCTCAGGGCCGGATTGACCTCCTTGAGCTGTGACGTGCGCAGACCTGCCAGTTGGGCGGCCACGTTCAGATCGATCTGGCTGCCGGTCTCCACCACTCGCAGCTTCGGCTCGTTGGCGAGCACCGGCAACTGGATATTGTACTTGTCCGCATTGCTGATCATGTCAGCCATGGCGAGGATCTTGGGCACATACATCCGGGTTTCGCGCGGCAGATCGAGTGACCAGTAGTCGGTCGGTTTGCCTGCGCGCTGGTTACGCTGGATGGCGTTGCGCACCCGTCCTTCACCGGCATTGTAGGCGGCCAGCGTTTGCAGCCAGTCGCCGTCAAAGAAGCGGTTCAGGTATTCCAGATAGTCGAGCGCCGCATTGGTGGAGGCCAGCACATCACGCCGTCCGTCATACCAGTTGTCGTGGCGCAGACCGAAGTTTCTGCCTGTCGCTGGCACAAACTGCCACAGACCGACGGCATTGCTGCGGGATCGGGCATGGGGATCAAACATGCTCTCGATCATCGGGACAGTAATAAGCTCCATTGGCAGCTCACGCCGTTCAATCTCCTCTACCATCAGATAGAGGTAGGGTTCAGCCCGGCTGGCAATGGTCGCCAGATGCTTATCATTGCGCAACAGCCACTCACGTTGCTGGCGGATGCGCGGGTTGTCCGGAGTTTCCAGTTGCATATCATCGCTGATACGCACCCACAGATTGTCTGTCTCTTCCATTTCATCCAGCTGTTCATCGCCAAACAGGAAATGGGAAGAGTGTTTTTTATGCGCTTTTTTCTTGACCTGGGGGGACTTGATCGGCTCGATTGCCGTTAGCGCCCGGTCATCCTGATGGCTCAGGTTTTGGCAGCCGCTGAGCAACAGCGCTGCCAATAAGGCCGTTCGTACCTTCATCTCGTTCCGGTCATTTTTAAGAAAAACAGCCGGCATCATAAGGGGCAATCCCCTCCTGATCAAGGTTTGTTCAAAAAACATCCTTCCATTGACGCAAGATCGTAAAGGTATCTACCGGATTTTCCACGCATTTTAGCCCCTTCTTTTCAGCAGAAAATTTTACCGAATCGAGCTCGCAGCGCAGAAAAACATTAAACTTGCGCTCATCCTCCAGCCGGGTGGGCAGGCTTGGCAGCCCTTGTTGCCGCAGTTTGCTGATCAGTCCGATCTGATCACGGATCGCCGGATTGTCCGGTTCAACTGCATAGGCAAAGCGCAGGTTGGAGAGTGTGTACTCATGGGCGCAGTAGATCAGGGTCTCGTCGGGCAGGGCGGCAAGGCGCTGTAACGAGTGGTACATCTGTTCCGGTGTCCCTTCGAACAGACGGCCACAACCGGCCGAGAAGAGGGTGTCACCACAAAAAAGCATGCCGTTGCCATGGTAAGCGATATGGCCACGGGTGTGGCCGGGCACATGGATCACCTCGAGGGCGAGGCCGTGCCAGTTAATCTGATCGCCATCTTCCAGCCACTGACCGTGATGATCCGGCATGGGGTCAAGTTTGGGGCCATATAGCCGGGCATGGGGAAAGTGGCTGAGCAGGCCGGTGACGCCCCCGACATGGTCGTGATGGTGATGGGTGAGCAGGATGGCGTCGAGCACCAGACCCAATGCCTCGAGCCGCTCCAGCACGGGGGCGGCATCACCCGGATCGACCACCAGACAGTGATTTTCGTGGCGGATCAACCAGATGTAGTTGTCATTAAAGGCTGGAACTGTGATCACTGGATACATGAGTCTGCTTCTCTTTAGGGAGGGTATCTTATATAACAGGATGGCGTTCGAAACCGCGAGTTGAACCCTATTATGCAGGTGGCACGTACCGAACAACAAATCGAGATCCCGACCAGCTGGTCAGCGCTGCCTATGGGTGACTGGGTGGCGGCCGAAATTCAGGAGCGGCTCGACAGCTGGTGCCCCAACTTGTTCGGATATCACTTGCTCAAGGTAGGAGCTCTGAGCGCGGAGCTCTCCTGCAAATGTTCATCCATTCGTCATCAGGTGGGCGTCTCGCCCGAGGGGCGACTGCTGGACATTTATGGCGATCCCCTCGAGCTGCCGGTGCGAACCGGTAGCGTCGATGCCTGTCTGCTGGCTCACTGCCTCGATTTTTCAGCCGATCCCCATCAGGTATTGCGTGAAGCCGAAAGGGTACTGACCGATGATGGCTGGCTGATTATCAGTGGTTACAATCCGGTGAGTTTGGTGGGGATTGGCCACTGTATCCCTTTTTTACGGCGCAAGTTGCCCTGGTCGGCGCGGATGTTTACCCCCGGGCGAGTCATCGACTGGCTCCATTTACTAGGGTGTGAAGTGATGTTCGACGAGCGTTTCGGTTACTCGTTTATGGGTAAACAGAGCTGGCACAGCTGGTGGCGGGAGAGTATCGGGCGGGACTATTGCAGAGCGTTTGCATCGGTATACGTTATTGCTGCCCGCAAACGGCGCTTTCCACTGATCCCGGTGCGGCGTCGCTGGCAACTGCCCAAATCTCTCGCCACACCGGGCATGGCCCGTCAGGGCTGGTAGCCGGTATCTTCGGCCAGATCCTTGCCGCATGCGGCATCTCTGGCCAGCTCGTCGCACCGTTCGTTCTCCGGGTGGCCGGAATGCCCTTTGACCCATAGCCACTCGATCTGATGACGACCCACTTCCGCATCCAGCGCTTTCCAGAGGTCGACATTTTTGACCGGTTGACGATTGGCGGTCATCCACCCCTTCTTTTTCCAGCCGATGATCCACTGGGTGATCCCCTGGCGCACATATTGGCTATCAGTGGTGAGGCGCACCTTGCACGGTTCGTTGAGGGTTCGAAGCCCCATGATGGCGGCCATCAGCTCCATCCGGTTATTGGTGGTCAGTTTGAAGCCGGCTGAAATTTCCTTGCGGTGTTTGCCATAAACCATGACTGCGCCATAGCCACCCGGGCCCGGGTTGCCAAGGCAGGAGCCATCCGTGAATAAATCAATCTGTTTTAACATGAGCAATCAATCTGTTTTAGCCAGAGGCTTGGGGTAAACTAGCGAGTAAAGCCGAAGTTTGACATAGATTGGATCATGAACACACCCCAACTGAATCGCCAGATCATTCTGGATACCGAAACCACAGGTATGAATACCGGTGGTGGCCCCGTTTACCTTGGCCATCGCATCATCGAAATCGGCTGTGTGGAGGTGATCAACCGCAAGCTGACCGGTAACCACTATCACGTTTATATAAAACCTGATCGTCCGGTCGACCCGGAAGCGGTACAGGTGCATGGTATCACCGACGAGTTTCTGCGGGACAAGCCGTCGTTTAGCCAGATTGCCGACGAGTTCCTCGAGTTTATCCGGGGCGCCGAACTGATCGCCCATAACGCACCGTTTGACGTGAGCTTTATGGACTACGAGTTCAGCAAGCTCGGACTCAACTTCAAGACGGCGGATATCTGTACTATCACAGATACCCTGGCGATGGCCCGGGATCTCTTCCCCGGAAAGCGCAACAACTTGGATGTGCTGTGTGATCGCTACGGTATCGACAACTCTCACCGTACTCTGCACGGGGCCTTGCTTGATGCGGAGATCCTGGCTGACGTCTATCTGTTGATGACCGGTGGCCAGACCAAACTCAATCTGGCTACAGAAAGCAGTGAAAACGAGAGCAATCAGGACACCAGCATTCGCCGGCTGGAGAGCAACCGGCCTGCGCTCAAGGTGATCCGTGCCAGTGCCGAGGTTCAGGCCCAGCACGAGGCTCGACTCGACCTGGTACAGAAGAAGGGAGGGAGCTGTCTGTGGCGGCAATGAGCAAGTGGTGGGCTTCCCTGTTGTTGTTGATGTCGCTTGGGGCTATGGCGACCGAGGTGTTCGCACCTTCTGACATTCCCATGCTCGATAACCGCTTTCGCATCGATTACGGTGTGAAGGAGATCACCTTCATTATCAAACGCAAAGCGGGCACTCCTTCGGTGATCCTGGTGCGTCCCGATGGCAGCAAGCTTTACGTGGGAAAGGCCAAACCCGCCGATGTGGGTTGGCTGGCCCTGCCGGAACATGATCTTATTACCCTGCGCAATCCGATGCCGGGCCCCTGGCAGGCGATTGGGGAGGTAGATCCCGACAATCGGGTTCGTATCCTCTCCGATATCCGGCTCGATATCGCCGCCTTGCCGATGCAGCTCTATCAGGGAGAGGTGGTCAAGCTCAAGTCATGGTTGCTGATCAATGGCCAGCCACCGCAAGATAAATACTACCTCTCTGACCTGGGGATGACGGTCAAGCTGCAATCATTCAGTGATGCTGCTCAGCAACAGGTGGTGCTGGATCAGGAGCTTGGCCGTTACCACGATGATGGAAAAGGGCTCGATGAGGTGCCGGGTGACGGTATCATGACTGCAGAGGCGACGCTGCAAGATATTCCCGCTGGCAAATACCGCGCCATGTTCAGCACCGGTAATCAGGTGTTTGTCCGTGCCCGCTATCAGGATGTGCTGCTTTATCCCTATCCGTTCAGCTATAACCTGGCGCCGCCTTCGGAAGAGCTGGGTGCCAAGCTCTCACTGCTAATCGACCGTGATGAGCTGGATCCCGCCTCCGTGGTGATCAAGGGGAGTGTGACCAGCAATGTGGGCGGCCTCTACGAGTTCAGCGAGACCGCCAGCGCCCCCAAGCTTGATATTGATCTCTCTGTCATCAAAGAGGTGGGGCAACATGAGGTGAAAGCGACCCTCTATGGCACCACTCGCCTGGGGCGCGAGCTGAAAATCGAATTACCGGTAAAGACCTTCAATATCTTCCCGCCTCCACCGCCTCCCGCAGAGGTGGCGTCGGCAGCTGCTCCGATTTCCAGCGCCGAGTCAGTCGAGGCTTTGCCTGAAGAGGGAATGGGATGGCTGCTTTGGCTACTGGTTGGGGGCGGGGTTCTACTGGTGTTGCTGGGGGGCGCCGGTTTTGTGGTGATGCAAAAACGGCGTGCCTTTAAACGTGCGCTGGCAGCCGCTCAGGCTGAAAATCAACAAAATGGCCAACCGACAGCCAAGCTGGATCTCAACTTGCCAGAGCAGTAGCCCGGACTCGGGAAAAACAATACACCAAATAAAAGAAACCGCCCTTGATATGCAGGGCGGTTTTTTTAGCTCGAACCCTTGGGATAAGGGGCCTGACGCCCTCAGTGATCGCCGATATAGACATCCTTGTTCTGCTCACGGATTTCGAGGAACCTGTCCAGATTGGCCATCATCAACTCGACCAGTTGGGGATCAAAATGTTGTCCCTTCTCCTCCTCAATCAGCCCAAGCACCTTGTCCAGCGGCCACGCTTTCTTGTAGCAGCGATCCGAACCCAAGGCATCGAACACATCGGCCAGTGCCACGATCCGTCCTTCCAGTGGGATATCAGCCCCCTTCAAACCGCGGGGATAACCGCTGCCATTCCACTTCTCATGGTGATTGCCTGCTATGGTGGCGCCAATCTGGAACAACGCCAGATCGCTGCCGGAGAGCATATCCTGACCGAGTTGGGCATGAGTTTTCATGATCTCCCACTCTTCCGGGGTCAGCTTGCCCGGTTTGTGCAAAATGGCATCGGGAATCCCCACCTTGCCAATGTCGTGCAGTGGTGAGGCCCGTTTAACCAGCTCGCTCTGCTCTTCGCTCATCCCCAGCAGATGGCAGAAAAGCTCGGTGTAGAGCGCGACCCGTTTGACGTGTAACCCTGACTCCTTGGAGCGGGTTTCGACCAGTTCGCCGATGCGATAGATGATCTCCCGCTGGTTGTCGGCGATCACCTCGTTGAGCCGGATATTTTCCAGTGCCACTATGATGTTTTCGGTAAACAGGGTCAGCAGGCTGGTATCGATCTGACTGAGCTGGCGAGTGGTCTCGATATGAAACAACAGGTGGTGGCGCGGGTTTTGGCAGTAGAGCACCATCTGGTTGGTGTTGTAGATATTGCAGCCCCGGGTCATGGCCTGACGCAGTATCTCGGGTGCCTCTGTCAACCGCACCGGGGGATGACCTGGCAGCAGGGGCTCCAGCAGTTGATCCTTCACTTCGTAGGCATATTGTTTTACATCGTAAATCTGGGTCTCTCCCAGATGGAGCAGGGCGCTCAGCTGCTCTTGGGCGCCTTCGACAAACTGACGCAGCGCCCGTTTCTCAAAGATCCCCTTGGAGGCTTCGATGACTTTTTCCAGCCCTTGCCGGTTGCTTTCCAGGGTGCGGATATCCCGATAGGAGCGCAGGCTGGCCCGCAGCAGGGTGCGCAGCTTCTGGGAGGTGAGCTCGGTTTTATCCTTGTAGTCGTTAATGTCGTAGTTGGTCACCACGTCATCTTCCGGCGCTTGGCCGGGTTGGCCGGTACGCAGCACGATGCGTACCATCTTGTTTTGCAGCTCTTCACGGACATATTTGACAACATCAAGACCGGCGTGATCGACCTCCATCACCACGTCCAGCAGCAGCAGTGCAACATCCGGGGTGGTGGCCAGCAATTTTTTTGCCTCTGCAGCCGAATAGGCATGCAGAAACTCGATGGGACGATTGTCAAACTCGAATTTGTTTAAAGTGATCTTGGTGATGCGATGCACTTCCGGTTCATCGTCAACAATCATCACCCTCCAGCCTGCTTGCTGCGCGTCGGGGAGGGAGAGCTCGTCATCATCAATAATCAGGATCTGGTCATCCATCATACAATCCTGTTTGGCATCCTGTGCTTACATTAACTGCTTCACTAAGGATAGGAAACTTATTGAGAAATAAAATTTGATCTCGAAAAACTATGGTCGAAATAGGCAAATGGAACCCTGCGTGACAGTGTTGTTGTCCGGCTGCTTTCTTCGTCCAATCATGGGACTAGCGTGCATAAGCCCGTTTCTCTGTTCGGGGGCTGATGGTAGTGATTAGTGATGTTTGAGCCGGATAGACGAGAAATAATCGCATTTGATAGTGATTCCCATTTGTGTGTAGCATAGGCAACACACTCAACGAGGAGCCTCATTGTGTCCCCATCTCTGCCTCCCAATCGTCCCCGTCTGCTGACTGTCAAAGCCATTACCCAGATCACCCCCCATTTGCGTCGTATCACCTTTGGTGGCAGCGAACTGGCTGACTATCCCTTCACCTGCGGTGGGGCCCATATCAAGGTGATGCTGGCCCAGCCCCATCAGGTAGAGCCGGTGCTGCCTGCAATGACCCCGAGCGGCCCGCGCTGGAGTGACCCGGCTGACAAGCCGGTGATCCGCACCTACACCATCCGCGCGTTTCGCCGTGATGAGCAGGAAATTGATATCGACTTCGTGCTGCACGGTGACGGCGGGCCCGCCAGCGCCTTTGCTACCCATGCCAAGCCGGGAGAGAAGGTGATCCTCTCCGGGCCGGGTGGTCCCAACCCTATGCTGCAACCGGCCGATCACTACTGTCTGGTAGGGGATCTCACCGCCTTGCCCGCCATCATGGCGATGTGCGAGGTGATGCCTGCCGATGCCAGAGGGGAAATTGCGATTCTGGTGCCGGATCAGGCCGATGCTCAGCCGTTGACGCTGCCGGTCGGGGTGCGCTGTCACTGGTTTGTCGGCGAGCCCGAGTCCAGCGGCCTGCTGGAGCATGTGATTGCTCTGCCGCTGGTGCGCGATGGTGGCTTCTTCTGGCTGGGTGGGGAAGAGGCGCTGGTGCTGCCGCTGCGCCGCCATTTTCGGTCTGTGCTCGAGGTGGATCGCCAGTCGCTCTACGCCGTGCCGTACTGGCGCCGGGGCAAGAGTGAAGAGGCCTATCACCAGACTCGCCACGATGTGATGGATAATTAAGCGGATGCGAAAGAATACCTGATTCACTCTTGCAAATAAAAATGATTTGCATTTAGTATTGCGCCGTCCCGATGTCAGTCGGTACGGCGCTTTTGTTATTGATGGCTGCGAGTGGCATAGCACAACGCAGGGCCTGCCGTAATGCACTGATGTTCGGGGTGATGGGGCATGGACGACTGTTCATGCCAATGAACTCCATCACTTTGCACCGGGTCTGGCGAGGTCAGACAGGGATGTCGGTGGTGTTGGCCTTGGTTGTTTTATGTGGAGTGTTGATGATGCGTACATCATCCCGACGATTTGCAGTGCATCCACTGGTGTTGTCCCTTTTTGCCCTGCCAGTTCTGGCCCAAGGGACTGCGCCTGTCGCCGCTCATGAAACTATGGTGGTGACGGCGAGTAAAACCCGGCACAGCGAGCTGACCGCCCCGGCCAGCGTCTCTGTGGTGACTCGGGTCGAGCTCGACAAGCTCAATGTCAATGATCTGACCGGCGCTCTGAAACAGTTGCCGGGGGTCAATATCAGCCCTGCGACCAGCTACGGCCGCAGCGAGATCAAGTTGCGCGGGCTGGAGGGGGATTACACCCTGTTGCTGGTCAATGGCCGGCGTATCAGCTCCCGCGATGCTCTTACCTCCGGTTATGGCAATGATTTCGATCTCTCCGCCATCCCGATGGCGGCCATTGAGCGTATCGAAGTGATCCGTGGCCCCATCTCCTCCCTCTACGGCGCAGATGCGCTGGGTGGGGTGGTCAACGTCATCTTGCGCCAACCCGGGGAGAAGACCGAAGCGGCGGCCACCTATACCTTCAGTGACCCCACCGACGGTCACGGAGGGGATATCAACAAGGCGAGTGCCTATGTGGGCG
The DNA here is from genome assembly GCF_049170575.1 of Aeromonas sp. 604282. Classification (NCBI taxonomy): domain Bacteria; kingdom Pseudomonadati; phylum Pseudomonadota; class Gammaproteobacteria; order Aeromonadales; family Aeromonadaceae; genus Aeromonas; species Aeromonas sp. 604282. The sequence continues at coordinate 258,909 of NZ_JAAKMV010000002.1, read as the reverse complement.
GGGCGCTGATCGACAACAAGCTGCTGGCCAACCTGGTGGTGGAAGGGAACCACAGGGATGCCTGGCAGAGCGAGCAGAGCATCAACCCCAAGGCCGATGCCATCGAGCAGCGTGAAAAGCTGGGGATCCTCTCCAACGTCAAATGGTTGATCGATGATCGTCAGGATCTGGATGTAGGGATGAACTACGCCAAAGACGATCGGGAGGCCCACTGGAACAACTACGGCCAGACGCCGCGCAATATCCAGCAGATGGAGCGACTGGGGCTCAATGCCATCCACGTCGGCCGTTGGGATCAGTTCGACAGCCGGGTCGGCTATGCCTTCGAGCAGGTGGATCTCTTTGATGACTCCGAACTGATGACGGCGCTGAGCAAGACCAGCGGCGATGTGAGCCAGACCAACCACACCTTCGATGGCCAGCTGAGCGGTAATCTGGGCAGCCACCTGCTGACCAGTGGTGCCGAGTACCGCATCACCGAACTCAAGCACAACGTCAACCTCAAGGGGGGCGATGTCAGCGTCAACCAGAGCGCGCTCTATCTGCAGGATGAGTTTGGCTTTGGCGATCTGGCGTTGACCCTGAGTGGCCGGGTAGATCACCACGAGACCTATGGCACCGAGTTCAGCCCCCGCGGTTACGCCCTCTACAGCCTGACGGACAACTGGGTGGTCAAGGGCGGCATTGGCAAGGCGTTCAAGGCGCCGACCATTGCCCAGTCCAACCCGGATTATGCCGTAGCTGCCTGTCGCGGTCGCTGCGCCGTGGTGGGCAACCCGGATCTGAAGCCGGAAACCGCCGTCAGCTACGAGCTGGGCACCGCCTACGATGGTTCGTTCTGGGGCGCCGGGGTTACCGCCTTCCACAACGATATCAAGGACAAGATCCAGAGCGAGGCATGGACCTCCACCTGGCGTCCGGCGGTGATGACCTATCAGAACGTCAGCAAGGCCCGCATCAAGGGGGTGGAGCTGAGCGGCTGGTTTGATATCACCGATACCCTGACCCTTTCCAGCAACGTCACCCTGATCGACGGGGAAGACAAGACCAGCGGCAAGGATCTCTATCGGACGCCGGAGCATACCGCCAACGCCAAGCTGGAGTGGCAGGTCATCGAGAGCCTGAGTACCCAGCTGGGCTGGAACTACACTGGCAGCCAGATCCTCCCGGTTCCGCGCATGAGCGGCACCACCTATGAGACGACTGCAGGATTCCACACCCTGGATGTCGGGGCAGTCTGGAACGCCACCTGGGCACTGGATCTGAAGTTCGGACTCAACAACCTGACCAATACCAAGCGTGACTGGGTTGCCACCGAGGCCGATCAGATCCTCGACGGGCGCACTGTCTATGCCGGTGTGGCCTACAAGCTGTAATGGCTGAACGGGAGCCCGCATTGGCGGGCTTCCGCTGTTGTCAGGGGATCACCTCGGGTGACGGCTTTTATTTCAACCACATGTATTTCAACAACATGCGCATTGCCACCATAAGGAGTTAAAGGGTGTTTAGAGACCAGACCTCGCTGTTCTGGCTGGGATTGTTCCTCCTGTTTGTACTGCTTTCTCTTTCGCTCGCCACCGGTGCGGGTGTCTATGGTGCTCGCGAGGTGCTCGGCTACCTGATGGGGGATGCCCGCTGGGCTGGCGACGAGAAGCTCGCCATGGTGCTCAATACCTTGCGACTGCCGCGCACCCTCTGTGCCATGGTGGTCGGCGCCTCTTTATCTCTGGCTGCCTCCTTGTTGCAGAGTGCGACCCGCAACCCGCTGGCAGAGCCAGGTCTGCTGGGAGTCAACGCCGGGGCCGTCTTTGCGCTGGTGGTGGGGCTCACCTGGTTTGGTGTGGAGTCTGCCTATGGCTATTTGCTCTGGGCCGGACTCGGCGCACTGCTCGGCAACGTGATTGTGTTGGGGCTCGGCATGATGATTGGCCGCTCCAACCCCCTCAAGCTCATTCTGGTCGGGGTGGCGCTCTCCGCCACCTTCGGCGGTCTCTCCAGCTTTCTGCTGCTCTCCAACAAGATGGTGCTGGAGCAGTACCGCTTCTGGAACCTCGGCTCCCTGTCGGCGGCCAATCTCGATGCCATCATCGCCGTGCTGCCCTTCGTGCTGGCGGCGTTTGTCATCACCCTGCTGCTCTGTCGCCAGCTGACCCTGATGCAGATGGGGGACAGTCAGGCCCAGGCGCTGGGGATCCGCCCCAACCGGGTGCGAATTGGCGTACTGCTGGCCGCCACCCTGTTTACCGCCAGTGCCATCGCCATTGCCGGTCCCATCGGCTTTGTCGGCTTTCTGGCCGCCTACTGTGGCCGACTGGTGGAGCCGGTGAAGCTGTCGGTGCAGGTCTGTTTCTCCGCCCTGTTCGGCATGCTGTTTCTGCTGTTGGCCGACATTCTGGCGCGCTGGCTGATCCAGCCGTTCGAGTTGCCCAACGGCGTCATTCTGGCCCTGATCGGCGCACCAGTGCTGATCGCCATCGTCCATCGCGGGGGCTTTCGTACCCTGCTGACCGTCAAGTGAGGGGCTGATGCGCACACCTACCGATATGCTCTGCCTGCGGGCCGGTAACCGCTCTTTGCTGATCCATCTGCCGAGCTGGCGCTGGCTGGCGCTGCTGGCCATGGCGCTGCTGGCGTTGGCTCTGCTGGCCCTGAGCGTTGGCGGCGGCAAGCTCGGTTTTGCCGGGGTGGTCAACACCCTGATGGGGGAGGGGACGCGGCTTGAGCAGCTCACCCTGTTCAAGATCCGGCTGCCGCGCATCCTTGGGGTGGTGGTGGCGGGGGCGGCCATGGGGCTCTCCGGCTGTCTGGTGCAGACGCTGGTGCGCAATCGGCTGGCTACCCCCGATATGGTGGGGGTCAACAACGGGGCCTCTCTGGCCATCATCGTCTTCTCCCTCTACCTGGCGATAGGCAGCTGGCCCTGGTGGGCGGCCCCTATCGGCGCCATCTTCGCGGCGCTGGTGCTTTATGCCCTATGCCGCAAACCGGGTGAGCAGGGCTATCTGTTCGTGGTGATAGGTATCGGCCTCTCCGAGCTGTTCGAGGCGCTCGGCCAGTTTGTGATGTCCACCCAGGCCCTGCTGCACTTGAGCTCCCTCTATCTGTGGAACATGGGCAGCTTTATCGCCGTGGGTTACAGCACCATCACCCCCATCGCCATCCTGTTGCTGCTGCTCTGCCCGTGGATCGTCTATCTCTCCCGCTCGCTGGCGGTGCTACGCTTTGGCCCCGAGATGGCCAGAGGGCTTGGCGTCAACGGCGATCGGGTGCAACTGGGCATTCTGGCGCAGGCCATTCTGGTGGCGGCGCTCGGCACCGCCATCGGCGGCCCCGTGGTCTTTATCGCCATGGCTGCCCCCATTCTTGCCTCTTGGCTGGTGAAAGACCGGGTGGTGCCGCTCTGGCTGGCGGCGCTTAGCGGCGCCCTGCTGCTGCTTGCCAGCGATACCCTGGTCCGGGTGCTGGCCAGCCCCCACGAGGTGGCGACCGGCATCATGACCCGTATTCTCGGCGGCCTGTTGCTGCTGTTTCTTCTTGTTAACGATCGCCAGAGGGCTGACTGATGACGCTCACCGTAAATCGCCTCCATTTCGCCTATCAGCAGACCCCCATTTTGCGGGACATCTCTTTCAGCGTGCCGAGGGGCAAGCTGGTAGGGATCGTCGGCCCCAACGGTTGCGGCAAATCGACCCTGCTCAAGCTGTTATCCGGCCAGATGAAAGCCCAACGCGGCGAGATCCTGCTTAAGGGCAAGCCGCTCGCCAGCTACCCCATGAAGGGGCTGGCGCGGGAGCTCGCCTATCTGCCCCAGCGGCCCACACTGCCTGCCGGCATTCTGGTGGAGCAGCTGGTGCAGTATGGCCGTCACCCCCATCAGGGCTGGTTCAATCAGTGGGGTGAGGAGGATGCCCGCATGGTGCGTATTGCCTGCGAGCGGATGCAGCTTGAAAGCATCTGGCAGCAGAGCGCCGTGTCCCTCTCCGGCGGGCAGGCACAGCGGGCGTGGCTGGCGATGATCCTGGCGCAGGACAGCGACATGGTGCTGCTCGACGAGCCCACCAGTGCCCTCGATATCGGTCACCAGACCGAGGTGATGGAGGCGATCCATCGCATCACCGCCGAGGGCAAAACCGTGCTGCTGGTGATCCACGATCTGGCGATGGCGGCCCGCTACTGTGACGAGCTGATCGCCATCGGCGAGGGGACCGTTGCCGCCATGGGCCCGGCCCGGGAGGTGGTGACCAAGTCCTTGATCGACCGGCTCTACCAGACCAGTGTCGACATTCTGCATGCCCCCGGCGACGGGGCGCCCATTATCGTGCCCCGTCGCCACGAACATGGCCGTGCCCTGCGTTCGGCGAGTTGAGTCATATGGGCCTGCTCTGTGGGCCCACCGAGTGTATTCACGCGGCCGATTATCCGGGCCGTGCAACGAGAAGGAGTGAAATGATGAAGCGTTTTGCCGCCCTGGCAGCAGCCATCCTGATGCTGGCCGCGCCGCAGGTTCAGGCGCAGGAGATGCGTGAAGTGACCGATGCGTTTGGCCAGAAGGTGCAGGTGCCAGCTCAGCCAATGCGGGTGGTGGTGCTGAGCGAGCTCGAACTCGACAGCACCCTGACCCTGGGGCTGACCCCCATCGGCGCCGTCAATGGCCGTGGTCAACCCACCTTGCCCCGCTATTTGCTGAACAAGGCGGGCATGGGTATCCAGGTGATCGGCGATCTCGACAGCCCCAATCTGGAGTCGCTGATTGCGCTGGAGCCCGACCTTATCCTGACCGGCCAGACCCGTCCCGAGCTGCTGACCTTGCTGGGGGAGATCGCGCCGACCGTGGTGACCAGCAAGTGGGGTGAGCCTTGGCAGGATAGCTTCCGCCGCACCGCTCACACCCTCAACCGCGACCAGCAAGGGGATACTTTCTTGCTGCAGTATGCCGAGCGGTTGACTCAGGCCCGCAGCAAGCTGGCCAAGCATCAGGGGGAGAGCATCAGCATAGTGCGCTGGAACCCCAAGGGGCCGAGCTTTATGTATCAGGGCACCTTTGCCAGCAGCGTAGTGGAGTCGATGGGGCTGGTACGCCCAAGCAAGCAGCAGGGTACTGGCGCACCCCACTCACCGGCGCTGAGTCTGGAGTCCCTCAACCTGCTGGATGCTGACTGGCTGGTGGTCGGTACCCTGAGCGCCACCGGTGATGCGGTGGATGCCATGCGTCAGGCGGAGCAGACCCCGGCGTTCCAGCAGCTGCCGGTGATCAAAGCCAAGCGCTTTGGCGCTGTGGACGGGTCACTCTGGACCTCCAGCGGCGGCCCGCAGGCGGCCCTCAAGGTGATCGAGGATGTGGAGCGGTTGCTGGCAACCCGCAGCTGAACGAGCGCGTTATCTGAGGGATGAAATCTGTGCGAATGAACCACAGATAGAGTATCTATCTATCAGTGGTTCATTAATGTGGATGTTAATTTCTTTTATTGGCTCATTCGCAAAAGAGTGCTTTCGTTTATTGATTAATGTGTGAATTGCTGCACGTTCTGGGTACGAGCCTCGCGGTATGGCTTTTGTCGCCCCCATTTTTCCGTATGGTATGAGCGTTTATTGGGTCAAGGGTTAATTGCTGCTTGTTCCCGTTAAGTGCTTGCTACCAAAGAGGAATCTAAATGAACGAGAGTCGACGTAGAGTCACCCTGGGGCTGTTGAGTACCCCCCTGGTCGCCACCCTCACCGGCTGCAACAGCAGCAATGACAGCCAGGGGAGTGCGGCGGATTTTCGCACCACCCTGACCGACCGGCTGAGCGCCGAGCTGCACGACGAGCAGACGGCCCGCCAGCTGGCCCCCTTCATCGAGGAGGCCTGCTTCAACATGACCCCGTCCCGGGTCGCCATCGACCAGGCCCACTGCGTCATCGCCTTTGCCTTCGGCAACCGCCCCAACGCCTCGGGCAACCCGGATGAACTGGCCGAGCCCGGCCCCATGAACGAGGCGCTGGCCGCCTGCTGCGCGGCCCTCTATCGGCAAAAGCCGGTGCCCATGTACGTGCAGTGGGAGATCGCCCGCTTCCTCGACTCGGCCCGCTATCCCGATATCCCGGCCCGTGATGTCATATCCATCGAGCCTTACTGGGATGATGAGGGCAAGCTGGTCTACCTCAGCACGGACGGGGTGGTGGAGGCCATCGTCAGGGATTATGCCGGTGGAGAGGCAGCCGCCCTCGGCACGGCGGCCGTCATCGGTCATCGCGACCACGTCAAACGCTGTATCATCACCTGCCGTGCCCGCAAAGTGGCGAGCCATGCCCCGGAGGGTATCGAACTGCCCGTCTGGTATGACGAGCAATCTGATCAACCCTGGACCCGTCGCCGCGACCTCTATGTGTTGCAGGACATGTCTGTTCAGTTGCTAGGGATAGCTCAGGCGAATATCGCTCAGGCTTATCCGTACGACTGAGGACGCCGCTCGGCGGATGGTGCAGTAGCCGATGGTGCAGTAAAAGAAAACGGCGGGATGATCCCGCCGTCTTTTATTGAAATGACTCCGCTTACTCTTTCTGGATGGCGGTCACGGTGAGCTTGCCGGCCGGGTTCTCGGCGTGAAAGCGCACCGCATCCCCCACCTTCAGATCCTGGAGCAGGGCCGGATCTGCCACTCGAAAGACCATGGTCATGGGGGGCATCTTGAGGTTCTCGATCGCCTCGTGCTTGATGCCGACTTTGCCGCTCCCCTCATCGAGGCGGGTAATGACCCCCTTGGTCATCACCATTGCGGCCTGTTCGCTCATCTCACCCGTCTGACTCATATCGTGCCCTTCATGGTGCATCATCTCTTCGGCTTGCAGGTTGGTGTGGGTGGCAAGGCCGAGCAGCAGGGTCAGGGTCAGCGTTTTGTAGTTCATGATGGTTTCCTTATCGTTCAGTCAATATGGATCGTGAAATCGGGTTATTCGGATTGCGGGTTCGCGCCCTTGCCAAGGCTGTGACTGCGCCACAGGTAGTAGGCCGCAGGCAGCACCAGTAGGGTCAGCACCAGCGCGCTCACCATGCCGCCGATCATGGGGGCGGCGATGCGCTGCATCACCTCGGAGCCGGTGCCATGGCTCCACATGATGGGCAAGAGGCCGGCGATAATGGTCACCACCGTCATCATCTTGGGGCGCAGGCGCAGGGCGGCGCCGTGGATCACCGCCCGGTGCAGCCCCGCCTTGTCCGGCTTGCCGCTGGTCACGAGGTCATCCCAGGCATGGTTGAGGTAGACCAGCATCAAGACGCCGGTCTCCACCGCCACCCCCGCCAGAGCGATAAAGCCCACCCCGACTGCCACCGAGAGGTTGAAGTCGAGCAGCCAGAGGGTCCAGATCCCGCCCACCACCGCCAGCGGCAAGGTGGTGAGAATGAGCAGTACCTCCTGAACGCGGCGAAAAGCCAGATAGAGCAGCAGCACGATAATGGCGACGGTTAATGGCACCACGTAGGCGAGGCGCGCCTTGGCCCGCTCCATGTACTCGTATTGGCCAGACCAGGTGAGGGCGTAGCCCGCCGGCAGCACCAGCTGCTTGCCCACCTCGGCTTTGGCCTCATCGACGAACGAGCCAATGTCGCGGCCGCGAATATCGACGTAGACCCAGCCGTTGAGGCGCGCGTTTTCACTGCGCAGCATGGGGGCTTCGTCGCTGATGTAGACCCGTGCCACGTCTGCCAGCGCGATGCGCGCGCCGCTCGGGGTCACCAGCGGCAGCAGCTCGAGGCTGGCTACCGAGTCGCGATAGCTCTGGGGGTAGCGCAGGTTGATGGGGTAGCGCTCGCGCCCCTCGATGGTCTGGCCCACCTCCATGCCGCCCACTGCGGTGGCGAGCACCGCCTGCACGTCGGCGATATTGAGGCCGTAGCGGGCCGCCTTGAGTCGGTCGATGTCCACCTTGACATAGCGGCCACCGGCCACCCGCTCGGCATAGACCGATGAGGCGCCCTCCACCTTGCCGACGATTTGTTCCAGCTGCTGGCCGAGCTGCTGGATCACCTTGAGATCCGGCCCCGCAATCTTGATGCCGACCGGGGTCTTGATGCCGGTGGCCAGCATGTCGATGCGGGTCTTGATGGGGGGAACCCAGGCGTTGGTGAGGCCGGGGAAGCGGATGAGGGAGTCGAGCTCTTCTTTGAGCTTCTCCGGGGTCATGCCGGGGCGCCACTGATCGCGTGGCTTGAGCTGGATGCTGGTCTCCATCATCACCAGATCGGCGGGGTCAGTGGCCGATTCGGCGCGCCCCGCCTTGCCGAACACGTTCTGCACCTCGGGCACGGTACGAATCAGCTTGTCGGTCTGCTGCAAAATCTCCCGTGCCTTGCCCACCGAGATATTGGCTGCTGTGGTGGGCATGTACATGATGTCCCCCTCATCGAGCGGCGGTATGAACTCGGAGCCCAGGTACTTGAGCGGCCAGAAGCCCGCGATCGTGACCACCAAGGCGGCGGCGAGGGTGGTCTTGGGGCGGGCCAGTACGGCCTTGAGCAGTGGCACATAGCCCTGGCTTAGCCAGCGGTTGAGCGGATTGGCTTGCTCCGCCAGCACCTTGCCACGGATAAAGTAACCCATGATCACCGGCACCAGCGTGATGGCGAGCCCGGCGGCGGCGGCCATGGCATAGGTCTTGGTATAGGCGAGGGGGTGGAACATCCGCCCCTCCTGCGCCTCCAGCGCAAACACCGGCAGGAAGCTGATGGTGATGATGAGCAGGGAGAAGAAGATGGCGGGGCCCACTTCTATGCTCGCCTCGGTGATGATCCGCCAGCGGTTCTTGTCGGTGAGCGCCTCCCGCTCCATGTGCTTGTGGACGTTCTCGATCATCACGATGGCGCCGTCCACCATGGCGCCGATGGCGATGGCGATGCCGCCGAGCGACATAATGTTGGCGTTGATCCCCTGCAGGTGCATCACGATAAAGGCGGTCAAAATAGCAATAGGGAGGGAGATGACCACCACCAGCGATGAGCGCAGGTGGAACAGGAAGGCGAGGCAGACCAGTACCACCACGGCGAACTCCTCTACCAGCTTGCCGGAGAGGTTGTCGATGGCGCGCTGGATAAGGTCGGAGCGATCGTAGACGGTGACGATCTCCACCCCCTCTGGCAGGCTGCTTTTCAGCTGAGCCAGCCGCGCCTTGACCCCGTCGATGGTGTGCTGGGCATTCTCGCCATAGCGCATCACGATGATGCCGCCTACCACTTCCCCTTCACCGTTGAGCTCGGCCAGGCCGCGCCGGCTCTGGGGCCCGGTGACCACATCTGCTACATCGCCCAGCAGCAGCGGGGCGCCGCGCACAGTGGTACCGAGCGGGATCTGCTTCAGATCCTCCACGCTTTTCAGATAGCCGTTGGAGCGCACCATGTACTCCGCTTCCGCCATCTCGATGACGGAGGCGCCTGTCTCCTGATTACCCTGCTTGATGGCGGTCTCGATAAGGGAGAGCGGAATGCCGTAGGCGCGCAGCTTGTCCGGGTCGACCCGCACCTGATACTGGCGCACCATGCCGCCCACGGTGGCGACCTCGGAGACCCCCTCCACCGTCTGCAACTCGTACTTGAGGAACCAGTTCTGCAGGGAGGTGAGCTGGCTGAGGTCATGCTTGCCGGTTCTGTCCACCAGCGCGTACTGGTAGACCCAGCCCACCCCGGTGGCATCGGGGCCGAGCTGGGGGCGGGCGGAGGCGGGCAGGTTGGGCGCAACCTGGCTCAAATACTCCAGCACCCGGGCGCGAGCCCAGTAGAGGTCGGTGTTGTCGTCAAACAGCACATAGACGAAGGAGTCGCCGAAGAAGGAGTAGCCGCGTACCGTGGTGGCCCCCGGCACCGCCAGCATGGCGGTGGTGAGCGGGTAGGTCACCTGATCCTCCACCACCTGGGGCGCCTGGCCCGGATAGGCCGTCTTGATGATCACCTGCACGTCGGAAAGATCCGGCAGAGCGTCCACCGGGGTCTGTTTGACCGACCAGAGCCCCCAGGCGGTGAGCATGAGGGTTAATAGCAGCACCAAAAAGCGGTTGCCCACTGACCAGCGAATAATCGAGGGGATCATGACTTCTTCTCCATCTCGGGCATCGCCATCTGATGCTGGCTATGGTCCATGCCTTCCATTTGCTCCATCTCATCCGTTGCAGGTTTGGCGTCGCCGTCAGTAGCGGGTGCTTTCTCCTGATGGATGGTGGTGATGCGGTACTCATCCCCCTCCTGCATTACTTGCAGATGGAGGGTCTGTCCCTCGGCCAGCTTGCTCATATCGACCCCGTTGGCGACGGTGAATTCCATCTCCATGGCGGGCCACTGCCACTCGGGGATGGGCTGGTGGGAGACCATCAGGGTGCGGTTGGCCAGATCGATGCTTTCAACCTCACCCTGGGTCCACACCTGGGCAGGGCGCACTGCCGTCATACGCTGGAAGTCTGAATCGATGGCAGACTCGGAGTCGAGCAGGAACTGGGCCGAGCTGACGATGTTATCCCCAGCCTCTACCCCTTCCTTGATGGCGACCTTGTCGCCAAACTGGGGGCCCAGAGTGACGGCCACCGACTTGAAGCTGCCATCCCCCAGTGCCAGCACCAGCCGGTCCTGAGTGCCGGTGCGGATCACCGCTTCGCTCGGCACCACCAGTTGCGGCTCTCCCTTGCCCGCCTGAATCGTCACCTTGGCGAACATATTGGGTTTCAAAAACTCGTCCGGGTTGGCGAAGCGCAGCCGCACCTTGAAGGTACGGGTGGCAGCATCCAGAGTCGGGTAGAGGTAATCCACCTTACCTTGCCAACTGCGGCCGGGGGCATAGTCCAGGGTCATGGTGACCGGATCCCCCACCTTCAGCTGGGCGGCCTGGCGCTCGAACACCTCTGCACTCACCCACACCTGCTTGAGGGTACTGATGTTAAAGAGGGCCGCGGCGGGCTCCACATACTGGCCTTCGCGCACCTTCAGCTCGGAGACATAACCGCTGCTGGGGGCATAGATACGCACCGTCTCCTGCACCTGACGGGTGCGCTTGAGGGCCGCTATCTGATCTGCCGGCACCTGCAGAGATTTGAGCTTCCCCTCGGCGGCGCGCAGCAGCAGCGGATTGGCGGTGTTGAGCGCTAGCAGGTATTCGTGCTGGGCGTTGACCAGATCCGGGGCGTAGAGCTCGTAAATCAGGCTTCCCTTGCTCACCTGCTGCCCCTCGCTCTTGATGGCGAGGGTGCGGATCCAGCCAGCCATGCGGGCGTTGACCGCCTCCAGCCTGTCCTCGTCATAGCCGACGTAACCCACCGTCTCGATCTGCTGGTGGATGGGCAGCTTCTCCACCTGGGCGAGCCGCACCCCCAGGTTCTGCTGGATCTCGGGGCTGATGGTGACGGTGCCCGGCGAGCCGCCCTGTTTTTCCTCATAGACGGGGATAAAGTCCATCCCCATGTTGTCCTTGGCGGGGGCATCGCGCTTGTCGCGCGGATCCATGGGGTTGACCCAGTAGAGCGGCGTCTTCTCCTTGGCTAGGGTGCCAGCGGTGGTCTGTTTGGCGGCCCAGTAGCCGCCACCGGCTCCAAGGGCAAGTAGCAGGGCCGACATCAGGACGGTCTTGTTCATGACTGGCCTCCTACGCGGATCTGCATGCAGAAAGTGCAGGAGGGTAATGCGCCCGCAAAGGCAGCAACCTTGGACGGTGAAAAGTGGGCTGGTGACATAATACGTCTTCTCTTTTGCAGGCCGCCGGTCGGGTGAGGTGCAAGGCATCACCCAAGGGATTGGCGGCAAACGGGGCGCAGCTGTATCAGCGCGCACGGCTCCCAGTGAGCGGGCCGGTTTGGCCGGGGCACAGGGTCAGGCAAGGCGGCAGGAGACGGGCAAGCCGAGGCTTGCCGCTGCCGCAAGAGAAGATCTTTCTAGTGGCGTAGCACCGACAGCATCAGGTGTCGGCGTGGCCAGGAGGGGGGATGGGAACCACGGGAGCGCAGGAAGGGATCCCGCAACCAGTTATCAAGCAGTGCAGTTGCGAAGTTGCTGCCAAGCAGCAGGGGGAAGATCAGCAGGACGACCAGTACCCCCAGCAGAGCCATCGCACCGAAGGAGAGGGCATTGACGCCGGTCTGCATCTGGCACTCATCACCCATGACTGACCCATCTTTTCCCTGATGGCAGGAGAAGGTCATGCCATCGCCTAGGTGATCCATGGCGGGCATCGCATGAGAGATCTCGTCATCCGCCATCACCATCGATGAATCGAACATCATCATTGGCAGGGCCCTGTTTGGGCTCGTTTCGGAGGAGAGGGGAGAACCATGCCAGCTGATGCAGAGGGTCAGATTGCACACGAGCAGCAGCGCCAGCAACAGCCGGGCCAGAGCAACGCAGGGCAATCTTGCAGCAAGCTGGATGAGTGACAAACTGGATATCCTTCTGGATCAGATGGTTGGACTGTAAACCTTGCCACAGGGATAAGGTCAAGGTTCGCTCACAGGCATCATGAGGGGGGAAGAGATAAAAAATACCCCCGCAGATGCGGGGGTAGGGGTTATCAGCGAACAGGCTCAGCCTTACTGCTTAGCTCCTTTTTCCGAGCCTCGCATGATGAGGCGGAAGAAGAGCGGGATAAAGAAGATGGCGATAAAGGTCGCGGCCAGCATGCCGCCGATGACCGGCCAGCCAAGGGCATGACGGCTCGCCGCCCCGGCCCCGCTGGAGGTGACCAGTGGCACACAGCCGAGGATAAAGGCCAGCGAGGTCATGACTATGGGACGGAAACGTAGACGCGCTGCCTCCAGTGCCGACTCGATGAGGCTCATCCCCTCTTCGTGCTTCATCACCGCGAATTCCACGATCAGGATGGCGTTCTTGGCCGCCAGCCCGACGAGCGTCACCAGCCCGATCTGGAAGTAGACGTTGTTGGTCAGACCCACCAGCCAGGTGGCCAGCAGAGCGCCGAACAGGGCGAACGGCACGGCGGTTATCACCGCAAACGGCAGGCTCCAGCGCTCATACTGGGCGGCCAGAATGAGGAAGATCATCACAATACCGAAACCGAACGCCATGCCTGCGCTACCGGCAGAGGCCTTCTCCTGATAAGCGGAACCGGTCCACTCCAGCTTGGCATCGTTGCCAAGGGTGCTGTTGGCCACCTCTTCCAGTGCTGCGATCGCCTGACCCGAGCTGTAGCCCGGTGCCGGCTGCGCCATGATCTTGGCCGCCTGGAAGATGTTGAAACGCTCTACCAGCTCGGGGCCAGTGGCATCACGGACCGTCACCAGGCTGCTGAGCGGGATCATCTCGCCTGTGTTGGAACGCACGTAGACGTTGCGGATATCGCTCTTCTTGGCGCGGTAGTCTGCTTCGGACTGCAACTGTACCCGGTAGGTTCGCCCAAACTGGTTGAAGTCGTTGACATAGACCTGACCGAAGGTGGCCTGCATGGTGTCGAACACAGCATTGATCGGCAGCCCCAGCGCCTTGGCTTTCTCGCGATCCAGGTCGAGATAGACCTGCGGCACATTGGCACGGAATGTGGATGTGACACTGGCAAACTCGGGGCGCTCCTTGGCTACGGCGAGGAAGCGCTGTACTTCGCCCGAAAACTCCTGGGCACTGCCGGACCCACGGTTTTGCAGGTAGCCTTCCAGTCCGCCGGTGGTGGACATCCCCTGGATGGGGGGCGGGTTGAAGGAGGCAACGAAGCCGTCAGCCAGCCCCATCAGGCTCATCCCCTGCAAGGTTTTGGCCAGTTCGAAAGAGTCCTGACCAGACCCCTTGCGCTCGCTCCAGTCCTTCAGGGTAATGAAGGTGAGGCCACTGTTGCTGATGATGGCATTGGAGAGGATGTCGAAGCCCGAGAAGGTGATGACATCCTTCACATTGGGATTGGCCATGGCGATCTTGTCGAACTGATCCGCCACCGCCTGAGTCCGGCTCATGGCGGCGGCATCCGGCAGCATGACAGCTGAGATGAGGTAGCCCTGATCTTCGTTTGGTACCAGCTCGCCCGGCACTTTCAGGAAGAGACCGTAGATGGAGAGGATCAGCACGGCGATGATGGCAAAGGCGACCCCCACCCGGCGGTTCAGGAAGGCAACACCCCGTACATAGCCGCGAGTCAGCTGGTCAAATTTTTCGTTGAACCAGACGAAGAAACGGGCCGGTTTGTGGTGTCCCTCTTTCAGCAACACGGCGCACAGGGCCGGCGACAGGGTCAGTGCCACCAGACCCGAGATGGCGACCGAGACCGCAACCGTGATGGCGAACTGCTTGTACATCACACCCGTCATACCACCCATAAAGGCGACCGGCAGAAACACGGCGCAGAGCACCAGCACGATGGCGACCACCGGACCTGAGACCTCCTGCATGGCGAGGATGGCAGCCTCTTTGGGCGAACATTTCTTCTCGCTCATGATCCGCTCGACGTTCTCGAGCACCACGATGGCGTCATCCACCACGATACCGATGGCGAGCACCATGCCGAACAGGGTCAGCAGGTTGATGGAGAAACCGAGCACCAGCATGCCGGCGAAGGTCCCGATGAGCGACACTGGCACCGCGATACAGGGGATCAGGGTGGCGCGGAAGTTCTGCAGGAACAGGTAGACTACCACGAACACCAGCACGATCGCCTCGAACAGGGTGTGTACCACCTCTTCGATGGAGATCTTCACAAACTCTGTGGTGTCGTAAGGGATCTGGTACTCGATATCCTGCGGAAAGCGCTCCTTGAGCCGCTCCATGGTGGTGTGCACCGCATCGGCGACTGCTACGGCGTTGGCACCGGGCTGCAGATAGGTAGCGATACCGATGGCCGGTTTGCCGTTGGCGCGGGCCACCAGATCATAATCCTTGCCCCCCAGCTCGACCCGGGCGACATCGCGGACCCGGATCTTGGAGCCATCGGGCATGGAGCGGACGATGATGTTCTGGAACTCTTTCACATCTTCAAGGCGACCCTTGGTCTGCACCGTGTAGGTGAAGTCGATGGGGGTCGAGGTGGGCTGAGCGCCGATCTTGCCTGCCGCAAACTGGGTGTTCTGCTCGCGGATGGCGCTAATCACATCGCTCGGGGTGAGTTCGAGCTGTGCCAGCCGATCCGGCCGCAGCCAGATACGCATGGCATAGTCGGTACCGCCAAACAAGGTGGTATCACCGATGCCGGGAATCCGCTTGAGCTCGTCGATGATGTTGAGCAGGGCATAGTTCGACAGATAGGTGGTATCAAACGAGCCGTTCGGCGACTGGAGGGTGACCACCTGCAGGATGGAGGTCGATTTCTTCTTGACTGTGACCCCCTGCTTTTTCACCTCTTCCGGCAACTGGGCCATGGCGGCCGAGACCCGGTTGTTGACGTTGATAGTGGCCTGATCCGGATCGGTGCCGATCTCGAAGTAGACGTTGAGGTTCATCTGGCCGTTGGAGGCCGATCCCGACTGCATATAGATCATCCGCTCGACGCCGTTGATCTGCTGCTCCAGCGGTGCGGCGACAGTCTGGGAGATCACCTCGGGGGTGGCGCCCGGATAGAAGGCTGTCACCGAGACCACCGGCGGGGTGATCTGGGGGTACTGCTCGATGGGGAGCGATCGCATTGCCGCCAATCCACCCAGCACGATAATGATGGAAATCACGCTGGCGAAGATGGGACGCTCGATAAAAAACCTGGAAAACATACGAGCTCCTTACTTGGCCGCTGAGTGGCTGACCATCTTGGCGGTGATGGCTTTCATCTCGTCGGCAGAGACAGGTTTCACCACGGCACCGGGGCGGGCCTTCATCAACCCTTCGACGATGTAACGATCACCGGCATTGAGGCCACTGTCGATCAGTACCCCCTCGGCGACCACCGGGCCCAGCTTGACCGGGCGGGGCATCACCTTGTTCTCTGCATCCACCACCATCACCATGCGGTCAGCCTGAGACTGGATGATGGCGCGGGGCGGTACCACGATGGCGTTCTTGCGCAGGCCAAGATCGATGGTCATGCGGACAAACTGGCCGGGCAGCAGCACGCCATCCTTGTTGTCGAAGATGGCACGGGCCCGGATGGTGCCGGTCTGGGGATCGACCCGGTTGTCGGAGAAGTTGAGCTTGCCCGCTTCAGGGTAGACAGAGCCATCGGCCAGACGAATATGGGTGCGCCAGGTGGTGGCATCCTTCGCCTCAATCACCCCTTTCTTTACCGAGTTTTCGAAGTTGAGGCGATCCTGCTCCGAGTAGGAGAAGTTGACATAGAGCGGATCAAACTGGGTGATGGTAGTGAGCAGGCCGTTGTCGCCGCTGGTGGAGATAAGGCTCCCCTCGGACTGGGAGCTCTTGCTCGCCATGCCGTTTATGGGGGCGGTGACCTTGGTATAGCTGAGGTTGAGCTCGGCCTCCTTCACCTTGGCCTGGGCGGCCTGGTGACTGGCGATGGCAGCCTCGTAGTTGGCAATAGTATCGTCATAGTCCTTGCGACTCACTACTTGGCGTTTGAACAGCGGGATGATGCGATCCCGATCGGCGCGGGCCTTGTTGAGGCGAGCCTGCTCCTGAGCCAGGGTCCCTTTGGCCTGCTCCAGCGCCACCTTGTAGGGCTCGGGATCGATCAGAAACAGCTCCTGGCCGGCGGTAACCGGCTGACCTTCGATGTAGGTGCGCTTGAGCAGGATGCCACTGACTCGTGATCGCACATCGATCTCGCGAAAACCGGCGGTTTCACCCACCATCTCGGTGGTGAGCGGCACATCGGTCAGCTTGACCTCTGCCACCACTACGGGGACCGGCGGCAGCGCCTGAGCTCCGGCAGTTGGTTTATCACCACAGGCGGTCAGGGCACTGGCTAGAGCCAGAGCGATCCAGCCGCGTTTTAACATCTCTTCCCTGACGGATTGCACCTTCATCATCATACTCCTGTGGGATGGTGCACGATTGCCGCGCCCACCCTTTCTCTTCATGAACATGGTTAACTGCATGGTTACAAATTTAACTTATTGGATTACTGATAGTTTTTAATGATAGAGCACGAATATTGAACCCAAGCTGCTCGACAGTGAAAGTTGTCAGAACATGACGGCAGGTTGTAGACGGGGCAGCGACAGGCGATAACAGGCCAGCAGGTATCTTTCGGCGTTGTCATGGCTGGATGCGGGGCCCAAAGGAATTATAAGAAGGAAAAAGCGAGGGAAGTGGGGGCTGGGTCACAGTGGGGGCGTCAAATGCCCCCACTATCAGGTCTGTCAGGCAAAGCAGGCCCAGATGGGGGCGTGATCTGAGGGTTTCTCGATGCCGCGCAGCTCATAATCGATGCCGGTCTCGGTCACGCTGTCCTTGAGAGCATCGGAGGCCATGATGAGGTCGATGCGCAGGCCACGGTTCTCGTCAAAGCCCTTGGAGCGGTAGTCAAACCAGGAGAATCGCTCGCACTCGGTGGGGTTGGCGGCGCGGAAGGTGTCGGTGAGACCGAACCCTTTCAGCCGCTCCATCCACTCCCGCTCGATGGGCAGGAAGGAGCACTTGCCATCCCGCAGCCAGCGCTTGCGGTTCGCTTCGCCGATACCGATGTCGAGATCGGTGGGGGAGATATTCATATCCCCGATCAGCACCAGCTGGTCGTCCGGGGTGTGGTTGGTCTCGAGATAGTGCTGCAGATCCTCGTAGAACTTCTGCTTGGCCGGGAACTTGGTCTCGTGATCCTGGCTTTCACCCTGCGGGAAGTAGCCGTTCATTACCTTGATGAGGGAGCCGTCTTCGCGCTCGAAGGTGGCCATGATCATCCGGCGCTGGGCCTCTTCGTCATCGGTGGGGAAGCCTTTCTCCACCTTGACCGGTTTCTGCTTGCTCATGATGGCGACCCCGTAGTGAGCCTTCTGGCCGTGAAACGCTACGTGATAGCCCATGGCCTCCACATCGGCCAGCGGGAAGGCCTCGTCATGGACCTTGATTTCCTGCAGGCCGATCACATCGGGCTGGTGCTTGTCGATGATGGCTTGCAACTGGTGCAGACGGGCGCGCAGGCCGTTGATATTGAAAGAGATGATCTTCATGTCCGGGATGCTCATGTCATTTTTATAAGTCGCTATTGGACTAGGAATCGGCGGTGGATGCAAGTTTGGCCGCGGGCCTGCATCAGTGGCAGGCACCGCGGTGTGGGCAGAGGTGTCAGCGGGTCATCTTTTTGACGAATACCACCACAAACAGCGCCAGTGTGAAGCTGCCGGTGAAGGCTTCAAAGGCGGCAAAGATCCTGGAAAGCCCGACCGGAGTGAAGTCGCCATAACCCAGGGTGGTGAAGGTGACCACGCTGTAGTAGAGGCACTCCAGCAGGAAGATGGCGTTCTCTTCAAGGGGCGCCTCTGGTCGATAGATAAGGTAGTTACCCGCGAAGTTGAGGCCGCAGAAGAAGTAAAAAATGCTGCAGATAAAGATGAGCAGCAGAGAGAAGAGCACCACCCTCATCGGGGCCTCGCCATAGCCGCAGAAGAGATCGACCACCCAGGAGGTAAAACGCTGGGTCGACCAGAACGGCAGTTGCAGGCGGCGCATGGTGAGCTCCTGCTGGATATAGTTGCCGGACATGGTGAAGATCCCCTGCGCCTCGGAGGCTTTGCGCAGATCCCGGTAGGTCTCTTCCGCCTCCTTGAACCAGATGCGCGCCTGTTTGGGATCCCGTTCGCGGCGCCCCTTGCGATCCTGCATCACCCGTTTGCCGGTCTGCATGTTGTCGAGCCGGGTGTTGTGCCAGCGGATGCCGAGCAGGTTGACGTCATCGAGGGTGGCGCACTGGAGGTTGGCATCACTGAGATCGGCTTTCATCAGGCTGCCGCCCTTCATGCGCAGGCCGTAGAGGTGACCACCGCGCAGGTTGGCGCGATAGAGGTTGCACTGCTCCAGCAAAAATCCCTGATCGGACTCCTTGTTGACCAGATTGAGGCCCGCCAGATTGGCCCGTGACAGCTGCAGGCCGTGGCAGAGTCCGCCAGCGCGAACGTACTGTTCAAGCGCCTCGGCGGTGTGGGCTTCCTGATGGGTATGGTGGGGATCATGCCAGTGGCAGAGATCGTGCTCGCCAGCCTCTTCACTGCAGTGGCGGCCATCGGCCACCAGATAACGACACATCGCCATCTTCGTTTCCCTCGCATTGCCGAACTGGTTTCAGCATAGGCGGGGAAAAGGGGGCACGGCGGCGTCTTAGCTGAACTGGTTGAACTCCTGGCGCAGCTTGCGAAAACGCTCCTGCTGGGCCGGGTTGAGGGGGATGCCGTCGAGTACCTCCAGGGTCTCCTTGCATTCGGCACCAAACTCCGGGCTCTTGCGGTTTTTCTGCATCAGTTGCAGCAACACCTGGATCTTGTTGAGGGCGGCACCGGTATTGGCGGGCGCGCGGCGCAGGGCCTCGCGAAAGTGACCGAGCGCCTGTTCCAGCTCGCCGCTCTGATAGGCCTTGATCCCCAGATCGTTGAGCTGCTGGTAGCGCTGACGCCGCTCCAGTACCGTCTTGTCATCCCGGGTTGCCTGAATACAGGTGGTGAGCAGCCGGTCTTCGTCCTCCGCCAGCAGGCTCTGCAGGCTCTCGGCGTACTCAAACTCGCCGAGCTGATAGAGAGCGAGGATGGTTTCGCCAAGCAGGGCGGGGGGCATGGTGGCCGGTTCGTCGAGCCAGTTCTGGTTGGCGCGATAGAGCATCTTCTTGCCCTTGAGCAGCTCGCCCAGCGCGATCTGTACCCGAGCCTGACAGATCTGCTCGAACACCGGGTAGTTGAACTCCGACATCATCAACGAATCGCGGATGCGCGACAGGGCCGAATTGACCTGCTTTTGCAGGTTGGCGATGTGGTAGCTGTCGTTGCTGTTGAGGGCGTAGAGGGTCAGGGTCTGGATATAGGCCCCCAGATAGTGGGGGGTGCGGTGAATGGAGTTGCGGGACAGGTCGATCAGCGACAGCAACACATCCTTGGCCTGGGCATAGTCGTGGCGCAGCAGGCACACCTCCGCCAGTCGGCGGGAGAGTTGCACCGACTGGGGGGAGATGTCCACCGCCCGCCTGAGCTCTTGCTGCGCCTGCTCGTCATTGCCGAGGGCGAGTTGGGATTCCGCCAGCCAGAGGTGAGCCTCCACCATCAGCGGGGTATTTTTGAGGGTCGCCTGCAGATGGCTGACCGCCTCTTCATGGAGCCCCAGAGTGTTGCACGCCTTGCCCAGCGTCAGGCGGGCCCAGCTGTTCTCCTGGCCGGCCAGCAGCTGGCGCATCAAGGCGCGAGCCTCCTGTGCTTCACCCAACTTGAGGTGGGTATCGGCCTGCAAGCAGCGGCAGTAGTTGGCAAAACGGGGCACCGCATCGGCTCGCTCGGCACAGGCGGTAATGAGAGCCTGGAAGTTGTTGTCGGCCAGGGCGGTGAATACCGGTGCCAGGGCATGACGCCGGGCGAGGGCGCGTCTGAGGCGAAACGAGAACTGCTCCTGGGAGAAGGGCTTCATCAGGTACTCGTCGGGCTCGGCCTCCAGCGCACTCAGCACCATGGCGCGGGAGCTGTCGCTGCTCACCATTATCACCACGCTCTGGGGCGGGATCAGGCTCTGGTCACGCAGACTCTCCAGCAACTGGCGGCCATTTTCGCCGACCCCCAGATCGTAATCGATGAGATAGATGTCGAAGCTGCCCTTCTGGCAGCGACGCCGTGCATCCTCGGCGGTATTGGAGTAGGTGATGTTGCTGATACCCAGATTGATCAGCATCGCCTTCATCATCACCTGAAACGAGCGCTGCTCATTGACCATCAGAATGCGTTGTGGCTTGGCAGGGCTCTTCTTTTCTGACGCGTTTTCCGGTGTCTGCATTGTTCTGGGTCGAGGCGCTACGGGTTGATGGGAGAAAGTGTGCCACCAAAGCGTGTCAAGTGGCAATCAATGTGCTTTTGTCACGCAACTTTCAGTTTCCATGTCACGCTCTGCGCCTGGTGGCCAGGGCGATGTGGTTGATCCATATCAAATAAAGCTCAGATGGGGTGGCAGCACGCGGCACACTTTTTAGACTGATAGAGGGGGCAACGACAAGCCCCGGTCACATATAGGCCCCATCAGGCAGGTATCAGGGCCTGCCTCTGTTAGTCCATGAATCACGGAGGGATCAGAGATGAGTTTGCTACCAAGCCGTACCAGTCTGTTCGATGACCTGTTTCGCGATATGGCGTCCGGCTTCTATATTCGCCCCTTGCACGGGGACCCCTTGCCGAGCCAGATCAGGCTGGATTTGAAGGAGAGTGATGGCAACTATGTGCTGCAAGCCGAGTTGCCGGGGGTTGCCAAAGAGGACATCCATGTGGATATCCATGGTAAACAGGTGACGCTGAAAGCGGAGATCCGCCAGTTTGACAGCCAGAACAAGGATGAGCGAACACTGCGCAGTGAACGCTATTTTGGCAGTGTTTCACGCACTCTGGAGTTGCCGGTCGAGGTGGCGCTGGACAAGGTCAGCGCCAGGTTCGAGAACGGTATCCTCACGTTGCAACTGCCCAAGCAGGTGGAAACGCCAGCCCCTCACCGGGTGACCATCGAATAGCCCGTGACAAGTTCATCATCAACCGTAATGAGAAGGCCCCGTTATCGGGGCCTTCTGTTTATCAGTGCTTTTCTGTCGGTTGCTTCGCCAGATAGTGGGCGAATTGGGGCGTGTACTTGGCCTTGAACCCCTGTTCGGTCTTGATGATGAGATAGACCGCCAGCTTGTGCTGTTTGGCAAATGCCATACCCGCTTCGGGCCCCATCACCATCAGCGCGGTATCGAGGGCGTCAGCCTCAAGCGCGGTCGGGGTGATCACGCTGGCGGAGACCAGCTTGTGGGTGACCGGCTGGCCGGTGGCAGGATCGATGATATGGGAGTAACGCTGGCCATCCAGCTCGTAGTAGTTGCGATAGCTGCCTGCGGTGCTGAGCGCCATACCGTTGGGGATGACGATATCGGAAAACGCTCCCGGCTGATCGGAAGGTTCGACGATGGCCACTCTCCACGGTGAACCCTTGCTGTTGTGGCCCTTGCTGCGCACTGCACCGGCCACTTCGATCAGGTAGTTGTGTACCCCCTTGCTCTCGAGCAGGGCAGCGATTTCATCCGATGCCGCCCCTTCGCCCAGAGTGGAGAGGTCGAGATAGAGAGCCGGGATCGTTTTTTCGAGCAGGAAGTGATCCCCTTGCGGGGTCAGGGTCAGCTTGTCGATGCCCACCTTGTGGCGGGCGGCGGCGATGGCCGCCTCATCGGGTCGCTTGACCGGCCGTTTGTCCGGGCCAAAGCCCCATAGATTGACCAGAGGCCCCACGGTCACATCCAGCTTGCCGTTGGTCAGTTTACCGGCATCCATCCCCTGTTGGACTATGATGGCCATGGCGGGCGGGATGGCGAACGGGATATTGGCGGGCCCCTGATTGAAACGGGAGATGAGCGAGTCGGGATCGTAGGTGGAGATCTCCTTGTTCATCCGGGCCAGCAGACTCTCTACATCGCTTTTGAGGGAGGGCTCCCCACCCGGGTAGCTATCGCTCAGGGTTACCACATAGTAGGTGCCCATGGTCTTGCCCTGAATACGGGTCAGGGCTGGCGGGGTGGGCTGGCAGCCGGTCAGCGCCAGCAGCAGGGTTAGCAGCAGGCCGCGCAGGGCCGCCACGGGGGTCATCGCAATCATCCGGCGCTCTCATCTGGAGAAGGTTCATATCGGGGCGCTAGCTTAGCCAAGGGGCGCTCGCCGGGCGAGCCCTGATAGGGGCAATCGGGGGGAAAAGAGCAGAAAAAATTAAACAGTTTTGAACCTGTTGCTGTAGCGGGTCGTATCGTCCATCCGTGATGGGAGATAGTGGCGAGTACAGCACCGTCTGGTGACCTGGCCCGCAGCTTTGGCCAAAACCCATCGCCGATTGAAAACAATTGAGTAAAATGAAGGTCGATTTAGACGGCATCTTTGCGAAGCATATACGCCACGCTGTTGCCATCCATTGCCAATCAAAGGAGAAGATGATGAAAAAGGCGATTACCCTGCTGTTTCTGAGTACTCTGGCTGCCCCGGTTCTGGCCGATGAGTGCGCACTGGTCATCGAAGGCAATGATGCCATGCAGTACAACCTCAAAGAGATGAGCGTTCCGGCCACCTGCAAGGAGGTGACGGTCACTCTGAACCATACCGGCAAGCTGCCTGTGACCGCCATGGGCCATAACTGGGTGCTGGCCAGCACCGCAGACTATCAGACTGTGGCGACGGCGGGGATGAGCGCCGGGGCCGAGAACGGCTATCTGCCCAAGGATGATCCCCGCGTGCTGGCGCATACCAAGCTGATCGGCGGTGGCGAGAGCAGCAGCGTCACCTTCAAGACCGACGGTCTGGCGGGCAAGGATCTCACCTTCTTCTGCTCCTTCCCCGGCCACTTCGCCATGATGAAGGGCGCCTTCAAGGTTAACTAAGGTGCTGACCGGCATTGAGCCGGTTGCCTCAATAGAAAAAGCCGGGATTTCCCGGCTTTTTCATATCTGTCGCTTGTTGTGGTGTGGCATGACTATACATTGCTGACTTTCGTGCTATTTGGCCTGCAGGGTAAAGAAGGCGATGGCGCTCTTCTTCTGGCATTCGAAGTGAATGCTCTCTTCACCGGTGACCACCAGCGTCTCGTTGATGGCCACCTCTTTGTCCTGCACGGTCAGCTGGCCGCTCAGCAGGTGACAGAGGTAAGTCTTCTCCGGCTCGAGGGTAAGGGTCAGCGGGAAGGGGAGGTTCAGCACCCGCACGTTGGCGCTGATGCGATCCGGATGGTAGATAAGCCCGAGATCGGTCACCTCTTTTTTCAGCAACTCGCAGTGGATCTCCTCATCGCCGCTAAAGTGCGCCGCCTCGAAGGTAGCGTAGGGGTGGCCGTTGAGTACAAAGCCTGCCCCGCTCACCGGCAGCAAAATGCGCTGGTAGCCGGGAAAGGGGGAGAAGGGACCTGCGCTTTTGATGGGGGCCGAGCTCAGTCGATAGTCAAAGTTGAGTTTGGCGAGGCTCGTCCCTTTGGGGGAGATGAGGATCTGGCTGGTGGTGCCCCGCTGGTTCTTCCAGGGCATCTTCTGGTGGTCAGACTCTTTAATCAGGGTGATCACGGGCACTTCCTCACGATAAAAAAACGCAGGGAGCCGGGGACATCAGCCCCGGCTCCCTGATAGAGATGGGCGATGGTAAGGGCGATCAGCCCTGACCATCCAGTGCAGCCAGTCGTGCTTCTATGGCGGCGAGACGGCTCTTGAGCTCGCTTACTTCCTGCTCCAGCTCGCTCAGGCGGTCGGCGGCCGGGGAGGCATAGGCAGCCGCAGGGGTGGCATCCATCATCGCCTGGATATCCACCTCACCGCTGAACAGGTGGGCGTAGCGGGATTCGCGCTTGCCCGGCTCACGTGGCAGTTTGACCACGTAAGGGCCACGTTCGATGAGGCGATTGAGTACGGCATCTACCTCGGTCACGTCATCAAAACTGCAGAGGCGATTGGTGCGCGAACGCAGCTCCCCCGGGGTTTGCGGGCCGCGCAGCAGCAACTCGCAGATGATGCCGAGTTCCTGCGCATCGAATTTCAGTTCACCAAACTCGGTGTTGCAGAATCTGTGCTGGTAGCGGGGTACCCGGGCATTGAAACCTGCCGTGTTGACTACCAGGCGTCGGCGGATCAGCTCGTCCACCACGGCGCGGATATCGAGTTCGGCCAGATCCAGTGCCGGCTCACGGTTACTCTTCTGGTTGCAAGCATTGACCAGTGCATTAAGGGAGAGGGGATATTGATCCGGGGTGCAGATCTCTTTTTCAATCAGACACCCGATGACACGGGCCTCCAGCGGGCCAAGTACTAACTCCATTTCCTACTCCCTATCAAGTCGCGATATCAAGAGCCCCTATCTTAGTCATGGTCTGCGCCGCGTCTAGCGTTGCGCACCATTTTTGCGAGCTAATCAGGGGGTTGGCGAAAGGCTCGCCAACGCCGGAGGTCACCGCTTTTAGCGTTGCCCCTGATAGAAGCGGGCTTTGTCGGCATACATGGCGTCGTCCGCCACCCGGCTCAGCTCTGCCAACGGGGTCTGGTCGCTACTGCTCCAGCCGATGGCGAAACGCAGCGGGAATCTGTGCTCCCCATGTTGCACGATGGCGTGCTGCTGGCTTGCCTCCAGTCTGCCTGCCAGCTGTTGGCAGGCAAGGTGATCCGCCTCCGCCAGTAGCACGAATTCGTCTCCTCCCATTCTGAATATGCTCTCATTCTGTCGGCACAGCGTGCGCAGTAGTCGTGCCATCTGGATCAGCAGGGCGTCGCCCGCCTCGTGCCCATACTGGTCGTTGGTGCGTTTGAGGCCGTTAAGGTCGAGCATGAAGAGCGCGAGGTGACGTTCCGGATGGCGCGCCAGCACCGTCTGATAGTGATGAAACGCCTCTTCGAACGCCTGTCGGTTGGGGAGGCCGGTGAGGTTATCAGTGCGAGCGACCCGCGCCAGCTCGTCGGTGAAGAGGCGCCCCTCGATGCCTACCGCCAGCTGTTTGGCAAACAACCGCAAGATGGCCCTGTCTTCGGACTCCAGCCCCTCGGCGCTCACCATGAGATAACCAAACAGCACACCACTCTGGCTGCCGGGTAGGGTCATGATCTTCCAGGAGGCATTATCCCACTGGCATTCGGAGTGTTTAACCTCCTCATCCATCAGTTGGGTCAGTTTCTCCTGCAGGGGATCACGCAAGGGGGCATCGACCCCCTGGGTCAGGGAGTAGTGGGGCTCGCCATCGCGGCGGATCACCAGCCCCCAGCGGTGGCCGGGATAGAGCTGGGAGAGCTGCAACAGGGCGGAGCTGGCCAGCTCGGCAATATCGATATCCAGCTGCTGGTGCAGACCGAACTGCAACCATGATTGCAGGATATGGCGGCTGCGCTCCTCCCGGCTCAGGGCCGAGCGCAGGGCGGTCGTTTGCGAGGCGACCTCTTGCTCCAGTTCATCGTTGAAGCCGAGCAGCCGCTGATTGAAGGCCTCTTTCTCGCTGTTGGCCTGCTGCAGCTGTTCATTCTGTTGATAGAGCGCTCTTACCTGGGCAGAGATGGTATAGGCCATCTCCTGCAGCAGCCGACGCACCTCATCGTATTCCACAAAGCGCAGCGGTGCTTGCTGTTGCTGGTAGTTGCCCTTGCCGTAACTGCGCACCAGGGCTGCCAGCGAGCGCAGCGGTCGGGTGAGCCAGCGGGTAAGCCAGATACAGCCGATGGCCACCAGCAGCAACATGACGGCGATGCTGACGGTCAACAACTGCTGAGATTTGTTTAGCTCGCTCACCCTGTCATCGCTGTAGCTGAAGAGGGTGATGGTTGGGGTGATGGTCTCTTCCAGTTGTGGCCAGCCGATGGTCAAGAGCTGTGCCATCTGGCTGGGTACCCGGTCGTTCATATCTTTGGTGTTGTTGTGTGAGCCTTCGTAGAGACGGGTATCTCCTTGTGAAATCACCAGATACTCGCTCCCCTTCAGATAGGGTTCCAGCAGTTGGGCCATCTGCCTCCAGGGGAGGATGGCCATCACAAAGCCCGCAGGGGTCTGCATCACCCCGGCCCGCTGATGATTGCGATAGATGGGGGCCACCAGCGCCAACCCGCCACTGCGATCCTGTTCCATATCGCCGATCAGCAAGGGATCATCCACAGGCATCAGCAAATGCTTGCCCTGTTTGGCTTCCCGAGTCTCGCTCCATGCCATCAGCTGTGGCATCAGGTTACTCGATTCAAGGTAAGAGGCTCGGCCGTTGATGTACTCTACTACCCGACCCTGATCATCGATCAGGTAGGCTGAGGTCAGCAGACTGTTGGACTTGATAAAGGCCGCCAGCGCCAGGCGGGCATGACTGGAGAAGAGAAAATTCTCGAGTGCCTGATTAAGCACCCGATCGTTGCTGAGTTGTTGAAGCTGGGTTCCGATCAATTCGCTGCGAAAGCGTGCCTCACGGGTCATGCTGGTGAGGGCTCGCTCCAGTTGGGATTGTTCGCTCTGGGCAATGATCTGGTGTTGACGAGCCAGCAATATGCTGCTTACCAGCAGCGCTGGCAGCAGGGCTGCGGTGAACAGTATGACGATGAGCGTAGGACCGAGACGAAAGGTGCGGTGGCTCATTTTGACTTGACCTGCTGGTATTGCTGATCGGCCAGTTGCTGCATATAGCGAGCTGCTTCAGCGGCACTGCTTCCCTCCTTGAAACGCTCGAACCCCTTGTCCATCGCCTGCCAGGCAATGGACATGGCGCTCTCTGAAGGCATGGGTGTACTGAGGGTGAACTGTTCCAGCAGCACCTTTTCGTGCAGGGCGGGGTATTGGTTGATGGCGGAAAAAGTCCGCTGGTTGATTGGTAACAGCGAACCCTGTCGATAGATCAATTGCTGAATATCGTCCCGCTGGATAAAGGCCATCAGGGCTTTGATGACGGTCTGACGTTCTTCATCTGCCATTGCCCAACGAGATACACTCAGGACGTAGGCGCCGCTCATGGAGTGCATCGGGCGATCTTCCCAGTGAGGCAGCATGGCAACCCCAAGCTGTTCTCCCATGTTTTTCACCAGGTCATTGAAGGCCCAGTCCCCGTTGACAAGATAGGCACTCTTGCCGTCGTTGAAATTGGCGAGAGCGGTATCATAATCGCACTCGGGATCGCCCCACTTCTCTCTGGCGACCGTACGGTACGCTTCCAGTGCCTGAATCATGGCCGGCGTGTCGAGTGTGATGCGCCCTTCGGTCACTGGCGAGCCACCAAAAGTGAGCAGAAATGCTGCAAAGTAGTACATGTCGTGGTAGGGCCAGCTGACGGGCTGGATCCCCTTGGCCTTGAGGGCCGGAGTGATGGCTGCCAGTTGCTGCCATTGGGTCACCGGTGTTGAGACCAGCGCCTTATTGTAAAACAGCATCAGATGGTTGCCCTGCATCATGGGCATGCCCCAGCGTTGCTGATCCAGGGTGACATATTGCAGAGCACTGCTCATCAGTGCAGATGAGAACCATCCGGTTGGCAGGGGGGAGAGGGACATCTGTCGGTAGAGGCCGATAAAGTCGGACGGGATCAGCATCAAGTCGGGCAGCCCCCTGGCTTGCGCAGCCAGCAGGATGTCTGCCTTGATCTTGCCGGGTTCGATCTGGGTGACGTGAACCTTGTGATTGCCTTCCTGATTGAATCGCGTGATCACGTCGTCGATCACATATCCGGCCTGCTGGGAGTGCCACAATTCCAGCACTGGCTCCTGGGCTCGCAGTGGCTGGAGGCCAGATAAGATGCAAAGCAGTAAAAGATGATAAAAAACGCGATTTATGGTCATGTTACCATCACATCTGTGCCTTGAATCCAAAATGAAAAATGTAACAAACAACCGCTACTGTCGGTAGTGTGGCGGATCAACTAATTGACTAAAACAATAAAAAGCCCGGCGCTTGGGCCGGGCTGAGGGATAAATTGCTTATCCGGATTATCTTCGAGGCATCTATTGTGGATGTTGTTTGAGGATGTCGTATATCTCCTCTTTCAGTTTGAGTTTCTGTTTTTTCAGATCCCTCACCTCGGCGCTATAGTCGCTGGCGTGATGTTTTTCCAGCTTTCTAATCTCCGCATCCAGGTCGTTGTGCAAGTCAAACTTCTTCTGGAAATGGACATCACTGCTCTTCAGTTTCGAGATAAGTTCTCTGTACTCTGGGAACATGTAATGGAGCCTCCTTGGTTTCGTTTGATTGTGCCTTAGAGACCAAACTACCCCTTACCCCCCCAGATAAATGTGATCCGGATCCAATTCGGCAACAATGGTTTGCTGCATAAAGAATGTGGTTTTTAACTTGTTGAATCAAAAGCAGATAAGATATTCATTAGTCAGAGGGAGAGGGATAAACTGGAATCCTGATCACAGTTGTGACGGCGGGATGATGGTCGCGAGCCGGTAAACGGCAGCAAAAAAGGGGCATAGCGCCCCTTCATATAACCGGTATGGCATTTACTCTTTTTTCTTTTTCTTCTCGGGCAGCGGCTTGCCGTCGCGGTGGATCACCTTGCCCGCTTCAAAGCCAATCTGGGCGGCCAGCTCCTCCAGATCCGCCGACTTGGCCTGATCCCCGATGGCGTATCGATAGTTGGCGATGGAGAGCTTGTCTGCCACCGGCGTGCCCGGGACAATGGGCTCGCGCCAGCCCTGGCCGATGTGAGCCACCAGGGTGCCATTCATCAGCAGCTCGCCAACAATCTCCTGGGTCGGGTTGCCCTTGCCGTAGGTGAGACCCTGAGCGTGCTTCTTGCCGACCAGTGGTTCGTTGCTGGCCGGGATCAGCTTGGTGCGGATCAGCCACTTGGGCTTTTTGGTGTTGCCCACCGCCTTGCCGGTTTGGTACTCGTTGATCTTGATGGTCTTGATCATCTGGGCCATGAAGTCCTTGGTCAGCGCCTTCTGGGCGTCGCTGGTTTCATCGATGGCGATGGGGGCCACATACCAGGTCTGGGTGGCTTGAGCCTTGGGAGCGGCAGGGGCAGTTTGCGCCATGGCCAGGGGGCTGAGCAGGATGGCAGCCAGCAAGAGTCCTATCTTCTTCATTGTGATTCCGCTTTTGTTTCAACAAGAATTTTGTTTTGCCAGCGACGACTGCGCCAGCGCCAGAACATGGCCAGACCGCGCACCCACTCGTCGCAGGCCAGCGCCAGCCAGATACCGACCAGTCCATAACCCTGCATGATACCGAGGAAATAGGAGAGTGGCACGGCAATTCCCCACATGGAGAGCAACGCCATGTAGAGGGGGAAACGGGCATCCCCGGTGGCCCGCAGGGCGTTGATCACCACCAGATTGAAGGTGCGGCCGGGTTCGAGGATAAGGCTGATAAGAAACAGTTGCGCCACCTGGGTGATGATGTCGGCATCATCGGTAAAGAGGCTGATGATGGTACGGCCATTGAGGGCAGCCGCCACGGCGATGACGCAGGTGACTGCCAACCCCAGCTTGAGGCTCTTGAGCAGCTGTTGATAGGCGCGATCGAACTGCCTGGCACCTGCCAGATGACCGATGATGATCTCGTTGCCAAGGCCGATAGAGAGGCCAAACAGCAGGATAAACAGGCAGATCTGGAAGAAGTAGGATTGGGTCGCCAGCGCCTTGTCACCCAGCAGTCCGACAAAGGCTGTCACCACCATAAACTGCAGCATCCAGGAGAGATTCTCTCCTGCCGCCGGCAGGCCGATATGGAGCACCTTGCCCAGCATCTCCCGGCTGGGGTGGACGATATCGCGCACCACCAGGCGAATGCCGGTTTTGCGGGCTACCAGCCACACCAGCAGCACCACGCCCACCAGTCGGCCCGCGACCGTGCTGATGGCAACGCCTGCGACCCCCAGCTGGGGCAGACCGAACCAGCCGTAGAGCAGCAGCAGGTTGCCGACGAAGGTGATGAGGTTGACGATGAGGGTCACATACATCGCCTGACGGGTGTGGCCGTGAGCGCGCAGGGTGGCTGCCAGACAGAGGGCTGCCGCTTCCGGCAACAGGCAGAGACCGATGATCTGCAAGTAAAGCGTCCCGTCGCTCATCAGGTTGGCAGGCAAGTTCATCAGCGCCAACATGGTGCTGGCCCCCGCCATCACGCCAATGGCCGCTACCAGACCGATCAGCAGGTTGAAGCCGATGGCGGTGTGGATCACCACCCGACTTTTCTCCCGATCGCCAGCCCCCAGATACTGGGTGATCACCACGCTGGTACCGATACTGACGAAGCTGAACAATGTGATGGCGAGATCGAACACCTGATTGCCGACCGCCAGCGCCGCCACTCCCTGATAGGAGACGTGACCCACCATGAAGGTATTGAGGGCGCCGGTCAGAAAGTGCAGGGCGAGATCGATAAAGAGCGGCCAGGTCAGCGTAAAGAGGGTGCCCGGGCCGGCGTGGGATTGAGATTGCATGGCATGTCCAACAGCTGGGAGGGCACGGGGGAGTGCCCTCTGGGGGCGCATTTAACACCAAGGCCAAGGCCGGTGCAATCCTTGTGCAGGATTGCACCGGCCAGGGGAGCAGGCCAAGGGATCAGGCAGGTGTGGCGCCCGCCTCCTGTTCGCTTGGCAGGGTGAGGCGAGCCGAGTCGGGCAGGGCATCATCCTGCGGCCAATTCGAGCGGATGGCATCTGTGGTACTCTCCACCACCGCATCATCCTTGAACACCGGCTCGCGGTAGCAGCGGGTCAGGCGCAGCGCCTGATACATGTCGGGGCAGAGGATGATCCCTTCATCGCCCACCCGCACGCCCGCCTGCTTTAGCCAGTGAGTCATCTGGCCGTGGCGACCCGCCATTACCATATGGATACCGCGCCGTTTCAGCTCTTTGTGCAGCTCTCCCACCATGCTCATCACGCTGATGTCCTGATGGGTGAAGCAGGCAACCGCATCGATCACCAGACACTTGGGGGCTCGGGGATCCTGCACCAGCAGGGCCAGCACCCGCCGCTTGAAATAGGGGGCATTGAAGTAGGTGAGCGGCGAGTTGAAGCGATAGACCAGAATACCCGGGATCGCCTTGGCCTGTTCGTTGTCCCCCAGGGTACGTACTACCCCCTCGTCATCCATGCCAAGCAGCTGGTCGGTGGGGCGCATCACATTGCGCAGGAACTGGAACAGCCCCAGCAGCACGGCAAGGGTGATCCCCGGGATCACCCCCATGGTGAGCACGCTGATAAAGGTGACCAGCGCCAGCCAGAAGGCGGAGCGATCGGAGTGGCGCAGGGCCCAGAGGCCGCGAAAATCGGTGAGCGACAGGGAAGCCATCACCAGCACCACCCCGAGGGCGGCGGTGGGAATGTATTTGAGCGGTGCCGTCAGATAGAAGGTGATGAAAGCGATCACCGCCGCGGCGATGATGGAGACCAGCTGACTCTTGCCGCCGTTAGCATCGTTGACCGCGGTGCGCGAATCCGCTCCGCTGATGGCAAAGCCTTGGGAGACCGCGGAGGCGAGGTTGGCCATGCCCAGCGCCCGGAACTCCTTGTCTGCGTCTATCTCGTAACCGTTTTTGGCGGCAAAGCTGCGGGCGGTCAGCATCATGGAGACGAAGCTCACCATGGCGAGGTTAAGGGCGGGCAGCACCAGCTCCCGCATCAGGCCGGGGGGAAATTCCGGCATCTGGAAGGCGGGCAGGCCGGAACCCACCGCCCCCAGGGTGGCGATATCAAACTGGCCGAGATTAAAGCCCCACACCAGCGCAGCGGTCACCACCATGGCCACCATGGAGGAGGGCCATGCCGGTTTGTAGCGCTTGGCCAGCAGCAGGGTGAGCAGGGCTACCAGACTCATGGCCAGGGTCGGCAGATGGGTCTGGGTAATATAGGTGGCGCCGCTGGCGATCCGCTCGATGAGGTAACGTTCGCTGAAAGTGAAGCCGAAGATTTTGGAGAGCTGGCCCACCATGATGGTGATGGCCACACCATTGAGCAGCCCCATCAGGATCGGGCGGGAGAGAAAGTCCGCTAGCACCCCCAGCTTGAAGCGGCTGGCAATCAGGCACCAGAAGCCGGTCATGGCGGTCATGGTCATCACCAGTTGCCAGTGACGGGTGGGGTCGCCTGCGGCCAGCGGCGTTACCACGGCGGCGATGACCGCACAGGTGGCGGCATCAGGGCCGACGATCAGCTGGCGGGAGGTGCCAAACAGGGCATAGACCAGCATGGGCAGGATGCAGGAGTAGAGGCCGACGATGGCACCCACCCCGGCAAGCTCGGCATAGGCGATGGCGACGGGCAGCGCCACTGCCGCCACCGAGAGTCCGGCGCGAAGATCTGGCATCAACCAGGCGCGCTGGTAATGCAGCAGGGCGGCGAGGCCCGGTAGCCAGCGTTCGAGAGAGAAGAAGTCGCGCATTATTTAACCCATTGAGTTACAACCAGCTTTTCCCCTAGTGTGCCCAAGGTTATCGAAAGATTGCAATCAGGTTATGGCCAGTTTACCTGAAGGTCAGGCCAGATAGCCTGCCAGCGTTTCTCCTTGATGCGCTGGGTAAAAATCTGTTTGTCCTGACGACATTTGGGGTTGGCACTCACTTGCAGCGACCAGTTGATGGCAAAGCCGTAGGGGGCAAGCCACTCGAACTCGCCATCCCGGGTGAGGCGTACGCCGATGCAGGTGGGCACCTCGACCCAATGGCTGAGCGCCTCAAGGCTGCTGGCAAACGGCGCTACCAGCTGGCGAGTATGCATGCGGGCCTGATTGCGCACCTCCCACTGCTGGCCGGGCAGGCGTTTGGCGAGCCAAGCTTCGTGCTCCGCTTCGGCCAGCCCTTGCGGATCGGTTTTATCGAGATAGATAAGGTCGATATCGTTGAGCGGGGTGGGCACCGCCTTGTGGTGAAGGTGATCCCAGATGAGGTTGCGGATAAAACCGGCCCCCAGCGCCCAGTCGGGCAGATTGAGCTCGGCCGCGGCTTGCAGGCAGGCCATCCGCTGCGGATCGGCCCGCAGCAGGGCTTCTGTTTTGGCTTGGAATTGCTGTTCGAGGACGGTGTTCAGAGGTTCAGTTGTTGGCATTGCGGCGTAACCAGACATCAATGTAGCGACAGCTCGGCACTATAGTGAGCCCCTCCGCCTGAGTCCAGTTGAAGAAGGCGCGCGCCAGCTGATCGGCAATCCCCTGCACCCGCAGCTCGGGGGGGACGAAAGTACTGTAGGCGTCGATGGTCTTGGCATCGAGGCGCCGGTAGCGCAGTCTCGACTCTTTCCCCTCAACCATACAGATAAACTGTTGCTGGTTGGCCTGATGAATAATCTCGCTCATGGTGGGCACCTCTGGCATCAAGATGGTGTTGTTGGCACAAGATAGCGGTTAGCCAAGGTATAGAACAGATAATGAGAGCCCGTGGTCAATATCATCCCCCTTTGACAGAGGGCGCATCGATATCGCGATGTAGATCAAGGTGCCCGATGGTGAGTCGGGCACCGCGTTAGTGTCAGCACAAGATTATTGGCAAAGGGGAGGGATCAGACCCAGGCTCGCTCCAGCAGGGTGAGTAACTGCTCACGGTCGGCGTCCTTGCGATTGAACAGCAGGGCACCGTCGTTGACCGCCAGATCGCGGATCTCGGTCAGTAGCGAGCGATCGCTTACCCCAGCCTCGCTCATGGTGCGCGGCAGCTTGACCGCTTGCCACAAGGTGTCGCGCAGGGTGCGAATAGCTGTGATGGTCGCCTCCGCCCGCTGATGGGCCGGGGTGGCAGCAAAGCGCTCTGCCCCCACCAGCGGCAACAGCAGCCGGGCCAGCTCGCTATCCACCTCGGGGCGGTTGTAGTCGAGCACGGTGGGCAAAAAGAGGTTCATGCACAGCCCGTGGGGCAGATGGCAGCGGGCTCCCAGACTGTGGCCGAGGGCGTGCACCAGCCCCACCATGGAGTTGGAAAAAGCCATGCCAGCCAGCGTTGAGCCTTCCGCCAGTTGCAGTCGCAGCTGTTTGTTTTGCGGGTCGTGGATGATTTGCGGCAGGGCGCTGGCGATCTTCTCCACTGCCATCAGGGCCAGCGCATCGCTCACCGGGTTCTTGGCGGTACCGATAAAGGCCTCGATGGCGTGGGTCATGGCGTCCATGGCGGTGGCGGCGGTGATATTGAGGGGTAGCCCCTGGGTCAGGCGCGGGTCGAGCACCGCCAGCTGGGGCAGCAGGAAGGGTGAGGTGAAAGGCACCTTGCGCCCGCTCGCCTCATCCTTGATCACTGCAACCAGCGTCACCTCTGATCCTGTGCCCGCCGTGGTGGGCACCACCGCCAGCGGCTTGAGGGGACGGGTCAGACAGCCGGCGCCCGAGTAGTCGAGCAGGTGTTCACCCCCCATGGAAGTGAGAATGTTAACTGCCTTGGCGGTGTCGATGACCGAACCGCCCCCCAGCGCCACCAGACTGTCGCAGTCGAGTTCGCGATAGCGTTTGGCGATCCGCTCCACCACGGCGGTGGAAGAGTCGGCCGGGATCTCGTCCCAGATGGCGGCGACCGGCAGCTCCCCCTCGGCCAGCACATTGGCCAGCAGGGTGGCAAGACCGGTGGCATTGACCCCCTTGTCGGTCAGCAGCAGGGGGCGACGGGCCCCGAGGCTGGCCAGCTCGCTGGCCAGTTGCTCCAGCGCCTGTTCACCGGCCAGCAGTTTGACCGGGCAGAAGAAATCGTAATAGCGGCTCATTTAAAGGCTCCTTGCGCGTTAGCCGGTCACCAGACCCAGATAGATGTTGCAGGCCCGGCCGATCTTGTTGGTCGGGGCGGGATAGTGGCGCAGCAGAGGCCGCGCGATAAAGGCGGGCAGGATCAGGGACTGCAACTGCTCAAGCCCCCGCACCAGATGCATGGCAACGGTCAGGTCTCCCTCCACCAGCAGCCGGTTTTCGCCAAACGCCTGATTGACCCCGAGCCGAAAACTCAGGGCGCGAAAGGCGATATTGGGATGCTTGAAGCGCACCCGCAGTGGATGGATGGTGGCATGGGGGGCGGCTGGCGCACCGGGATACCAGCGGCCACCCTGCTTGTGCATGTTCATGGCGTAGCCGATGCCGCCCACTTCGAGGCGAATAGCCAACCCGTCCGGCAACGGCGCCAATTCACGGCGTACCGCCTCGTCGGTGCGGGCGGCGCGACAGAGGGTGCGACCCACCACCCAGAGCAGTGTGGTGATCCAGAGGCGGCGGCCAAGTGCGGCCAGAGATTCAACGGTCGGAGTTGTCATAGGGGTTGGCTCCTGAGATGGCTGCCCAGAAGAGGGCGAACGCACTGGCTTGCCAGTAGTCGTCCTCTCCCAGTTCCGGTTGATCGACAAACAGTGATGCGCAGGCGAGGAACTGGCCCTGACACACCTCCAGCAACAGTGGCGTGGGGGCCTGCATCAGCTCGCCGCTGGCCTGCCCCTTTGCCAGCAGGGCAGGCAGAAAGCGCAGGGCATCGTTCAGGATCTGGCTGCGGGCCGGTCTGGCCAGCAACGGAGAGTGAAAGAAGCCGAGCACGAATTTGAGCTCATTGGGATGCGCCAGCATCCATCTCATCGCCAGCTGCCAGTAGTGGCGGGTTTGGTCGTACAGTGGCAGGGTGGGATCTGCTTCATGGATGGCGCTCCCCATCCGGGTCTTTACATCCTGATAGAGGGCGAGGATCAGCGCCTCCTTGCTCGGAAAGTGGTGGAACAGAGTGCCGTTGGCCACCCCGGCCGCCTTGGCGATACGGGCGGTGGCGGCCCCCTGCAGGCCATCTTCGGCGCAGAGGGCGAGGGCGGCATCCAGGATCTGGCGGCGCTTGTCGGTCATGGTTTGTGGCTGCGGGATAGCCTGCTTCATTGTCATCTCCATCAGCGCAGGAAGAAGGCCATCATCAGCTTCTGGATCCAGCTGTGGTAGGGGGGATGGATCAGGGAGCCGGTGGTGAACTTGCCGCGGGTCAGCACGGTTTTTGCCTTGGAGAAGGTAAGAAACCCCTCGTGGCCGTGGTAGTGGCCCATGCCGGAGGCGCCGATGCCGCCAAACGGCACATCGTCGGCAGCCACCTGAAACAGGCTCTCGTTGATCGCCATGCCGCCGGAGTGGGTCTCCCGGGTCACTCGCGCCTGCAACTCGGGATCGAAGCTCATCAGATAGAGGGCCAGCGGGCGGGGCCGCTCGGCCACATAGGCGAGCGCCTCCTCCAGGGTGTCGTAGGGGATGAGCGGCAGCAGCGGCCCGAAGATCTCCTGCTGCATTACCTGACACTGACCCGGCACCCCGGTCAGCAGATGGGGCACCAGCAGGCGACGCTGGTCGTCGCGGGCCGGGCTGCCACAGGGATGGAGCTGGGCACCCGCCTGCTCGGCTTCATCGAGCCAGCTGACGAGACGTTGATACTGGCGGTCGTTGATGATGGCGCCGTAGTCGGCGCTATTGAGCCCCTGCGGGTAGAGCTTGCTGAAGTGGCGGCGATAGGCGGCGATAAAGTTATCCACCTCGCTGCGGGGCAGCAGCACATAGTCGGGGGCGACGCAGATCTGCCCGGCGTTGAGGCTCTTGCCGAAGATCATCCGCTCGACCGCGGTGGCGACCGGCATGTCGGGGGCGATGAGACAGGGGCTCTTGCCACCCAGCTCAAGGGTGAGGGGGGTGAGCTGGGGCGCGGCGGCGGCCATCACCAGCTTGCCCACCATGGTGGAGCCGGTAAAGAGCAGGTGATCGAACGGCAGTGAGCTGAACGCTGCCGCCATCTGGGCATCTCCCTCGATGATGGCGATCTCGTTTTCGTCAAACACGCTGGTGAGCATGGTGCGCAGCACGGCGTTGGTATGGGGAGTGAACTCGGAGAGTTTCAGCATCGCCCGGTTGCCCGCCGCGATGGCGGTGATGAGGGGGCCAAGGCTCAGCATCACCGGAAAGTTCCACGGCACGATAATGCCGACCACCCCGAGCGGCTGGAAGTGCACCTCCACTTTGGCGGGGGCCAGCAGCAGGCCGGTGTGACGGCGGTGGGGCTGCATCCAGCGTTTGAGCCGCTTCTGGGTGTAGTTGATCTGCATGATGCAGGGCAGCACATCGGCGATCAGGCTGTCGTAGTGGCTGCGCTGACCATAATCTGCCGCCAGCGCCTTGCACAGCTGTCCCTTGTGGGCGAGCAACGCCTGTTTGAGCTTGGTCAGCTGCGCCCGGCGCTCGGCCAGGGTAGGCATGGGGTGAGCCAGACTCGCCCGCTTGAGCCGCGCCAGCTGATCCGGCAGGGACATCTTGATGGCGAGGATATCCTCAGGAGTGTGTTGAAGCTGCGCCGCACCCATGTTGTTCTCCGCATGAAAAATGACCGACTGATTAGTCGGTCTAAATCTAGCTGTTTGTTACCGGAATGTAAAGCTGGCAAGCTGTCTGCCGTTCACCATGAGCCGGACGCAAGAGAGAACTGTGTGTCTCCCCACACTTTTGTGGTTTGCTCGTTGGTGACTTATCCAATAAGGGGTAGTTTTTGGCTATTAACCTACACGGAGAGAGCACTATGACCAGGGAACTGAACAGCTTGTTGGCCCGGCTTGAAGATGTGGTTGAGCGGATGCCGGATTGCTTCAACACCTACGAATTCGCCCAGAAGCTGGCACTGCAATATCAGCCGGAATTCTTTGCCGCGGGCCACTCTCTGGCCGAGCACGAGGGCAAGGTACTGCGGGTGCTGCACCAGAAGATCGCCGAAGCGCTGGCAGGCAGCGAGATGGTGATTGAAGGGGCTCTGCTCCCCTGCGTCACCCCCTGGGGGGAGAAGGCGACCTCGCCGCGCTGGCACCGCAAGCACTGAGGGGCAAAGTCAGGCAGAACTGTGCCAGATAGCAGATAACGAACAACGATAAAGGGCGCGGCGCTGGCAACAGAGCCGCGTTTTTTTTATGCAGATTGTCGCCAGCTGCGTCTCGTTGTCGGGAGCAAAGGCCCGGTCTGTGATCCCATGCCGGGATACGAGACCGTCAGCCGGGTAGACTCTTCCTCTTGTCGCAGGGTTTGTCACCGTAGGAATTTCTCATGACCCATAAAATCATTCTGGATACCGATCCGGGTATCGACGATGCCATGGCCATCCTGTTTGCCGAGGCTCATCCCGCCATCGAGCTGCTCGCCATCACCACTGTTTTTGGTAACGCCACCATCGACAATGGCACCCGCAACGCCCTCTGGCTCAAGCAGAAGTACGGCATGAAGGCGGATGTGGTCAAAGGCGCTGCCGCCCCGCTGCTGCGCGAGCCGGTCGGCCCCACCACCATAGTCCACGGCCCGAGCGGCTTTGGCGACATGGAGGCGGGGGAGGTTACCATAGCCCCGGATCCTCGCCCCGCCTGGCAATATATTGTCGAGGCGGTGAAAGCCGCGCCGGGGGAGATCACCCTCGTCACTATCGGCCCGCTCACCAATCTGGCGCTGGCGCTGCAACAGGCGCCCGAGATTGTCTCGCTGGTGAAACAGGTAGTGGTGATGGGGGGCGCGTTTGGCGTCAACGGCCATCGCGGCAACGTCACTCCCTATGCTGAGGCCAATATTCACGACGATCCCGATGCCGCCGACCGGGTCTTTACCGCCGACTGGCCGGTGGTGATCATCGGGCTGGACGTGACCCAGCAGAGCTTCTTCAGCAGCGCCTATCTTGATGAGCTCAAGGACAAGGCGGGAGAGCCGGGCCGTTTCCTGTGGGATGTGAGCCGCTTCTACCTGCGCTTCTACTCCGAGAAACTGGGGCTCTCCGGTTGCCACGTCCACGATCCGTCCGCCATCGCCTATGTGATTGATCCGACACTCTTTACCCTGCGCGAGGGGCCGGTACGGGTTATCACCAGCGGTCCGGCCATCGGCCACACCCTGCAAAAGTTCGATGGCAAGCGCCACTCCCACGATGACTGGGCAGCCTATCGTCCGCAGCAGGTCGGGGTGGCGGTGCGCGATGAAGCCTTGCTGGCGCTCTATCGCGAGACGCTGGTGGGCTGGGGCAAGGATTGCTGAGCAAAGGGGCGCTATTGCGCTGACGCGGGGGCTGTGATCGGCGCCAAACAATCGGAGCGCATGGCCGCTTATACTGCCTGATATCAAGACCTTGGGAGGGATGAAGATGGCCTGGATTTCCTTGATCGTAGCGATTGCGCTGATCTGGTGGTTGATGAAGCTGGGGCGTGGCGCCCTGTTCGAGATCCGCCTTGCTCCCGGCAAGGTGGTGGTCAAGCAGGGCAAGGTCTCACCCGCTTTTATTGACCATGCCAAACAGATCCTGCGCCACGATACGGTACGCGGTCGCATTGTGGGGCAGCGCGATGGCGATGGTGTGAAGTTGATCTTCTCCCGCTCTATCCCCGAGCCGGTGGCCCAGCGGTTTCGCAATATCTTCCCCTATGGCGATTACCGCCAGCCAACGGCGCCACTGCCGGGGCCAAAATCCCGCAAGGGATAAGCACCGGAACATGGTTAATCAATAGCAAACGGGCCTCCAGTGGAGGCCCGTTTTTTATGGCACTTGGCCAAGAGAGGGCTGACAGCCCTTACTCCTTGCCGTGCAGCTCGCGCTGGGCCTTGACCGCCGCTGCCTTGACGGCGGTGCCTTGAT
The DNA here is from genome assembly GCF_049170575.1 of Aeromonas sp. 604282. Taxonomy (NCBI): domain Bacteria; kingdom Pseudomonadati; phylum Pseudomonadota; class Gammaproteobacteria; order Aeromonadales; family Aeromonadaceae; genus Aeromonas; species Aeromonas sp. 604282. The sequence continues at coordinate 218,889 of NZ_JAAKMV010000002.1, read as the reverse complement.
TGCCCCAGGAAGCGCGCAGGGTGTTGACCAGCTCGGCCACCTGTTCGTCGTTGAGAGCCCAGGCATAACCCGGCATATGGTAGCCGATATGCCCCTGCGTAATGGGCGTCTCGGCACCGTGTAGCAGCACGTTGATCAGGCTCGACGGATCGCTCGCCAGCACGGTGCGGTTGTTCACCAGCGAGGGAATGACGTGGTCATTGCCCTGGCCGTTGACCCCGTGACAGGTGGAGCAGTACATGGCGTAGTCCGCCTTGCCGCTGGCACTGGCATAGGCACGGGCCCCTTTCTCCGCGACCGGCTCATCTTTCAGATCGGTGAGATAGGTGGCGATGCTGGCCAGATCGGCGTCGCTGAAATACTGGCTGCTGTGAGTGATCACTTCCCCCATGGGGCCCGCGACCGCTTCATGTTGGCTGCGGCCGGTTTTCAGCAGATCGATCAGCGCCTGCTTGCTGTAACGGCTGCCGCGAATGTCGGGGGCATACCAGCCATCCAGCGCCGCCCCGCTTAGGTAGACAGGGTCCGCCTCAGTCAGCGCTTTCTCCTGCATGCCAAGCCCGCGCGGAGTGTGGCAACTGCCGCAGTGACCGGCACCCTGCACCAGATAGGCGCCACGGTTCCACTCTTCGCTCTTGCCTGCGACCGGGGTGAAGCGGCTGTCGTCGTGGTAGATCCAGTTCCATCCCATCAGCGGCCAGCGCATGTTGAGCGGCCAGGGGATGTCGCTCTCTTTGTTGGCGATGGCCAGCGGTTGCACCTCCTTCATCAGGTAGTGATAGAGATCTTCGAGATCCTTATCGCTCATCTTGGCGTAGGCGGTGTAGGGCATGGCCGGATAGAGGTGATGGCCGTCGCGGGCCACCCCTTCACGCATCACCTTGATGAACTCCGGCAGGCTGTAGTTGCCGATACCGTGGGTCTTGTCGGGGGTGATGTTGGTGGCAAATACGGTGCCGATAGGGGTCGGGAATCCTTTGCCGCCTGCCAGCGGCTTGCTGGTCTCGCTGGTGTGACAGGCGGCGCAATCGCCCAGCTTGGCCACGTATTCCCCTGCCGACATAGCGGGGGCTGCGTGGGCGGCAAGGGTCGGCAGGGCCAGCAGCAGGGCGCTGGCAGTCAGTGACAGGGCGCGGCTCATTGGGCACCTCCCTTGCTCATGGCAACCAGCTCGTTGACGGCGCGCCACGCTTCGTCGATGGCGGCGTGGGCGTAGGGGCTCCAGCCTGCATCCGAGTTGGCGATGGTGATGTTGCCGATCGGTTGGCGACCCAGCTCGATCCACTTCTCGCACTGCTCCTCGTCATCAAACAGGGTGTTGGTGATATAGGAGTAGCCGTGGGACCAGCGGTTGACCGTGATGGCGAGGATATCCTGCTCATGGTTGAAACCGGCGCTGCCGAGCATCCCCTGCAGTTGCTCGCGGATCATCTGCTCGTGCTGCTCGAATGGCATGCCGAGGATCATGGCGCGCCCCTTGCGGGACTGCTCGCGTGCCGACAGGCCGCTGCCCGGCAGGGTCGGTACATAGACCATGTGCAGGCACATGGGCTGATCCGGGTTTTTGGGATGCTCATAACCACCGAGGTTGACCGGATAGTCGAGTTTGACCCGACTGTAGGGGGCTGCGGGGGAGTAGACCTCGTGCACCCCCAGCTTGACGAATGCTTGCCAGTTCTTGATCACCACCTTGGTGTAGACCAGCGGCGCCTTGACGTTCTGGCGCAGAGCCTCCTTCTGGGGCTCCGGCATCTCGGGCACCATGTAGGGGATCATCATGTTGTAGCCCGCCATGATCGACTGCTTGGCCCGTACCCGATGCAGCTTGCCCTCTTTGATGTAGGTGACATCCACCGCCAGCTTGCCATCGGCGAGGCGCACGTTTTTAGCCTGTAGCGCCGTGCTGCCAAGACGCAACCGTACCTTGTGCTCGGGCAGGTCGAGTTTGCTGTAGTCAAACTTGGCCAGCACCACATCCTGCATGGTGTGGCCCGGCGCCACCTGCGGGATGAGCTTGCGCACCATCAGTCGGGTGAGGCCGGCGTTGCCATCCGGGAAGTGGAAGATATACGGATCGTCCAGCTCCGCCTGCTCCTCTGCATCCAGCGGCGTCAGATTTAGGCCGTCGAACCCCGGCAAGGCGCAGAGGCGCGCATCGGCGCAGGCGGTGGCGTCGATGCCGACCGCCTGGAAGTCGTTGGTACGCTGCTGGAAGTAGGTGATTGCCCGCTCGCTCAGACCCACTTTATCGCGCAGGAAGGTTGTGTAGCTGTTGCGGGTGACCCACTCGTCCTGCTGCTCGCGGGTCATGCCGCTCAGGTAGTCGATCTTCGATTCGTGCAGGGCCAACAGGGCTGCTTTGTCGGCATCATCGAGGGGGAAGTCACCGATAAACTCCGCCAGCGGACGACCGTTAAGACGATCGCGCGGGATGTCATCCGCTACGTTATGGCCCGGATCCCCGTTCACTATCTTGTTGACGCCAAAGTGCTTCTCGTCGAAATAGACGCCGCGGCTCAGCCCCAGATCCGGATAGAAGGTCTGCTGGAACCCTTTGGCCAGCTCGTCGATGTTGACCTCCAGTGCCTTGAGCAGACCAAGCGCCACCGGGCTGTATACCGAGCGCGGTGATTGCAGGGATTCACTGCCGCCGTAGCCCAGACGCAGGCCATCGGGGGTGGTGAACTCGTTGCGCTTGGCGTGGCCGCCAAAGTCGTCGTGGTTGTCGAGCAGCAGGATCTTCTTATCTGCGCCGAGCAGTTGCTGATAGAAGCAGGCGGCGGCCAGACCGCTGATGCCAGCGCCGACGATCACCAGGTCGACCTCTTCCTCAAGAGGGAGATTGGCAAAGTCATACTGCTTGCCGTCACGGGCGATGCTGTGGGCCGGTTCGAAAGAGCCCGGGTGGTTACCGCGCAGGCCGGTGAGGGCGGGCGGGTAGGCCAGGGTTTTATCCGCCAGCGCGCTGCCGCCTTCGGCAGCCTTGAGCAGATTGATGGGGGCGATGCCTGCCGCAATGGTAATGGCAACGCCGTTGAGAAAATCTCTGCGTGTAATACTCATGGCAATACCTGCTGTATGAAAAATGGAAAAGCACAGAGTGGAATGGGTAGCTGACCAGCAGCAAGAGGACGCAACCTACCGCCATATTCGCATGGCGTCTATATAGTTTGATAATAACTTATTAAACAAATTATTCAAACAAGGGGCCAAGTGACAGACTTGTTCTGGTTAGCCGATTTTAAAAATAAACGCAGCAGAAATATAGGGCAGCTATCTGTGGGTGCATTTAACTATGTAAATGCAGATGTATTTAATTGGTCATTTATCATCGTAGCCAGCAGCTGTTTATTATTCATGCTGGAGGGCGAAATTTTAGCCTCATATATCCATATACTATGTGAGGTTTGTTGGTAGTTTAGTGTGCAGAGTTCAACTGTAATTTGAGATGGCAGTTCTGTTGATTAATTATAGGGAAAAGCACTATTTATAGTGACTTGGATGGTTGATTAACAATTTTCACATGCGTTCGCCAAGTTTTGCACAATCTCGGGATTAATTTTTCATGTTGTTTACATGTTCTGGTTCTGATCACAATGTTGCCCGTTTTTACAACTTTAGCCTGCGACCATAAGGACACTGCATGAGACCTTTTGAATTAAAGAGGGGCTTGGGTGCTTTGCTGTTGCTCGCATCGGCCAGCTTGCTGACCGGCTGCGACATGGCCTTGATGAACCCCAAAGGGCAGATTGGTCTGGAGCAGAAATCACTGATATTAACCGCCTTGGGGCTGATGTTAATTGTGGTGATCCCTGTAATTATTATGGCTGTGGTCTTTGCCCGCAAATACAGGGCATCAAATACCAACGCTAAATATACTCCGGATTGGTCTCACTCCAATAAAATTGAAGCGGTTGTGTGGACCGTGCCAATTATTATCATCGTCATCCTGGCAACCATTACCTGGAAAACGTCCCACGAACTGGATCCTTACAAACCGTTGGATTCTACGGTGAAGCCGATCCAGATTGATGTCATTTCCCTCGACTGGAAATGGCTGTTTGTCTACCCAGAATTAGGGATTGCCTCGGTCAATGAATTAGCATTCCCGGTCAATACCCCCGTCAATTTTCGGGTGACTTCAGACACAGTCATGAACTCTTTCTTCATTCCCAAGCTGGGCGGGCAAATTTATGCCATGGCAGGTATGCAGACCAAGTTGCATCTCATTGCCAATGAAGCAGGCGCGTATGACGGTATCTCCAGCAGTTATAGCGGAGCCGGTTTCTCGGGCATGAAGTTCAAGGCGATTGCCACGCAGGATCAGGCCGGTTTTGATGCCTGGGTTGCCAAAGTCAGGGCCTCTCCCAAGATGCTGACCACCATGGATGAGTTCAATGCGCTGGCCAAGAAGAGCGAAAACCACCCGGTGGAGTATTTCTCAAGTGCCGATCCGGCCCTTTTCGTCAAGCTGATCAACAAGTTTATGGGTGACATGGGGCATGGCGAGCACAAGGGGATGACCCATAAAGCCCCCTCAGAGCATGGCGCCGCCATGAATCACGATGACATGGCACATATGCAGATGGACCATGCCGCTATGGCGCATGACGGGCAGAAGGAGCATGCCGGACATATGAACGCGCCGTTGGATAACAAGGCTGTGCAAGCAGGATCCGAGGAATAACCGATGTTTGGAAAATTAACACTCGATGCCATTCCGTTCCATGAACCCATCATCATGGTGACGGTAGCCGGTATCATTTTGGGGGGGCTGGCCGTTGCCGGCCTGATCACCTATTTCGGCAAGTGGCAATATCTGTGGAAAGAGTGGCTTACCTCGGTCGACCACAAGCGTCTTGGGGTCATGTATCTGATCCTGGGTATGGTCATGATGCTGCGCGGCTTCGCCGATGCGGTGATGATGCGTACCCAGCAGGTGATGGCTTCGGCTGGTGGTGACGGCATTTTACCGCCGCATCACTACGACCAGATCTTCACCGCCCACGGGGTCATCATGATCTTCTTCGTGGCCATGCCACTGGTGATCGGTCTGATGAATATCGTCGTGCCGCTCCAGATCGGTGCCCGTGATGTGGCTTTTCCCTTCCTCAACAACATCAGCTTCTGGTTCACCGCCGCCGCCGTGGTGCTGATCAACGTCTCCCTCGGGGTCGGTGAATTCGCCCAGACCGGCTGGCTGGCCTATCCGCCCCTCTCCGGGCTGGAGTACAGCCCGGGGGTCGGGGTTGATTACTGGATCTGGAGTCTGCAGATCTCGGGTCTTGGTACCTTGCTGACTGGCGTCAACTTCTTCGCCACCATCATCAAGATGCGCGCTCCTGGCATGACCATGATGCGTCTGCCGGTGTTCACCTGGACGGCTTTGTGCTCCAACGTACTGATCATCGCCTCCTTCCCGATCCTGACCGTTACCATCGCCCTGCTCACCGCAGACCGCTATCTGGGTACCCATTTCTTTACCAATGACATGGGTGGCAACATGATGATGTACATCAACCTGATCTGGGCCTGGGGCCACCCCGAGGTTTATATCCTGGTGTTGCCGGTATTCGGGATCTTCTCCGAAGTGGTGGCCACCTTCAGCAAGAAGAAGCTGTTCGGCTACACCTCGCTGGTATGGGCGACCATTGCCATTACCGTGCTCTCCTTCATTGTCTGGTTGCACCACTTCTTCACCATGGGCTCGGGCGCAAACGTGAATGCCTTCTTCGGCATCACCACCATGATCATCTCCATCCCGACCGGGGTGAAGATCTTCAACTGGTTGTTCACCATGTACCGTGGTCGCATCGAGTTCACCTCACCCATGTTGTGGACCGTCGGTTTCATCATCACCTTCACCATAGGTGGCATGACAGGGGTACTGCTCTCGGTGCCGGCGGCCAACTTCGTGTTGCACAACAGCCTGTTCCTCATCGCTCACTTCCACAACGTCATCATTGGTGCCGTGGTATTTGGCTGCTTTGCAGGAATCACCTACTGGTTCCCCAAGGCGTTCGGCTTCACCTTGAATGAAACCTGGGGCAAGCGTGCTTTCTGGTGCTGGATTATCGGCTTCTTTGTTGCCTTCATGCCGCTTTACGTACTGGGCTTCATGGGGATGACCCGCCGCATCAGTCAACAGCTGGATCCGGCCTTCCACCCCTGGCTGGTGGTAGCCGCCTGTGGTGCCGGCCTGATTGCCCTTGGTGTCTTGTGCCAGGTGATCCAGCTGGTGGTCAGCATCCGTGACCGCGAGCAGAACCGTGATGTGAGTGGTGACCCCTGGGGTGGCCGGACGCTGGAGTGGGCGACCTCTTCACCGCCGCCCTTCTACAACTTCGCCATCGAGCCGAAGATCACCGGTCTGGATGCCTTCTGGGAGGCCAAGCAAAACGGTTCAGCCTATCAGCAGCCCAAGCAGTATGCACCGATCCACATGCCCAAGAACACCGGGGCAGGGGTGATCATCGCGGGCTTCAGCGCCGTCTTTGGCTTTGCCATGATCTGGCATATCTGGTGGATGGCCATCCTTGCCTTTGCCGCCATGATTGGCAGCTGGATCATCCACAGCTTCAACGATGACGTGGACTACTACGTCCAGGTTGACGAGATCACGCGCATCGAAGATCAGCATTTTGCCAACATTAACAAGGGGGCGTGACGCTATGGCGACCGACGTTCTACATCACACTCACGAGAGTGCCCATGACCATGGGCACCATGATGCCGGTGCCAACAAGGTGTTTGGTTTCTGGATCTACCTGATGAGTGACTGCATTCTGTTTGCATGTCTGTTTGCAACCTATGCGGTTCTGGTCAACGGCACTGCCGGCGGTCCGAGCGGCAAGGATATCTTCGAACTGCCGTTCGTATTTGCCGAAACCATGCTGCTGCTGTTGAGCTCCATCACCTTCGGTTTTGCCATGTTGGCGATGAACAAGAACCGGGTGTCTACCGTCAATGGCTGGTTGCTGGTGACCTTTGTGCTGGGTGCCGGTTTTATCGCGATGGAGATCTACGAGTTCCATCACCTGATCGCAGAAGGTTACGGCCCGGATCGCAGTGCCTTCCTCTCAGCCTTCTTTACCCTGGTTGGTACTCACGGTATCCACGTGACCAGTGGCCTGATCTGGATCATCGTGATGATGGTGCAGGTGGCCAAGAAGGGGCTGACCGATCGCAACCGCTCCCGCCTGATGTGCCTGAGCCTGTTCTGGCACTTCCTCGACGTTGTGTGGATCTGCGTCTTTACCGTGGTCTATCTGATGGGAGCAATGTAAATGAGTCATTCCGTTGATTCTCACGGCGCCAGCCACGGCAGCGCCAAGAGCTACCTGATCGGCTTCGTGCTGTCACTGATCCTGACTGCCGTACCGTTCTGGATGGTGATAGATGGCTCCGCCTCCCACACCACCGTGCTGGCCACCGTGGTTGGCATGGCGGTGGTGCAGATCTTCGTGCATCTGATCTACTTCCTGCATATGAATACCTCGTCTGAAGAGCGCTGGAACCTGGTGGCACTGGTCTTTACCGTGCTCATCATTGCCATCGTGGTCGTGGGTTCCCTGTGGATCATGTACAACCTCAACATCAACATGATGGTCCACTGAGCAGGCTGGCAATGATGAAGCAATACCTGCAAGTGACCAAGCCGGGCATCATCTTCGGCAACCTCATCTCGGTGATCGGGGGATTTCTGCTGGCTTCAAAAGGAAGCCTGGACCTGCCCCTGTTCATTCTGACCATGGTGGGTGTTTCGCTGGTGGTGGCCTCCGGTTGCGTGTTCAACAACTACATCGACCGGGACATCGACTGCATCATGGAGCGCACCAAGAACCGTGCTCTGGTGAAGGGGCTGATCGCCCCCGGCGTATCGCTCTGGTACGCCACCGCGCTTGGCATGGCGGGCATTGCACTGCTCTATTGGGCGGCCAATCCGTTGGCCGCTCTGCTGGCGGTGCTGGGCTTCATTGTCTATGTGGGGGTCTACAGCCTCTACATGAAGCGTCACTCGGTCTACGGCACCCTGGTGGGCAGCCTCTCCGGCGCCGCGCCGCCGGTCATCGGCTACTGTGCGGTGAGCGGTCAGTTCGACTCGGGGGCCTTGATCCTGCTGGCGATCTTCAGCCTGTGGCAGATGCCGCACTCCTATGCGATCGCCATTTTCCGCTTCAAGGATTATCAGGCGGCCAACATTCCGGTGTTGCCGGTGGTGAAGGGAATTTCGGTGGCCAAGCACCACATTACCCTCTACATCCTGGCCTTTATGGTGCCGACCCTGATGCTGTTCCTCGGCGGTTACGCCGGCTACAAGTATCTGGTGGTGGCCACTGCGGTGAGTGTCTGGTGGCTGGGGATGGCGCTGTCGGGTTACAAACAGCTGGTTGATGATGCTCTCTGGGCGCGCAAGCTGTTTATGTTTTCCATCGTCACCATTACCTGTCTGAGTGTCATGATGTCGGTAGACTTCCAGCCAGAGGCCGAGCCTGTGGCGCTGGTGAGCATGTTGCTCCGATAGTGTGCGTTGCTTCCGATTGCACGAGATCCAGAGCCGGGAACCTTCCCGGCTCTGTTATTATGGGGCCGCCCATCGGGTACTTTTCCCCTGTGTAGGGTGTGGCATGGTGCGTGTCGGCCACCCCTTGACTCTTCCTTGTTCCCTGAACTATCGAGGCCATCATGAATGATTTCACCATGACGAGGGGCGAGCGCCGTGCCACTTGGGCGCTCGGCTCCGTCTTCTCTCTGCGCATGCTTGGCATGTTTATGGTTCTGCCGGTGTTGACTACCTATGGCATGTCGCTGGCCGGTGCCTCCGAGGCGCTGATTGGCCTGGCCATCGGCATCTACGGCATGACCCAGGCTTTGTTCCAGATCCCGTTCGGTTTGCTTTCCGACAAGGTGGGCCGCAAGCCACTCATCATCGGCGGTCTGCTGGTGTTTGCTCTTGGCAGTGTGATCGCTGCGCTGACTCACTCTATCTGGGGCGTGATCCTCGGCCGCGCCCTGCAGGGGAGCGGCGCTATCTCGGCGGCCGTGATGGCGCTCTTGTCGGATCTCACCCGCGAACAGAACCGCACCAAGGCGATGGCTTTTATCGGGGTGAGCTTTGGTATCACCTTCGCCATTGCCATGGTGACTGGCCCCCTGATTACTCATGCGCTGGGACTCTCCGGCCTGTTCTGGCTCATCGCCCTGCTGGCGCTGGGGGGCATCGCCGTCACCCTCTGGCTGGTGCCGACACCGACAACTCATCTGCTCAATCGAGAGTCCGGCATGGTCAGGGGCGGGATGCGCACTGTGCTGACCAATCCGCGCCTGCTCAAACTCAATCTCGGCATTTTGTGCGTGCATACCCTGTTGATGTCGAGCTTCGTGGCGTTGCCGCCGCTGCTGGAGCAAGCGGGTCTGCCTCGGGACAGCCAGTGGCAGGCTTATCTGGTCACCATGCTGATCGCCTTCGTCAGCGTTGTGCCCTTCATCATCTATGCCGAGACGCGCAGAAAGATGAAGTTGGTGTTCCAGATCTGCGTGCTGGTGATGCTCAGCGCCGAAGTGGTGCTGTGGCAGGCTGGCCTGCAGTTGTGGGGCCTGCTCGCCGGCCTGCAGCTCTTCTTCATCGGCTTCAACGTGATGGAGGCGTTGCTGCCATCCCTGATCAGCAAGGAGTCGCCACCGGGTTACAAGGGGACGGCCATGGGGATCTACTCCACCAGCCAGTTTATCGGAGTGGCTATCGGTGGCAGCCTGGGGGGCCTGCTCTACAGTCTGGGTGGTGGCGCCCTGGTGTTTGGCGGCTGCTCTGCGCTGGCCCTTGTCTGGCTCGGGGTCAGCCTCACCATGCAGGAGCCCCCCTATGTGAGCAGTCTGCGCATCCTGTTACCGGAAGGGGTGGAGGCGAGCCCTGCACTGGAGCAGAAACTCCGTGCCTGCGATGGGGTGAACGATGTACTGCTGGCACGGAAGGAACGTTCGCTCTATGTGAAGGTGGACAGCAAACGGGTCAGTCGCCAGGATCTGGAGCAGCTGGTGATCGACGCCGGACACTGATCGCGCTAAGCTCGGTTCGGATCTGCAACTACTTGTTTTTGAAAACAGTCTGGAGGCGCAATGAACTGGTATCTCTCGGTCCTCAAGCAATATGCGGTATTCAGCGGGCGGGCCCGTCGCACCGAATACTGGATGTTCGTGCTGTGCAACGTCATCGCCATGTTGCTGCTCGGCATGGTGGACAAGCTGATCGGCGGCGACAATGAGCTGATCAGCTCCATCTATTCGCTGGCGGTGCTGCTTCCATCGCTGGCGGTGGCGGCCCGTCGCCTGCACGATACCGACCGCAGCGCATGGTGGCTGCTGCTCGGGCTTATCCCAATTATCGGCACCCTGGTGCTTATCTACTTTATGGTTTGCAACGGTCAGCAGGGGCCGAACCGCTTCGGTGACGATCCCAAAGCGGCCCCCTCACAGGGCTTTATCGTCAGCTAACGGGCGCGGCTTGGCCAACCATCGGTCAACAAAAAGAGAGGGAGGCATCACGCCTCCCTCTCTTTTTCATTTTGATGGCCGATCAACGCTCGATCAGCGGGGCGGAGCGGTAGCTCCACATGCCGTAGGTGCGCAGGGCGTCGCGATAGATGCCGAGCAGCTCGCTCTCGCTCGGGGTGGCCAGCTCCTCGAGGGGCTTGTCGGGGTAGCTGACGCTCGCCACCTTGATGTTGGCCGGGCCAATCTGGTCGCAGGCGATTTCCAGCACCGTCTGGCCGCGGCGTACATGGCTGGCGGAGCTTACCAGCACCGCATAGTCAATCTGGTGGCGGGCGAGGGCATAGGCGCTGTAGAGGGCGTTATCCACCGTGCTGGTGGCGTAGTTCTCTTCAATCAGGCGGCTGCGATCGATGCCGTGGTTGGCCAGCCAGTCGGCCATCAGCTTGCCCTCGGTCTGGCGGTTCTGGGGCACGCCGCCGGTCAGGATGAGCAGCGCTTCCGGGTCGGCTTTGGCCAGCTCAAGGGTGGTTTGCAGGCGGCCCAGCAGGATCTTGTCCATGCTGCCGTCGGGATTGAGGGCGTAGCCCAGGGTGACGATGGCGCGTTTGCCCTCCCTGCTGGCCTTCACCTGATCCTCGGTCAGTTCGGTCTGCAGCGGGGCGGCGGTGATCCGCTGCACCCGGGCGATGATCTCCTCCAGATCGGCGGCGCGGCCACTGTTGCGATCAGCCACTTTCGCCAGATAGCTGCGGGAGGCATCCTTGTTGCCCTTCACCAGCTGCCAGATGGCGAGATAGCTGTTGATGTCGAGATCATCGGGGGCGACGGCCTGCGCCTGCTCCAGCAAGGTGATGGCGCGGCTCAGGTTGCTGTTGTAGATCTGGGCGTTGGCCGCCGAGATGAGCAGGTCGGTGCGGTAGGGTTCAAGCTGGTAGGCGGCCAGCAGCCGCTCGGTCACCAGCTCCATATTGCTCGGCATCTTGGCGGTAAAACCGGCGTGGGAGATCTTGGCTGGCGACTTGTAGATCTGCAGCGCTTCGCCGAGCAGCATGTCCACTGCCTGGCGTTTGCTGACCAGGGTATTGAGGTCGTGCTCCATCTGCATCGAGCTCTCAGCCGCTTGCAGGGCGAGGGGGGAGAGCGCCAGCAGGCCGCCGAGGGTGAGGGCAAGAAGGGTCTGTTTCATCAAAAGGTCCTCTGTCGGGCTGAATCGCGCCGTGGCGCAGCGGCTTGTGGGCCGATGGGATAAGGCAAATGTGCGTCAATTCAGTCTGTTAGTGCCAAAGAGAGGGCAATATACCAGCTAACGGTGCGGCAAACTGTGAGTCGGGGCGAGTCGTCGGGTGATGCCACACCAGTGGCCGCAAAAGTGGCCGCAACGGGTCAGCAGCCATCTGAAAAGGGCAGGGGGAGTTTAACTCCCCCTGCCTCTGTTGCGATGCAAGACTGATGGCGTCTCAATCTATCTGCTGACGAGTATTCGCGGTCAGTTCCACATCGGGGAGATGCGGGCTTCCAGCGTCTCTTGCTGCTCTTCGGGCATATCGCTGAAGAAGTTGAGCTGGGTCTGCTCTTCCACCTCGCGTACCGAGACCCGGTAGTCGGCGATCTGGCTGATGGGCACCTCTTCCTGCGGCATGATAAAGGCGATGGCCTGCAGTCTGGCCGGGTCCATCACGATCTTGTAGTAGGCGCTCGGGATCGCCACACCCTGTCCGATGGACTCTTCAGAGCCGGTAAAGATGGGGCCGGTGATCACCTGCACATCCTTGCGGGAGACCGCCCACTTGTTCACCTTGTCCTCCAGCACGCGCCACGCCTTCTGGTTGAGCACCCCGATCTGCGGCGTCATGTTGCTCAGCAGGAAGCTCTCTTTCATGGTGTTCTTGTTCGATTTCATGTCCCCTGCCGGGGCCTGATGGCCACGATCGTAGCCCGAGCCCTTGTAGTCGGAGAGGGTGGCGCGGTAGGCGACTGGGATCTCCCTGTCCTCGGCGAAGGCATCCTTGCGCGGCACTGTGCCCTGTGCGCTCTGGGCGGTCATCCGGTAGGAGACCCAGTCCGCCACCTTGTAGTCGTAGTTGTAACCGACGGCATACCCTTCCCGGCAGAGCTTCTGATCCGATTCGGAGGGGAGGCCGAAACGCACGTGGTCCCCACACGCCCAGTGGGCCGCCAGCAAGGGGGTGGTAGTGAGGGTGAGGGTAACAGCCAGAACCAATTTATTGATTTTTATCATTTTTGTGATGCTCCAGTTTAGTAGGCGGAGCCATTTGACATGAGATCTGACCAGCGCTTCAATTGCTGTTTTTTTACACGTCACCGTTCTGTGACGGCTCGCCAAGATCCGTGATGTGACTGGTTAATATGTTTTAAATCAGTTGCTTGGTCGGTGGGATGATGTGCGGTTGCTCGGCAGACAACGAAAAGGGGCCCGCGATGGGCCCCTTGTGATGAGCTGTCTGACTGCTATCAGGCGGCGTTTGCCTTGTTGCCCTGCGTGCGGGCCAGCAGTGCTTCCGGATTGTGAATCGCCTCCTTGGTCTTCACATCGATGACTTCGATATCGGTGAAGCGCTCGCGGTTCTTGATAGCCACGTCGTGGGCGAAGATGACGCAGCGGGCGTTGGCGACATCCTTGGCGGTAATGCGGTTGATGATGCCGTTGGCGCCCTGGGTCTCGACCTTGATCTTGATCCCCTGCTGGGCGGCAGCCTTCTGCAGGCTCTTGGCGGCCAGGAAGGTGTGGGCTACGCCAGACGGGCAGGCAGTGATGGCCAGTACGTCTGCTTCCCCTTCCGCTTCAATGACTTCGAAGCTGGTTTGGGGGGTAGTGACGTCATCTTCTTCGCTCACTGGCTTCTTCAGCAGGTTGACGATGATGGCGGTGGTCAGTGCGCCGAGGATGGTGCCCAGGATGTAACCCATCTTGCCTTCAACAACCGGCAGGACAATCCAGCCACCCCAGGGGGCGTGGTTGATACTGTGCATCATAAAGCCGGTGATGTTGCCGACGATGCCGCCTGCGACGATGGCCGGGATAACGCGCATGGGGTCAGCAGCGGCGAACGGGATAGCACCTTCACTGATACCGATCATGCCCATGATGGCGGCCGCTTTACCGGATTCACGCTCTTCTTTCTTGTAACGCTTCGGAGACATGAAGGTCGCCAGCGCCATACCCAGCGGCGGTACACAGATGGCGATACCGACGCCGCCCATCAGCCAGGGCTGGGTGTTGACCTGAGTCTGGGCAAACAGGGTAGCAACCTTGTTGACCGGGCCGCCCATATCGAAGGCGGTCATACCACCCAGAATGGCACCCAGCATCACTTTACCTGAGCCCGCCATGCTGGAGAGCCAGTGGTTCATCCCTTCCATCATGGCGGCGATCGGGGCACCGATCCCCCACATCACGATGCCACACACCAGGAAGGTACCGATCAGCGGATAGATGAAGATGGAGCCGAGGGAGGTCATGGAGTCAGGCAGCTTGATCCGTTTTAGCTGATTGACCACGAAGCCGGCGATAAAGCCCACCAGAATGGCGCCGAGGAAACCGGTTTGATAGTGCTGAACGGCAATCCAGGAGCCGATCATGCCCGGGGCCAGGCCCGGTTTGTCAGCCAGCGAGTAGGCGATGTAGCCACCCAGTACGGCAGTAAACAGGGTCAGGCCGGCGATACCCATGGTCGCCATATCCTTGAGGAAGCCCGCTTCCGGCACGGCGCCCTTGCCGCTCATCATCACCGACAGTGACAGCAGCACACCGCCTGCCACGATGAAGGGGATCATGTGGGAGGTACCAAACAGCAGGTGCTGCTTCATGGTGTTGAGGCGATCCTTGAAGGTGCGATCGGTGGGTTCAACCGGAGCAGTGGCAGCCGGTTTGGCGGCAGGGGCGGGTTTTTCCATTTTCGGGCCTTGCTTGAGCAGAGTCAGGGCTTGCTCGACGGTAGTGGCCGCCTTCATCTGCTCGATAAAGCCCGGTTCCAGCAGACGGGTAGAGAGCTCCGCCAGCACTTCGATGTGGTGGTTGGCGCCGCCATCCGGGGAGGCGATCATGAAGATCAGCTGGGTCGGCTTGCCATCTTCGGCGCCGTACTCGATACCCTGACGGCTGACACCGATGGCAATGGCCGGACGGCTGACCGCCTTGCTCTTGGCGTGGGGCAGGGCGACACCCTGCTCGAAGCCGGTGCAGTCCAGCTGCTCGCGGGCCCAGATATCCTTGACGAATTGCTGTTGATCAGACACGGCGCCCTCGCGCGCCAGCATCTGTGCCATCTCGTCGAACAGGGCCTCCTTGCTGGTGGCCTTCAACTCCAGGCAGATGAGTCTGCCGTTGGTCATGGTGGGTAACATCTCACTCTCCTTCCCTGTAAGGGCTAAGTCATGCGTTGCGAATTGGGCTCATTATTGCCCTCACGGGTAGGGTTGGACAGGCGATGAATGTAGCAATAACTGGATTTTTGTTGCATGGTTTTGCTGGTGTGATCCAGCTCGCAAAGTATTGAGCTTCAACTCAATAGTTGTTTTTGTTTAATTCATGGCGGGATGTGACAGCGGTCAAGGTATGACAGAAAAACCCTTGTAATGGGATTTACAGCCATTTTTTGCGGTTTATTGCCCGATTTAAGGCTGATTTGAGAAAAACGGGTTAATGGCTGAACCAGGGCTTCCCACTGGAAAATAAAATGGCCCAGCGCTGATTGGATTTTATCAATCCATCTGGCGTGGGCCGTCGGGTATCACAAAGTGACATTTTCGGGTTGCGTGCTGGATGTCACCTCAATGCTATCGTTAGTTACTTTTGTGGCGGGGTATCGCCCATCACGAAGTGGAGGTTGCCCCCCGGTACAAACTCCTTGTGCTCGAAGAAGAGACCATCTTTGAGCGGTTTGCCATTGATGGTGGCCGACTGGACATAGCGGTTCTTGGCGCTGTTGTTATCGGCGATGATGGTGAAGGTTCCCCCCTTGACCGGGATGGTCGCTTTGGCAAATAGCGGGCGGCCAATAGTGTAAACGGGGTCTGCCGCATTCACCTGATAGAAGCCAAGTGCTGACATCACATACCAGGCAGACATGGAGCCCACATCCTCGTTGCCTATGATGCCTGCCGGGGTGTTCGAGTACATGGTGTCGAGGATGTAGTCGACCGTCTCCTGAGTTTTCCACGGCTCCGATGTCCAGTTGTAGAGGTAGGGAATATGGTGGGAGGGTTCATTGCCGAAGGCCACCTGACCCATCATCCCGGTCATGTCAGCGGTCTCCGACCCCTGACTCTCGGCGGCGAAGGTGGCGTCCAGATTCTGCTTGAATGCCTCTTCTCCGCCCATCGCGGTTTTCAGCCCCTTGATGTCATGGGGCACAAACCAGGTCCACTGCCAGGCGTTGCCCTCGGTATAGTTGCCGGTCTCATGCTCGGTGCCATAGGGATCAAATGGCGTCATGAAGGAGCCATCGATCATCACCGGACGCATGAAACCGGTCACCCCGTACTGGGCGTATTCGGCCGCATTGTGATCGAAGTAGCGCTGGTAGCCGTTAGAACGGGCCAGATAGCGCGCTTCGGCCGCCGGGTTGCCGGCCGCCTTGGCGATCCGGGCGATGGCCCAGTCATAGAAGGCGTTCTCCAGACCGTAGGAGACCGACTCGAGGGTGTAGTCAGCGAAGACGGGCTGACCGTCGATCCGCTGCACTGCCGGGGCGAAGCCGTTTTTCTCGATGTAATCGATGTGGTTGGTCAGGGTCTTGTCCAGCACCGCCTTGTCCCACTCGGTCGCCAGCATGGGGTAGTTGGTATAGGTGGAGGAGTCGATGGCGGCCGTGAGCGCCAGATTTTTCTCCTGCGCAGTGAAGGCATCGGGGTATTTGGTGATGGCGTCGGCAATCACCACCACCGCCGGATAGCCCACCATGGTGCCTGTCTCATCCCCCAGATGCTCCCACTTGGGCAGCAGGCCGCTCTCCAGATACTTCTGGAGCAGGTTCTTGGCATACTGCACGGCGCGGGTGGGTTCGGTGATGGTTTTGAGCGGGTGC
Organism: Aeromonas sp. 604282; assembly: GCF_049170575.1. Classification (NCBI taxonomy): domain Bacteria; kingdom Pseudomonadati; phylum Pseudomonadota; class Gammaproteobacteria; order Aeromonadales; family Aeromonadaceae; genus Aeromonas; species Aeromonas sp. 604282. The sequence goes on along the minus strand of NZ_JAAKMV010000002.1, from coordinate 202,351 downwards.
AGCGCTCGCTGGGTGTCCCACAGTGAGTAGACCGAGAAGTTGGGCTGATCTTCGCTTGCCTGGCCATAGTGGATGGAGTAGCTGCCTTCCCCCTTGGCCTGCGCCCCTTTGCCCATGCCGCGGTAGTTGCCATCCACATCCTGATGGACGATGGGGGCGATCTTGGTGTGGTAGAGGGCGGTGTAGAAGATCTCGTTTTGCTCCTTGCTGCCCCCCTCGATGGTGAAATTGAGGGCGTTGGCCCACTTCTCGCGGGCGTTGGCGCGGGCCTCGTCAAACGAAACATCCCCTTCGGCCTGGTAGTTGTTCCATGCGCCGGTGGCATCGACCGCCGATAGGGCAACTTTGGCGTTCAGTTGGGCTGAGCCGCCCTCTTCAAATTCGACGTAAGCGGTGACATCCGCTTTGGATTTGGCCTTGTGCTCGGCGCTCAAGCCCTCTACCGGCACACCACCAGCGAGGATGTAGACCCCTTTGATCTTCTTGTCGAAGGTCGCATGGAAGAAGATCTTCTGGTTTTTCGCCCAGCCGGAGAAGTGAGTCGCATCTCGCTCGCCGGTGATGGTGTAGCCATCTTCGCTGACGGTGAGTTTGTTGCGCAGCGAACTCGATCCCCAGTCGCTGTTGAGGATCGAGTTCAAATCGATCTTCAGCCGTTGGGGTTGCCCCTGCGGATAGGTGTAGCGGTGAAAGCCCACCCGCTCGGAGGCGGTCAGCTCGGCCTTGATGCCATTCTCGGCGATGCGCACCGCATAGTAGCCAGGCTCGGCCTGCTCGGATTTTTTGTCCATTTTGACCGAGATGGCTTTGCGGTAATCATCGCTTTGCTCGATGTATTTGGATTTATCTTCGGTAAAGGGCAGGAACAGAATATCCCCCAGCCCCCCCATGCCGGTGCCTGAGAGGTGGGTGTGGGAAAATCCGAACAGGGTATCTTTGTCAAAGTGATAGCCGGAGGAGGAGTGCCAGCCGATCAACTCGGTATCCGGCGAGAGTTGCACCATGCCCTCCGGTACCACAGGGCCGGGAAAGGTGTGACCGTTAAAGCCAGTGCCAACGAATGGGTTCACATATTGCAACACATTGGTTGGCGTTGGCTTTTGATCGTCGTTATTGTCGCTGCTGTTATCTGAATCGCAGCCGGATAACATGGCTACCGTGCTGGTCAGGGCAATGGCCAGAATATTTTTCTTGAACATATTGAGCGGCTCCATCGGGTAGAGGGTAAGCAGTCATGATCTATTTTTATGAGACCGGAGCGATCCCTGAGCAATATTGGTGCTCGATGGCATTGATCCCGGCGAGCACTATTATTCCCATGCCATCTGTTTCATCGACAGAGTAAAAAAGTGTCATTCACTAGACTTTTGTGGCAAGGCGCGCTGTTTGTGATCCGGGTATCATGTAATTGCGTGCGGTATATTTTTGAACATTTTTGTTAGTGAACAAAAAAGAGGCCCAAAGGAAGCTTTGGGCCTGAACATATATTGATAGTGCATGATGGTTATTTATTATCTGAGCGGATCGGTTTTTGCGCCGTCATGATAAATTTCAGTTCACCACCGGCACGAATATCGCTGTGATTGAACGTCAGGTTTTCCCCCAATGGTTTGCCATTGATGGTGACCGATTCCACATAGATATTTTGGGTGCCATTGTTTTCGGCGATCACGGTGAATTTTCCGCCATCGATATCCATGATCACCTTGTCAAACAGTGGCCGACCTATGGTGTAGACCGGGAGCCCCGGCGTGACCTGATAGAAGCCCAGCGCACTCATGATGTACCAGGCGGACATTTGCCCCACATCCTCATTGCCAATCAGCCCTGTGGTGGTCGGGTGGAAGAAGCTGCGCACCGCCTGATCCACATACTCCTGGGTTTTCCACGGCTCCTTGGTCCAGTTATAGAGGTAGGGAACATGGTGATCCGGTTCGTTCCCCATCACGAACTGCCCGATATAGCCGGTCATATCCCCTTGCGAGGTATCAGCGTTGGAGTTGGCGGTGAAGAGGGCATCCAGATTCTTCCGGAATCCCTCCTCGCCCCCCATCACCTCTTTGAGCCCCTCGATATCGTGGGGAACAAACCAGCTCCACTGCCAGGTGTTGCCTTCGGTAAAGTCCTGCCCCCTGTGCTCGGCCCGATAGGGCCAGAAGATGTCATAACGGCTGCTGTCGTTGGTGTCACAGTTTTGTGGTGGTGTAACGGGATTGCCGTTTTTATCGATGGCGCAGGAGGGGTAATTGTTGACCCAGCTGCCATCGTAATTTTTGGGGCGCATAAAGCCGGTCGCGCCATATTTGCCATATTGCGCCGGGTTGTAGTCAAAATAGGCGCGCCAGGTAGTCGCCCGGGCCAGATAGCGGTTCTCGGCGGATTTGTCGCCAGCCAGTCGGGCCAGCTGGGCGATGCACCAGTCATAGTAGGCATTCTCGACACCGTACGAGACGGACTCGTTGACCAGTTCATCGTACTTGTCCTGCGCCATGCCGCCCTCTTCCGGCTTGAGTTTGACGTTGGCGGGGACATAGCCGTGCTGCTCGGCATACTGGCCGTGACGGGTCATCACGGTGAAGCGCTTGTCGCCGTTCCAGGGATCCTGATAGGGCACCCAGCTTTTGGTCAGCGCGAGGTCAAAGTTGGCGGAGACATTGGCCGCCTGCAGCGCCAGCTTTATCTCTTCCTGTGTGAATGCATCCGGGTATTTGACGATGACGTCGGCGATGATGGAGACCGCTGGGTAGCCGACCATCTCGCCGGTATAGTCGGAGTGCAGCTCCCATTTGGGCATGATGCCGCCGGTTTTATATTTGTTGAGCAGATCGTGCACATAGTCGATGGATCGCTCTTTTTCGATGATGGTCTTCAATGGGTGAGCGGCGCGGAAGGTGTCCCACATGGAGTAGACCGAATAGTTGGTAAAGCCCGGCTTGGCCTGATGCACCTTGCCATCCATTCCGCGATATTGACCATCCACATCCTGATAGACGAAGGGGGCGATGTAGGTGCGATAGAGCGAGGTATAAAACATCGTCTTGTCGGCATCGCTGCCACCCTCCAGGGTGAACTTATTGAGCACTTTCGCCCATGCCTGCTTGTTCTCCTGCACCACCTGATCGAAGCGGTAGTCATGTTCATCGGCGCGCAGGTTGGCCATGGCCCCCTCAATGCCGGTGCCCGAGATGGCCATCTTCATGGTGATGGGCCGTTCCCCTTTGGCAAAGTTGAGCTGGGTCACCACATCCCGTACCCGGGGTCTGGTTTCGCCATACCCGATGTAATCGGCCAACCCCACCTCGGTGTCGTTGCTCAATTTGCCATCGACATAGAGGATCTGATCCACAAACGGCTCGGAAAACTCGGCGTAGAAAAAGACCGTCTGCCACTGCCCCCACTCGTTGCTGGTTCTGGCTCCGGCAATGGCGTTGTCGCTCACCCGCTTGAAGTAAATATTGCGGGAGTGGTTACCGTACTGCTCCAGCAGCTCGTGCTGCAGATCAAGCTGGACTTTGCGATCTTCACCCGCCGGATAGCTGTAACGGTGGAAGGCGACCCGCTGGGTGGCAGTGAGTTCGGCCTTGATGCCGGTCTCCACCAGATCCGCTTTGTAATAGCCTACTTCCGACTGTTCGCTCGTCTTGTTGATGGTGACCGGGTCGGTATTGCTGCCGATGAAGGGCAAGAAGGCGAAATCATTGAGATCCCCCTTGCCTGCCCCCGAGATATGGGTGCTGCTGAAGCCGGAAAGCTTGGCCAGATGGTGGTGATAGTCGGAAGGGGATCCCTTGCCATTCCAGTTGGCCGGATTCCAGTTGTCCGGGCCCGGCTGGATCATCCCTTCCGGCATGACCGGGGCCGGATTGACATTGCCCAGCCCATCGGTGCCGATCAGCGGATCGACATATTGCAGCACCTGCAGGGCATTATCGGGGCGGCCATTGTCAGTAGTCTCATCATTTGTGTTGCAGCCATAGAGGCCAAGCAGGGCTGTCACCATGATGGCCAGCTTGTGGGGTTTGAACATTGTTGTTCCTCAAATTCCGGAGATGAAAAAGCGGCAAGCCGGGTGGCTTGCCGCTTGTAGAGTTACGGGGTCGGTTGCTGGTTGGTCATCACAAAACGCAGCTCACCACCGGGACGGATCTCGCTGTGGGCGAAGGTGTTGTACTGGTTGAGTGGCTTGCCATTGATGGTGACCTCTTTGACATAGAGGTTGTCCGGGCTGTTGTTCTGCGCTACCACGTTGAACTGACCGTCGGGCAGGTTGATGGTGACCTTGTCAAAGATGGGACGACCGATGGTGTAGGTCGGGTCGCCCGGGGAGATTTGATAGAAGCCCATGGCACTCATGATGTACCAGGCCGACATCTGGCCGACGTCTTCATTGCCGATCAGGCCATCCGGGGTGGTTTTGTAGAACTCCTTATAGACCCGGTCGAGGTACTCCTGCGCTTTCCAGGGCTGGGCGGTGCGATTGTAGAGATAGATGACGTGGTGTGAGGGCTCGTTGCCATGAATGTACTGCCCGATGTAACCGGTCATGTCCTGATGTGCTTCGCCCCCGTTGGGGTCGGCGTTGAACAGGTTGTCGAGCTTGTCGTTCAGTCCCTGCTGGCCACCCATGATCTCGGTCAGCTTGTCGAGATCCTGCATGAAGGACCACTGCCACTGCCAGGCATTGCCCTCGGTGTAGTAGAAGGCATCCGACTTGTAGGGATCGAAATCGGCCGCCGCGTATTTCAGGGCGCACGGGTCACCGTTTTTCAGCTCGGTCGGTACGAAGAAGCCTTTGCCATCGGCATTGCCAGCCTGGGGATCCCAATGTTTGAGCGAGTTGTAGGATCGTGCCTTGAACTCCTGATAGGTAGTCATGTCGCCCGCGGCTTTCGCCATCTCGGCGATGGTCCAGTCGTAGAAAGAGAACTCCAGCGAGTAGGAGACCGAGTTCCAGTTGGGATAACGGACGCACTGCTCTTTCTCGTGATAGCTGAGCTGACCGGCCATCAGCGAGCCCAGGATGTCGTCATGGATCTGCGGGTAATCGGCAGGCCGGTAGTGGGCCGATTTGACCGAGGCTTCCAGTGCCTCTTGCGCATCGATCAGCCCCTTGGTCACCGCATCGGCAAGGATGGCCGCCGAGGGGTAGCCAATCATGGTGCCGGTTTCCGAGCCGTGGCCTTCCCATTTGGGCAGCAGGCCGAACTCCACGTTGGATTTGCGGATCAGATCCTTGGCGTAGAGAGTCGCCTGTGGCGGGTCCATGATGGTCCACATGGGGTGAACGGCGCGGAAGGTATCCCAGGTCGAGTAGATGGAGTAGTTGGGGGTATCGCCAGGTTGCAGGGTGCGCAGGGTGCCTTGCATATCAAGATACTTGCCATCCACATCGTAGAGCTCGATAGGGGCGATCATCATGTGGTAGAGGGCGGTGTAGAAATTGGTCTTCTCGGTTTCCGTCCCCCCTTCGGTTTTGAGTGTTGCCAGCTTTTCGGCCCACGCGTATTCGGCGTCTGACTTCACCTTGGCGAAATCAAAGGTGGGGGCTTCCGCCTCCAGATTCTTCTGTGCTCCTTGCCAGCTCACCGCCGAGATACCGACCCGGATCTCGATCGGTTGGTCACCCTGGCCAAAATTGAGGTAGGCGGTCAGGTCATCCCCTTGATAGACGCTGTTGGGGCGCATCTCCCGGGTGGGCATCTTGTCCTGCTCGCCCAGCATGGCCCTGGCCACAGGTTGGTTGAATTTGGCGTAGAAGAAGATGTTCTGGCCCTGATGGTTCTGTCCCTGGAACCAGCCAGTGGAGGTTTTGCGGCCACGCAGGGTGTACTCATCCACCACTTCGATTTTGTTTTTCAGCGATTGGCCGTTGTTGTTCAGTAGGGTATGACCCAGATCGAATTTCACATTCCGATCCGCTCCTTTGGCGAAGGTGTAACGGTGCAAACCGACCCGTTTGGTGGTGGTCAGTTCAACCTCAATCTCCCCCTTGTTCAGTCTGGTTTTGTAATAACCGGCGCTGGCGTGCTCATTGGTTTTGTCAAAGGCGTTTATCTGGGCGTCGGCCATCTCGGCGTAGGGCAGTACCAGAATGTCGCCCAGATCGGTGGCGCCGGTGCCGGAGAGATGGGTATGGGAGAAGCCGTAGAGCGGAACATCGGTTGCGACGATCTCGCCCGTGAGATAATTGGAAGAGTCCCAGTAGCCGGAGGCTGAGTGCCAGGGGTTGAGTCCGCTCTCGTGATCGGTGTTGGAGCCAATAAAGGTATCCGGCGAGAGCTGCACCATGCCGGCAGGGCGGGTGGCACCGGGGAAAGTGTGGCCTGATGCGGCGGTGCCTATCATGGGGTCAACGTATTTCAGTACCGACAGATCGACAACCGGAGTTACCGGTTTCTCGATAGCGGTAGACTCGCTCTCACTGTTGCAACCGGCGATGCCACCGGTCAGTGCGGCAATCACCGCAAGAGAAAGAAGATTGCACTTGAACATGGTCATTCCATTTTTGAGTGGTGATGGGGGAGGAAGTCCTCCCCCGAACAGGTGATTAACGGGAACCGGCAGGCAGGTCGCCTTCGTGCAGGAAGGTGCCGATACCTTGCGCGGGCGGCAGATCTTCCGGCTGGCTGCCCCAATTCTGGTTGGGGCTATCGCCCATCACGAATTCAAGCTTGCCGCCACTGAGGATTTCCTCATGGGTGAGGTAGCTGCGATTGAACTCGCTGCCATTGAGGCGAGCGGACTGGATGTAGATGTTGTCGCGGCTGACATTCTGGGCCGTGACGGTGAACTGTTTGCCCGCACCCACATCGAGCGAGGCGGTTTCGAACATGGGGGTGCCAATCTCGTAGATGCCGGAGGAGGCATTGACCGGGAAGAAGCCCAGCGCCCGGAACACGAACCAGGCAGAGAGGGTGCCAAAGTCATCGTTGCCACAGATGCCGTCAGGGGTGTTCTTGTAGCAGACGTTGGTGGCTGCCACGATGGCGGCCTGTCCCTTCCAGGGCTGTCCTACGTAGTTGTAGAGGTAGGGCACATGGATATCGGGCTCGTTGCCCTGCACATGCTGTCCCACGTTGCCGGTGTTGAATACCGGGAACTGGTTGTCGCCAGCGTTGCGATCCGGATAGGTACTCCAATACTCGTCCAGCCGTTTGGCAAACAGTTCGCCCCGTTTGGCCTGAGGATTCTGGGTCTGGTCGAAGCGGGTCATCAGATCGACCAGGCCATGAATGTCATGTTGAACGCTGAAGGCGTATTGCCAGCCGTTGGACTCGGCGAATGACCAGTTGAACATGTCGGGGCGCCAATCCTTGCCCACTGCCCGGCCGGTTTTCGGGTCTACCCAACCGGCATCAATGAACTTGCCAGCGTAGTCGCGGGCCTTGAACCACCCCTTGTACTGCTTGCCGCCAAAGTCAAACTGCGCCTGCCAGTTCTTGGATCGATCGGCAAACTCCTGATAGCGGGGGTCACTTTCGCCAAATACTGCCTTGATCGATTGGGCGATCGCCCAGTCATTCATGGAGTACTCCAGCGAGTAGGATGAGGTCCAGGCATCCTTGAAGGGGGAGTGAGATTCCCAGTCATTGCCCGGCGGTGTGTCATGCAACTGGGCAGGTACATAGCCTTGCTGCTCGTACTCCTTGATCCAGGCGACCCCCTGGCTGGTGGCTGCGCGGGCGTCGGTGATCATGGCGGTCACCAGTCGCTCCTTGATCTCCTGACGTTCCGCATCGCTGAAGCCCAGCGCGATCATCCGTCTGTCCAGCGAGCCTTTGGAGAGTACGTCGTGGATCACCGGCGTGGAGTGCATCCCCATCATCATGCCGGTCTCGTTACCCTTGAAGGTCCACTCCGGCAATCTGCCCTTGCGCAGGTTGCCCAGATCGTCCATCCACTCCTCCTCGGCGTAGGAGAGCATGGAGAGCACCACATCGGCGAGGCGATCCGGCTCCAGCAGTGACGAGAGGGGTTGTACTGCGCGGTAGGTGTCCCACAGGGAGAAGGTGTCGTAACGGGTAAAGTCCGCTTTGCCATCCCGGTTGGCATCGGCGGTGCGAACCGACTCCTTGAGGGTATCGATCTGCTCGCCCCACGGTGTGTTGCCATCCGGATAGGCGTTGCGCCCCTGATGCACCTGGCGGTAGCGTCCGTCCAGATCGGAGTGAATGGTCTGGCCCAGATAGGTGTGGTAGAGCGCGGTATAGAAGGTCTGTTTGTACTCCTCATCCCCACTGACCCGGATCTTGCCCAGCTCCTTTTCCCATTTTTGGGTCGCAGCCTGCCGGACATCGTCAAACGACATATTGGCCACTTCGGTCATGTTGAGTGAGGCGCCAGCGTTGCCATCCCGGCCGATCTCGACGTTGGAGAGGGCTACCTTGGCCTCGACGACCAAGCCCGCCGCCGCGGTATCAAATTCCACATAGGCACGCGCGTACTGATATTTGCCACGGGTCTCGTTGCCGATCTCGGTGGTGCCTTCCGGCAGGTCCAGATAGCGGTTCTGGTCTTTGTCAAAGTAGGCGAAGCGGATGTTTTTGATGGGCTGGTCGAACTCCATCACGAAGAACTCTTTCTGGCTGGGGGCCCAGCCGTCAGAGAAGCGATGGCCCTCGATCCGGTTGTGGGTTTTGTCCCATTTCAGATAGGAGTCGGAGGTGTAGTCCCAGTTGACCTTGAAGCCGAGGTTGACCACGATTTCCGATTTTTTATCTTGCGGGAAGGTGTAGCGATGAACCCCCACCCGATCCGAGGCGGTCAGCTCGGCCTTGATCCCGTAATCCTTCAGATTGACCTTGTAGTAGCCCGCCGTTGCCTCTTCATCCTTGTGGCTGTAGCGGGAGGCCTCCAGATTCAGTGAGGCCGACCCCTCGTTCAGCATGAAATTGGAGCGTGAGTTGATCGGCATCACCAGAATATCGTTGAGATCTCCAGCTCCGGCGCCCGAGAGGTGAGTGTGGGAAAACCCGGCGAGGCGGTTGTCGTGGTAGTAATAGCCGGAGATATATTCCCAGCCATTGGCCCCATTATTGGGCGACAGCTGCACCATGCCATGCGGGGTCGTGGCGCCGGGATAGGTGTTGCCTAAATTACCTGTGCCGATGAACGGATTGACGTAACGGGAGACGTTAGTCTCTTTATTGTTATCGACAGCGGTATCCGAGTCATTTTGACAACCGGATATACCAACCAGGCCAGCCAGTACGGCACACGCGAGCAGGGAACGTTTCAGTTTCATATTTGTCGCCACAGGTTAATGAAAGTAGGGTATCGAACGTATAAAAACAGATAATGCAGAACGCCGGGCCAGCCAATGAATATCTGCCGGATGAGATAGCCATCTGCATGTATTACCCCGACTGTCACTGGATATAGAGGGTGACGGGGGGAATATCAGCCAGATAAAATGGATAGTGAAAACGTTCTGGCCATACAGGCGGAAAAATAAATGCGCAGGAAAATAACAGGCACCTATAGCCTGATTTAAAAAATCGCCCCTTACACTTATGAAATAAGTGGCTGAGCTGTGTTACATCTGGAATATATAAATGCTCTTAAATGTTTTTCCTGCTGCCTGTAAATTAACTGTTTCTATTATTTCGTTGATTAATATCCTGGGACAGAGGAAAAAAATGGCATTAACTGGATTTTTATGACGTGTGGGGAAGGGTGTGAGCTGGCTCGCATAACTGCAGGGTGGCGTGACCAGGGAGGCTAAATGATATTAATCATTATAAGTCAGCGTGTTATTCTTCGATGTTGAGTTAAATGACCGATTTTGTGAGTCGTACCGGGCTCCACATGGTCAGATGAGCTGAAAAAAAGGGCCCTGCTGGGCCCTTTGAACAGAGGGTGATGAGCCGATGGCCCACCAGGATCAGCGGTTGCTGGCGCGGGCAAAACGCCCTTCAGCCGTCACGCGATAATCGCTGGTGCTGGCGGGTACAAATGCAGATTGCCCTATGGTCAGTGTCAGACGCTCGCCATCCTGGCCAATGAGGGTGATGGGCCCATCGATGGCGAACAGGATCTCGGCATTGCCGGTGGTGAGGGCATGTTCGCCTGCGCCATATACGCTGAAGGTGAAATCCGGTACCGGCACGTCGAAGTGCTGTACTGTGCCTTCCATGCGAGGGGTGAGCAGGATCTGGTCGTCCGGTTTGGCGACACAGCGGGTGCAGGCCAGCAGCTCCGGCACATCCATGTATTTGGGGGTCAGACCGGCACGCAGCACGTTGTCGGAGTTGGCCATGATCTCGAGGCCAGTGCCGTGGATGTAGGCGTGGGGGGTCTGGGCGTCGAGGAACATCGCCTGACCCGGCTCAAGTGTTACCACGTTGAGCAGCAACGGCGAGAAGAGCCCCACATCCCCCGGGTACTGGTTGGCCAGCTTGCTGATGGTGGCGAAAGTCTCTTCATCCTGATGGGCGGCGGCATAGGCCAGCAGGCCAGCCAGCGCCTCGTCCTTGCGATCACCGCTGAGGATCAGCAACTGGTGGAAGAAGTGCTGCAGGCCAGCTTCATCCTGTGACTGGCGAAGCGCCGCGGTCAGGTCGACCAGTGCGGGCAGCGCCATGCGATCGAACAGGGCCAGGATGGCCGGGATGGCGCGAAAGCCGTTCATCGCCTGATAGCGGGTGAGGGCAAAGACCAGCTCCGGCTTGTGGTTCGGATCCTTGTAGTTGCGGTTGCTCGCCTTGATATCGATGCCTGCGGCTTCTTCTTTGGCAAAACCGGCTTCGGCCTGTGCCTTGCTCGGGTGTACCTGAATGGAGAGGGCTTGCTCGGCGCAGAGCACCTTGAACAGGAAGGGGAGTGAGCCGAAACGAGCCTGGGTAGCTTCGCCCAGCATGGCGACGGGGTTGGCGTCAATCAGGCTGGAAAGCTTCACGGTCTCGCCTGCCAGGGTCACTTCGGAGCAGCCATTGGGGTGAGCGCCCATCCACAGTTCAGCTTGTGGTTTGCCTTCGGGATTTTTGATGCCAAACAGCGTGGTCAGGGAGTCACGACTGCCCCAGACATAATCCTGGATCGGGTTGCACATTAGAAAAAACGGCGGGTAGCTCATGGATGGCTCCTTGTATCAGAACGATTTTTTGGGAATTTCAGTCTGGCGCGGACTATAGCATGGCAGGGGCAGCGCACCGCAATCGGTTGCTCTCTGCATCTTGATCAGGATCATTCATGAGTATCATCTTTACCCAGCTGTTGGACGGCTTTCTAAGTGAGGGGGGAGGCTTTGAGAAGGTGTTGTTTGCCTCTGACAAAGGGGTGCCTCCCTGCTTCAGTTATCAGGTCAATTTTCCGCGTCTCGAGCTGGTATTCAGTGGTCACTATCTCAACCAGATCTGGTCCCCGGAAGGGGATGTGCAGTCGGTACAGATGGGGCCGCGGGAGGCGATGTACATTCCCCCCAACGGCTGGAACAAGCCGGATTGGGACAATGACTGTTCCGTGCTCAGCCTGTTGTTCGGCAAGCGTCAGATAGGGTTCAGTCTGGTGAGCAAGCACAAGGGAGACACCGGCTTCTTCGATGTGCAGAAGCACAGTATTCAGGCCGGTGCCGGACGGGCGCTCGATCATATACTGCTCTCCCTCAACACCCTTGCGCAGGAGCCGATAAGGGCACCGATGGACAATCACCTGCTGCAGGCGCTGCTCAGTTACTCACGGCAGTTGCTGGTGGAGTCGGAGAGCGGTCGTCCTCGTGGCTCCGATCTTTTTCACGGCATCTGCATCTACATTCAGGAAAATTTCCACCGCCCCATCAGTCGCGAATGCATCGCCGCCCGCTTCAATCTCTCCCCCAGCCATCTCTCACGCCTGTTCCGCCAGCAGGGGCACATGCGGCTAGCGGACTACATCAGCTGGGTGCGGCTGGAGCGGGCCAAGTTCATGCTGAAAAAGTATCGCTTCCGTCTCGAAGAGGTCGCCAATCGCTGCGGGTTTACCGACGTGAACTACTTCTGCCGGGTGTTCAAACAGAAGACCGGCTTGACCCCTTCCCAGTACCGTTCCCTGAGTCAGCCGCAGGCGGCGGCCAGCGAGCTGGAGGGATAACGGGGCGGGGTCGGCAAGGCGTTGTGACGGTGCACTGGCGGGTGGCTACCTCTTTGGTCTGACATGCTTTCTTGTCGTTTTATTATGAAAATGAATGGGCTAAGATGGCCGCGCGCAACAAACAAGTTGATAACAAACGGAAGTTAGGAGATGCCGATGGAAAGCAAAGTAGTAATCCCGACCCAGGGTCAGAAAATCACAGTCGATGCCAACGGCAAGCTGCAGGTTCCCAACCATCCGATCATTCCGTTTATTGAAGGGGATGGCATCGGTGTTGACGTAACCCCTGCCATGTTGAATGTGGTGAATGCTGCGGTCGAGAAAGCCTACAAGGGCGAGCGCAAGATCGCCTGGATGGAGATCTACACCGGCGAGAAATCGACTCATGTCTATGGCGAAGGTGCCTGGCTGCCGGCCGAAACCCTGGATTTCATTCGCGAATACTGCGTGGCCATCAAGGGCCCGCTGACTACTCCGGTCGGTGGCGGTATCCGCTCCCTCAACGTGGCCCTGCGTCAGGAGCTGGATCTCTACATCTGCCTGCGCCCGGTGCGTTACTACGACGGCACCCCGAGCCCGGTGAAGCGTCCTGATCTGACCGACATGGTGATCTTCCGCGAGAACGCCGAAGACATCTACGCCGGTATCGAGTGGAAGGCCGACAGCGCCGAAGCGAACAAGGTAATCGCCTTCCTGCAAAACGAGATGGGCGTGAAGAAAATTCGCTTCCCCGAATCCTGCGGGATCGGCATCAAGCCGATGTCCAAGGCCGGTACCGAGCGCCTGGTGCGTGCCGCCATCGAGTATGCCATCGACAACGATCGCGACTCAGTGACCCTGGTGCACAAGGGCAACATCATGAAGTTCACCGAAGGTGCCTTCAAGGATTGGGGTTATGCCCTGGCCCAGAACGAGTACGGAGCCCAGCTGATTGACGGCGGCCCCTGGTGCTCCTTCAAGAACCCGAAAACCGGCAAGACCATCGTCATCAAGGATGTCATCGCCGACGCCTTCCTGCAGCAGATCCTGCTGCGTCCGGCCGAGTATGACGTCATCGCCTGTATGAACCTCAACGGTGACTACATCTCCGATGCGCTGGCTGCTCAGGTGGGCGGTATCGGTATCGCGCCGGGTGCCAACATCGGTGATGGCGTGGCTCTGTTCGAGGCAACTCACGGTACTGCACCGAAATATGCCGGTCAGGACAAGGTCAACCCGGGCTCGCTGATCCTCTCCGCCGAGATGATGCTGCGCCACATGGGCTGGGTCGAAGCGGCCGATCTCATCATCAAGGGGATGGAAGCGGCGATCCGCAACAAGACCGTCACCTATGACTTCGAGCGTCTGATGGAAGGGGCCACCCTGCGCTCCTGTTCCCAGTTTGCTCAGGACATGATCGACCAGATGTAATCTGCTGCTTGCCAGAAACGCAAAACCGGCGCCATGTGCGCCGGTTTTCTTATCGCGAAAGAGTGCAGGGGCTTATTGCGCCTGCTCTACGTGTTGCTGATAGCGTTGCTGCCATTTGCTGGTTTCTGCTTCATCACCCTGGGCCTTCCAGAAGGCGCAGATGGTGTTGGCAAGTTCCGAAGCCATCGCGTGATCTCCGTCACGTCGGCTCATCAGATAATCTCCCAGCCAGCTTTGATATTGTTTCATTACCCGATCTCCTTATCTCATGTGCCCTTGAAGGTGCCCACCTTGACGGGAGCCTGTCGGCTCATCTTGGGGGGAACATCATCAGGCATGATGGTGCAAAGTCACGACCCGGGCAGAGAGCCCGATGGGCAATCTGGCGGCGAACGTGACGCGAGATGTCAAAAAATGAGCGCCATTTTAGCACAAACTGACCAACTTGGGGAAATTGTCGCCATGGATTGCGACAGAACTGCCCATCCCCTTGTTCTCAAAACAGAAAACCCGCCGTGAGGACGCGGTTGGTTTGGATGAAACCCGGGGAAACAGGGTGGGGAACCCTGTTGTGTCCGGTTGCATCGACGAGCTCGACACTTGGTTCTGGATGAGCACTGTCATGGACTCAAGAAATGGTAGAGGGGGCATGCAAAAGGGCGTTATGCGGGAACTGGCTATGCGCGAAGCAATAGGGGGCAGCCTTGCTGCCAACAGATGGCTGGCAGCAAGGTGACGGTCGGGATCAGGTGGTCTTTTCCAGATGGTTCTGGTAAATCTGCTGCCACTTGTCCAGTTCGGTTTCATCTCCCTGTTGTTGCCAGAACTCGCAGATGGAACTCGCCATCTCGCATGCCATGGCGTGGTCGCCGTCACGGCGACTCATCAGGTATTGCCCCAGCCAGTTTTGATACTGTTTCATTGGATGATCTCCTTATCTATTTAACCCTTGATACTGCTGCTGTGAGGCACCCGTCCGGCAGTGCTGTCACAGCCACTTTCGCTGCTTCGCTTATTGTCAATCAGGACAGATAGCGTATGAGAAAAGCGCGAAAGTGCTAAAAATTGGCCACCACCTTATCACAAAATGGTATGAAAGGCAGGTTTTGGGGCCAATTGAGTTTTCAGTGCAGGGGATTATCTCGACCTGGCGACAGGGATTGACGGAGTCCAGCAGTATAACGGACAGGTGTTTGAACCCCTTTACTGGGTTACCCGACGTGCTTGCCAATAGCGGCTGTTCCAGTAGACGTTGTCGAGTCTCGAACGGATTACTCCCTTGCTCGTGGAGGCGTGGATAAACTCGCCGGCACCGGTATAGACCCCCACATGGTACTGCTGCCAGCCGGTTTTGAAGAAGACCAGATCCCCGTGTTGCAGCCGGTAGCGATCGACCGGTTTGCCGATACTGGCCTGGGATTCGGTGGTTCTTGGCAAATTGACCCCCAGCACCTGATTGTATGCGAGCTGGGTGAATGCGGAGCAGTCGAGTCCGGCACGGTTGGTGCCTCCCATCCGGTAGGGGACGCCACGCCACTGCTGGTAGAAACCGTCAAAGGCACTGCTCTGCTGGCGGGGCGGCGGTGGCTCTGGTGTGCTGGAGCAGGCGGCCAGCAGCAGGGTCAGCAGGGATAGCAGCAGCTTGCGGTACATCGGAGAGCTCTCCACAACGGGGTCAACCAATAGGGACGTCTGTTAACCGCCACCCCGGACAGAATGTGGTGACGGCCGCCTGTGGCGTGACAACTTTTCCATCTTAAACAGGGATCTGGCTTGATACCTAGTCCCGAAAGGAGAAAATGCGGCAAGCGAGCGAAAAACGCCAGCCTGCGGCTGGCATTCGGGGTCAGTGGGCGGGATTGATCAGTGGGGTAAGCAATTCTGCCAGCTTATAGAAGGTTTGCACCCGGGTGGTACTGGGACGCCAAACCATGCCGATCTCGCGATAGGATTTTTCCCCCGGCAGCGGGATGGCCACCAGATCGGAGTTGGCAAGAATGCCGGCATCGATGGCCATTTGCGGCAGGAAGGTGGTGCCAAGACCCGCTTCCACCATCTGCACCAAGGTGTGCAGGCTGGTGGCGGCAAACGGGTTGATCTTGCTCTTGTCCCGCAGACGGCAAGCGCTCACTGCGTGCTCGGTGAGGCAGTGCTCCCGCTCCAGCAGGAAGATGCTCTGGTTTGGCAGCTCCTTGTAGTCAAACGGGGTGTGAAGACCGGCCGCCATGCTGGCGGGCATTACCATGTGGAACGGATCCTGACCGACGGTCTTGCAGTGAAAACCACCGATCTCGATGGGCAGGGCAAGGATCAGCAGATCGAGTTGACCTTGTTCCAGCTGCTTGAGCAGATTGCTGGTGGTGTCTTCCCGCAGTAACAATTCGAGGTCAGGATAGGTTTTGCTGCACACTTTCAGCAGCTTACTGAGCAGGAAGGGGGCGATGGTGGGAATACAGCCCAGACGCACTGTCCCCTGCATTACACCGCCCTGGTGTTGACCTAGCTCCATCAGATCCCGCGCATCGGAGAGCAAATTGCGAGCTCGCTCGACGATTTCCATGCCGACCGGGGTCATAATGAAGCTCTTGTGATCTCGCTCCACCAGTTGCAGGTTCATCATCTCTTCCAGCGTCTGGATCCCGGTACTCAGGGTCGACTGGCTGACATGACAGGCTTTGGCGGCACGATTGAAGTTTTTGTGCTCGTCGAGAGCGACCAGATATTGCAGCTGTTTGAGGCTGGGCCAACGTTGCATAGGAAAACCCGATTAATGCTATCTATTTAATTTGATTTAACTAATCTACCACCGGGTCTATAGTTTGTCGCTTGATTTAGACGGACTAGG
Organism: Aeromonas sp. 604282; assembly: GCF_049170575.1. NCBI lineage: Bacteria > Pseudomonadati > Pseudomonadota > Gammaproteobacteria > Aeromonadales > Aeromonadaceae > Aeromonas > Aeromonas sp. 604282. The sequence goes on along the minus strand of NZ_JAAKMV010000002.1, from coordinate 186,030 downwards.
CTCTTGGTAGCCCAATCCTGACTGGATTGTTCACTTCACTTAAAGAGGAATTGAATATGGTATTGGTAGGCCGTCCCGCACCCGATTTTACCGCCGCAGCCGTTCTGGGTAATGGCGAAATTGTTGATTCATTCAACCTGTCATCCCACATCAAAGGCAAAGCTGCTGTTGTCTTCTTCTATCCGCTCGATTTCACTTTCGTCTGCCCGTCCGAGCTTATTGCTTTTGATCACCGCTATGAAGAGTTCCAGAAACGTGGCGTGGAAGTGATCGGTGTTTCCATCGATTCCCAGTTCTCCCACAACGCATGGCGTAACACCAAGGTTGAAGATGGTGGTATCGGTCAGGTCAAGTACCCGCTGATCGCCGACGTCAAGCACGAAATCTGCAAGGCCTATGACGTTGAACATCCGGAAGCCGGTGTGGCGTTCCGCGGTTCCTTCCTGATCGACAAGAATGGTGTCGTTCGTCATCAGGTAGTCAACGATCTGCCGCTGGGCCGCAACATCGACGAGATGCTTCGCATGGTCGATGCCCTGCAATTCCATGAAGAGCACGGCGAAGTGTGCCCGGCTCAGTGGGAAAAAGGCAAAAAAGGTATGCAAGCCTCTCCGGACGGTGTTGCCAAGTACCTGTCAGAGAATGCTGACGCCCTGTAATGGCCGTCGCACTCTGTTTGAAAAACCGGCGTCTTTGCGCCGGTTTTTTTATACCTGCGATTTATCTATCCCCTGACATATTGGCCATACTCTTTTCGCCCCTTCTCCTCTTCGCCCCTCGCTGTTCCAAGCTGCCGTTAGCTGACGTACTCGTCGTTTAGGGATGAGATGCTGACCCTGGGGCTGGAAACGGGATGTGCCAACAGACAGATAAGAGCTATAAAAAAAGCGCGCCATAGGCGGCGCGCTCAGTTCACAAGCAGAGGCATTATTCCTCAAAGATCCCGAAGTGTTCTTTGGCAAAGCTGACCCGCTGCGCCACACTCATCTTCACTTGGCCCAGCTTCTCGATGGTCTTGAGGTTGGGCACCAGGCCACGACCGTTGGCGATTTGAATGGCCAGACCTGGGCGGGCGTTGAGCTCCAGCAGCATGGGGCCGCGGAACTTGTCCAGCACCATGTCGGTACCGATATAGCCCAGACCCGACATCTCGTAACAGGAGGCTGCGAGGGTGAGCAGAGTATCCCAGTGGGGCACCTTGAGCTCATAGAGGTCGAGACCTGTATCAGGATGGTGTCGCAACGGATTGCCAAACTGCACCGCCCGCAGCGCGCGGCCAGTACGTAGGCACAGACCCACTCCCACGGCGCCCTGGTGCAGGTTTGCCTTGCCGTCGGAGGCAGAGGTTGAGAGACGCATCATCGCCATCACCGGGAACCCCTTGAAGATGATCACCCGGGCATCGGGCACCCCTTCAAAGGAGTAGCCGTCGAACACGTCATCGAAGTTGATGAGGCCTTCGACCAGCGCTACGTCCGGCTTGCCCCCCAGCGAATAGAGTCCAGCAAGAATGTTGGAGACATGGCGCTCCAGATCCTGGCCGTTGCTGGCGCTGCCGTTGGGCTTATAGAAGAGACCCTCTTCCTGGCGCAGGATCACCAGGATCCCCTTGCCGCCCGAGCCTCGAGCCGGCTTGATACAGAAGCCAGGCCAATCCTTCACCAGCTCGGTGATACGACCCACGTCGTGCTGGGCTCGGATGGTGCCGATCAGCTCGGGCACCGTCACGCCCGCATCCAGCGCGATACGCTTGGTTTGCAGCTTGTCATCCACCAGCGGATAGAGGCTGCGCGGATTGTAGCGGCTGATATAGGAGTGGTTGCGCTTGTTCATGCCGAGGATACCTGCCTGCGACAGGCTCCACGGGGTAGTGTACTTTTCCCAGAACCACATCTGTTACTTGTCCTTACCCGGGGTGGCGCCAGACTTGATCTCGTCCACCAGCGGCTTGAAGCGTTTGAGTTCGCTCAGCTTGTAGCCGGTGTAGTTACCCATCAACAGCACGGTCGCCATCAGCACCAGCTGCAGGCCGAGGAAGTTGAATGTGAGGTGACGGATCAATTCGTTATCCATAGCCAGATAGGCGATGATGGCCACCAGCAGAGAGCCACCGCCCTGACGGAATACCTCTTTCGGGCCCTCTTCTTCCCACAGGATGGACATCCGCTCGATAGTCCAGGAGAGGATGATCATCGGGAAGAAGGTGATCTTCATACCGTCGGTCAGCCCCAGCTTGAAGGCAAAGGCGGAGAAGATACCGATCATCGAGATCACCATGATGATGATGGCCGATATTCGGGCGACCAGCAGCAGGTTGAGCCGCGACAGGTAGGAGCGGATCACCAGACCGGTGCCGACGATCAGCAGGAAACCTACCAGACCGGTGATCAGCTGGGTCTGGATAAAGGCGACCGCGATCAGCACCGGCATAAAGGTACCCGAGGTCTTGATGCCGACGATGACGCGCAAGAACACCACCATCAGCACACCGATGGGGATCAGCAGCAAGCCCTTGAACAAGGTCTGCTCTTCCAGCGGCAGGCTATGGATGGAGAAGTTCATCATCTCTGATTTTTCAAACTTCTGGGCCAGTGCCACGCTGACCGGCTGCTCCTGCTCGATCATCGAGAAGCTGACACGGGAGTTGTGACCACCTGTCACATCCAGCAGGGCGCCGGAGTTATACTCCCACAGCAGCAGGTTGGCAGGACGACCCTGTTCACCGGTTTGCGGGTTGAACAGCTTGTAGTCGGTCGGGCTGTTGAACACCTGCAGGTAATCGACCAGCTCCTGACGACGGCGACCATCTTCCAGATTCAGGGCATGCACTACGCGGGTCGGCACATCAGCATTGTTGAGCAACTCGGCGATCAGGTTGGCGCGGCTCTTGTGCTTTTTCAGTAGCTCGGCGTTCTGCTCCTGCTTTTCGATCTCCTTGATGATCTCGCGGGTCAGGGTATAGCCGTCAGCAGAGCGCTCCTGGGCGCGCTCCAGGATCTGCTTCATCGCAGTGGCATAGGGCTCACTCTCGATCTGCTTTTCGATAGCGGGCGGCTGCGGGTTGGCGGCCGGCTTGGCGTGGGCATCCGCCATCATGTCGACGCGATAGTAGAGCTCCTGACGGCCGGTAGCACTGCGGATCGACCATTCGGCACGGGCATCGCCATCCTTCTCGACGAAGGAGAGGCCGTAGCCGGGGCTGGCGGCGTTCTCGTTCATCAGGGTGAAACCGGGCTGGGTGCCCGGGATAGCCAGGGAGGCGATCACTGGCTCACCGGTAGCTTCGAACTCCAGTTTGGCTTCGATGGACCAGATCTGGCGCTTTTCACCGGGCGTCAGCGGCACATCCAACGCGATATGGTGATAGATCGTCATCCCCAGGCCGACAATGTACAGCAGGGCTACCAGCAAATAGAACGGCTTACGGGAAACCATGGATTATTTCACATCCTTGAGCTTGGGTTTGGGTTGGATATATTCGCGGGCCACATCAACCACGGCGATGTCTTTCAAAAATTCGCGACCCAGCAGCACCGGGAAGGTCATATCGCTGCGGTCTTTCAGGGTAAATTCGGCTTTCTCGGTCATGTCGCCAATGCGCACGGCCAGACGCACCACCGGACGGCGGTCCAGATCATCGGCAGAGGCCTGACGCACCCGCACGTGACGTACCAGCGGCGCTTCGATCTGGATCTTGTCGTCCACATCCTGATGGCTCAGGAAGAAGCGCACCCAGTTTTTGCCGTTGCGCTCGAAAATGGTGATCTCCTGCGCACTGATGGAGGAGGTGGTCGCACCGGTATCGACCCGGGCCTGGAAGGCGTCGTTGGCGGCATCAACCCAGATCCACTCCGCTTCACCGACCATCAGCTTGCCATCGATGGTGTGGCCCTGATTGGGGGCCGGGCACTTCTCGGTGGGGATCGCCATCGGTTTGGGCGGCTCGGAGGGGAGAGCTGCGAGCTTGTGGTCTACTTGCTTGACGGACTCTTTCATATTGGTGACATCTGTGTTGAGCTGAACCAGCAGGTGCTGTTGCTGCACATACTGCTTCTGTTGCTGTTCCATGGATGTTTGCAGGCGCTGCTCGCTCTGGCTCAGCTCGCTACGAAGCTCGGCCAGCGTCAGAGCAGGGACCTGAGGCGCTTTTTCCATATTGACACACCCGCCGAGACTGAGCAGGGAGAGCAGGGTCATTCCTTTTAATTTGCTTTTCATGTCATTCATTTAACTGTGCTTCCTGGAATTGGGTCAGTGTAACTTCCACAAGCGCCACCGGCTAGTCTTTGGCCTTGCGGGCAATCAGTACGGCACGTTTCGGCGCCGGGTGTCCTTCTACCGTGAGTGCCGGATTGTCTGGATCCAGATAGTCACTCAGGGATTCATTAATCATCCAGTCGGTACGACGCTGTTCGTCGGTGCTGGTCATATTCTCGTCTACTATCCGCACGTCAGTGAAGCCGCAGCGCTCGACCCACAGCTTGAGGGCGCGGCTTGAGGGAATAAACCAGACGTTGCGCATCTTGCCGTAACGGTCGGTGGGCATCAGCACGTCGTTGACCCCGCCGTCGATCACCAGGGTCTCCAGCACCAGTTCGCCATCATCTTTCAATTGATTGCGCAGCTGCTCGATGTGCTCGATGGGAGATTTGCGGTGATAGAGCACACCCATGGAGAAGACGGTGTCAAAAGCGCGCAGCTCCGGCAGCTCCTGAATGCCGAGCGGCAACAGGTGGGCGCGTTGATCATTGCCCGCGAAGTGGCGAATGGCCTCGAACTGGCAGAGAAACAGCGGACTCGGATCGATGCCGACCGCCAGCTTGGCTCCTTCACCCACCATACGCCAGAGGTGGTAGCCGCTGCCGCAACCCACATCCAGCACGTAACGGCCTTCGAGCGGGCTGATATGGGGCAGCACCCGATCCCACTTCCAGTCGGAGCGCCATTCGGTATCGATGTGGATGCCATGCACGGTGAACGGCCCCTTGCGCCAGGGCATAAAGTGGCGCAGCAGGCTCTCGACCTTCTTGCGCTCCCCTTCGCCCAGGCTCTCGGCCGAGCCGATTTCGACCCGGCTTTTCAGCTCGATGTTGCCGGGGGAGACCACCGGTAGCTTGTTGAGGGCGCGGTTCCAGCGCGGCAGATCGCCATGCTGGTTGTCATGTTGCCAGGCGTGCAGCTGGGCGGGCAGGGTATGCAGCCAGTGGCTCAGCCGGTTTTTGGCAATCAGTTGATAGAAATTGGCAAAGTCGATCATGGCTGTGCGTCGCTGGATTTGATGGCAATCATGGAGCCGAAGTTGAAGCACTGGAACCAGAGATCCTGATGGATGAAACCTGCGTCCCGCAGACGGGCCTGATGCACCGACAGGCTGTCGGTGCGCATCACGTTCTCAAGGGCAGTGCGTTTCTGGCTGATCTCCAGCTCGCTATAGCCATTGGCCCGCTTGAAGTCGAGGTGCAGATCGATGAGCAGCTCGTTGACCGGCTCATCCTCGAAACGGAACTTCTCGCTCAGGATCAGGATCCCGCCCGGGCGCAAACCGTCGTGAATGCGCTGGATCAGGGCTGCCCGTTTCTCGGGCTCGACAAACTGCAGGGTGAAGTTGAGCACCACCACGGAAGCGTTCTCAATCTCGATGTCGCAGATATCCGCCTCCACCAGCTCCACCGGCACCTCGGATTTGAAACCGGAGAGGTGGGCGCGGGCGCGCTCGATCATCGGGTGGGAGAGGTCCACCGCGGTAATGCGGCAGCCGGGCTGGCTGATATGGCGACGCATCGCCTGGGTGGCGGCGCCAAGCGAACAGCCGAGATCATAGAGACGGCTCTCGGGTTGGGCGTAGCGGGCGGCCATCATGCCGATGGCTGAGATGATGTTGCTGTAACCCGGCACCGAGCGCTGGATCATATCGGGAAATACGTCGACGACCTGTTCGTCAAAACAAAAGTCGCCCAATCGGGCGATCGGGGCGGCAAAAATTTGGTCTTTGGTCTGCATGCTGGCGCAACCTGACAGCCGGCATATCGGCCGACTGCTTTGTTCAATTGAATCGTTGGGGGGCACCCGTCTGGGGGTGGCTCATCACCTGTTTACGAACGGGGTAGTCGGTCATGAGCTCCTGGTGACCGGTCCTGTTCATAGGGGGTCATCTCCGGACCCTTATCCAGAGCCGAGTCATTTGTTACCACTGATTAACAGTAACGGTGACAGGGCTCCTTGCATGGGGCGCTAGTGTAGAGGATTGACGGCCATTTGTCTTGACGCCGGGCCCTGCCAAACCACAAAAATCGCCCTTTTTTTACTGCGTTTTCGGGGGGCTGCGAGGGTTGCTTGTGCCACTGGTTAAAAGCGCAGCACTCCCTGCCGTGCGCGATCGTTTTCCCCCCGCCAGGGGGCCATCTCCTGCCCCAGCAGACGACTCACCTGACGGGCCAGCTCGGGGGCTTGGGTGTTGTCGGCCGTGTGGATGTAGAGGTAAAGATCCTTGCCTTCGGAAAGCCACTGGCGCCAGTGGGGGAGCCAGCTGGGCAGGAAGGGGTGATTGGCCGCCGGATCCGGCAGGCCGATAAAGCGCACCATGGGGGCGTTGGCGGTGGCCAGCAGATGTACCGGCAGGCGTGGCTTCTTGCCCTGGGCATCGACAAGGGCTGGCGTGGTTGCTGGCACCGAGAAGAGTGGCCGGCTGTCGAGCATCACCCGGTTCACTCCCTGTTCCATCAGCAGCCGGTTCAAGGCCCGCTCGGCCTCCCCCTTGGCGAAGAAGTCGGGATGACGCACTTCGAGGGCGTAGCGAAACGCCCGTGGCAGCCGCTCGATAAAGGCCGCCAGTCTGGCCAGCCCCTGTGGCCCGAAACGGGCGGGCAACTGCAGGGTGAGCAGCCCCAGCTTGTCGTGTAGTGGCGCAAGCAGCTTGATAAAGTCGGCGACTTGTTTGTCTGCGCTCACCAGATCGCTCTGGTGGCTGATGGTTTGGGGAAACTTGAAGTTGAAACGAAAGTGATCGGGCACCGCATCGGCCCAGCGCTGTACCGTGTCCGGTGTCGGCAGGGCGTAGAAGGTGGTGTTACCCTCCACCGAGTTGAAGACGGCCGCGTAGTGGGCGAGGTGTTCGGCAGGCTTGGCGCCAAGGCCCAGCAACTGGCCGGGCCAGCTGGGGTGGGACCACTGTGGCAGGCCCAAATAGAGGCTCATGGTGGCTAATCTCTTCGCTCTTGGTGCATTCGTGCCGATTTTTTGCCCGCTTTTTGTCATCGAGTGCAAAAAACTGGCGAAAGGAGGCTGCTGGCCATTTTACCCAAAAGGGGGTTTTCCTCTATAATGCCAGCCCTTTTGTTTTTCAATTTCTTGTGACCCATGCCTATCTACGAATATCGTTGCGACGTCTGTGGCCATGAATTGGCAAAACTGCAAAAGCTTTCCGATGCCCCCCTGACCGACTGTCCGGCCTGTAGCAAGCCGAATCTGGTCAAGCTGATATCGGCGGCAGGCTTCCGGCTCAAGGGAACCGGATGGTACGAGACTGATTTCAAACCGGGTAAGAAAAAGAATCTGGCCAGCTGTGAGACAGACGGTGCTTGCCAGTCGTGCCCGGCGGCCCAAGGTTAACCGTCTCTCTACAATTTCGAAGGAAGAAGTCCATGCGCTCTATCTATTGCGGACAGGTCAATGAGGCCCATGCAGGGCAGACCATTACATTGTGCGGTTGGGTTCATCGTCGTCGTGATCTCGGCGGTCTGATCTTTATCGATATGCGCGACCGGGAAGGGATCGTTCAGGTGTTCTTCGATCCGGACAAGCCGGAGGCGTTCGCCCTGGCCTCCGAGCTGCGCGGCGAGTTCTGCATCCAGGTGACTGGCGTGGTGCGTACCCGTCCCGAGTCCCAGCGCAACAGCGACATGGCCACTGGCGCCATCGAAGTGTTCGCCCACGAACTCAACATCATCAACCGTGCCGAGCCGCTGCCGCTGGACTTCAATCAGGTCAACAGCGAAGAGATCAGCCTCAAGTATCGCTACCTGGATCTGCGTCGTCCCGAGATGGCCAAGTACCTGAAGACCCGTGCCAAGGCCAGCGCCTTCGTACGCCGCTTCATGGACGAGCACGGCTTCCTCGATATCGAGACCCCGATGCTGACCAAGGCCACCCCGGAAGGTGCCCGTGACTATCTGGTGCCGAGCCGCGTGCACAAGGGCAAGTTCTACGCTCTGCCGCAATCACCCCAGCTGTTCAAGCAGTTGCTGATGATGTCCGGCTTCGATCGCTACTACCAGATCGTCAAGTGCTTCCGTGACGAAGACCTGCGTGCCGACCGCCAGCCGGAATTCACCCAGATCGACGTGGAGACCTCCTTCATGACCGCGCCGCAAGTGCGTGAAGTGATGGAAGAGATGATCCGCAAACTGTGGCTGCACATCCTGAACGTGGATCTGGGCGACTTCCCGATCATGACCTTCGACGAAGCCATGCGTCGCTACGGCTCCGACAAGCCGGACCTGCGTCTGCCGATGGAGCTGGTCGATGTGGCAGATCTGCTGACCGCCGTCGAGTTCGCCGTGTTCGCCGGCCCCGCCAACGATCCGAAAGGTCGTGTGGCTGCCCTGAAAGTCCCGGGCGGCGCCGAGCTCTCTCGCAAGCAGATCGACGAGTACACCAAGTTTGTCGGCATCTACGGTGCCAAGGGCCTGGCCTGGATGAAGGTCAACGAAGCCGCCAACGGCATCGAAGGCGTGCAGTCTCCGGTTGCCAAGTTCCTCTCCGACGCCATCGTGCGCGAGATCCTGGCCCGTACCGGCGCTGCCGACGGCGACATCATCTTCTTTGGCGCTGACAGCAAGAAAGTGGTCTGCGATGCCATGGGCGCCCTGCGTCTGAAAGTGGGTCGCGATCTGGGCCTGCTGGAGAACAGCTGGAAACCGCTGTGGGTCATCGACTTCCCGATGTTCGAGGAAGATGGTGAAGGTGGTCTGGCCGCCATGCACCACCCCTTCACCGCGCCGAGCAACATGAGCCCGGCCGAGCTGAAAGCCAACCCTGTGGGTGCTTACGCCAACGCCTACGACATGGTGATCAACGGCTACGAAGTGGGTGGCGGCTCTGTCCGTATCCACAACAGCGAGATGCAATCCACCGTGTTCGATATCCTGGGTATCACCCCGGCCGAGCAGCGCCTGAAATTCGGCTTCCTGCTGGATGCGCTGAAGTACGGTACCCCGCCGCACGCCGGTCTGGCCTTCGGTCTGGACCGTCTCAGCATGCTGCTGACCGGCACCGAAAACATTCGGGACGTCATCGCCTTCCCGAAAACGACCGCGGCTGCCTGTCTGATGACAGACGCCCCCAGCCTTGCCAATGCCGCCCAACTGGGTGAGCTGGCGATTGCAACCACCGTCAAGGGCGACGAGTAAGCCGATACCGGCACCGGAGGCCGCCGCCGTGCGGCCTCTGTGTTTCCCTTGGGTTAGTCATGATCAGTGTTACTGACATTTAAAAAATAACGGAGAGTCTCTATGGCAGGTCACAGTAAATGGGCCAATATCAAACACCGCAAGGCCGCTCAGGACGCCAAGCGTGGCAAGATCTTCACCAAACTGATCCGTGAAATCACTACCTCCGCGCGTCTGGGTGATGCCGATCCCGCCAACAACCCGCGTCTGCGTGCTGCGGTGACTGCCGCCCTGACCAACAACATGACCCGCGACACCATCAACCGTGCCATTCAGCGTGGCGCCGGTGGTGGTGATGGCGAACAGCTCGAGACCATCGTATACGAAGGTTACGGCCCGGCTGGCTCTGCCGTGATGGTAGAGTGCCTGACCGATAACCGTAACCGTACCGTAGCCGAAGTGCGCCACGCCTTCAGCAAGTGCGGTGGCAACCTGGGTACCGACGGCTCCGTCGCCTATCTGTTCAGCAAGAAAGGTCTGCTGACCTTCGTGGGCGTAGACGAAGATGCCCTGATGGATGCCGCGCTGGAAGCGGGCGCCGATGACGTGGTCACCGAAGAGGATGGCACCATCGAGGTGTACACCACCCCGAACGACTTCGGTACCGTGCTGGATGGTCTGGAAGCTGCCGGCTTCAAGGCCCAGAGCGCCGAAGTGACCATGATCCCCTCCACCGAAGCGGAGCTGGATGCAGAGACTGCACCCAAGCTGATGCGTCTGATCGACATGCTGGAAGATCTGGACGACGTGCAAGAGGTTTACCACAACGGCTCCATCTCCGATGAAGTCGCTGCGACCCTCTGATCGCTGAATCGTGCTCTCCCGATGGCAGCCTGATGGCTGCCATTTTTTTATCTTTGCATCGTGGCAACTGCTGATGTGTCGGTTGCGCAACCGGCGCAACAACTCTCTTCACTGACAATCTTTCCCGCTTTTTCTGCGAATTATCATTGCTCTGTCTCTGCCAGTCGGTTGGCCCTGCACGTATGCCAGTCGCAGTTCTGCTGCATTGCGTTAGCGAGGCTCCGCTTACCCTGTTTATCACATCTTTAGCTCTTGAGATGGCGTTGACTGCTCACATCTGCCCGTCAGGGTAATTGCGTTGCGGGTAGGGGATAGGAGGTGATGGGACGTGCTCTTGTTATTACAGGGGCCCATCAATGCAGAGTCACTGGTTGGGATGTTGATAGCGGATAGGCTGGGGCGAGTTGGTTGGTTGGGAAGTTAGGCGCTGCACTACCGCAATCGGCTGGAGTGAGGAGCTCTGTGATAAGTGGCAGATAAAAAAAGCCCGCGCAGTGCGCGGGCTTGTTATCTCAGGACTGGTTATCAGGCCTTGGATTTCTTCTTGCCTTCAACCTTGGCTTCAACCGGGGCAGCAGTTACCGGAGCGGCTTCGGTGAACGGACGACCGTAGTAGGAGTCCAGCAGAACCTGCTTCAGCTCGCTGATCAGCGGGTAGCGCGGGTTGGCGCCGGTGCACTGGTCATCGAAAGCTTCGATAGCCAGCTGGTCAACCTTGGCCAGGAAGTCAGCTTCAGTCACGCCAGCTTCGCGGATAGAGGCCGGGATACCCAGGGTAGCCTTCAACTCGTCCAGCCAGGTCAGCAGCTTCTCGATCTTGGCTGCGGTGCGGTCACCGGCAGCAGTCAGACCCAGGTGGTCAGCGACTTCGGCGTAACGACGACGAGCCTGCGGGCGGTCGTACTGGGAGAACGCAGTCTGCTTGGTCGGGTTGTCGTTCGCGTTGTAGCGGATGACGTTGCTGATCAGCAGGGCGTTAGCCAGACCGTGCGGAATGTGGAACTCGGCACCCAGTTTGTGAGCCATGGAGTGGCACACACCCAAGAAGGCGTTGGCGAACGCGATACCGGCGATAGTGGCAGCATTGTGCACCTTCTCGCGAGCGATCGGGTCGTTGGCACCGTTCTGGTAGCTGGACGGCAGATACTCTTTCAGCATTTTCAGGGCTTGCAGCGCCTGGCCGTCGGAGTACTCGTTAGCCAGTACGGAAACATAGGCTTCCATGGCGTGAGTCACGGCATCGATACCACCGAATGCACACAGGGACTTCGGCATACCCATGACCAGGTTGGCATCAACGATGGCCATGTTCGGGGTCAGCTCGTAGTCAGCCAGCGGATACTTCTGACCAGACACTTCATCGGTTACTACCGCAAACGGAGTGACTTCAGAGCCGGTACCGGAAGTGGTGGTGATACAGACCAGTTCGGCCTTCACGCCCATTTTCGGGAACTTGTAGATACGCTTGCGGATGTCCATGAAGCGCATGGCCAGATCTTCGAACGCGGTGTTCGGGTGTTCGTACATCACCCACATGATCTTGGCAGCATCCATCGGTGAACCACCGCCCAGCGCCAGGATAACGTCCGGTTTGAAGGAGTTGGCCATCTCGGCACCCTTGCGAACCACAGCCAGGGTCGGGTCAGCTTCTACTTCGTAGAACACTTCCACTTCCATATTCTGTGCTTTCAGCAGGCTGACCAGTTCATCGGCGTAGCCGTTGTTGAACAGGAAGCGGTCGGTCACGACCATGGCACGTTTTTTACCTTCCAGGTCGCTCAGAGCGATCGGCAGGGAACCACGACGGAAGTAGATGGATTTCGGAAGTTTGTGCCACAGCATGTTTTCTGCCCGTTTTGCGACTGTCTTCTTGTTGATCAGGTGCTTCGGACCCACGTTTTCGGAGATGGAGTTACCGCTCCAGGAGCCGCAACCCAGAGTCAGGGACGGTGCCATTGCGAAGTTGTACAGGTCACCGATACCGCCTTGGGTAGACGGAGTGTTGATCAGGATACGCGCGGTCTTCATCTTGTCGCCGAAGTACTTGATGCGGTCAGCGTTGCGGTCCTGGTCGGTGTACAGACCTGAGGTGTGGCCGATACCACCGATGTTGACCATGTCACAGGCCATATCAACGGCGTTTTCGAAGCTGCTTGCACGGAACATACCGAGCAGCGGGGACAATTTCTCGTGAGCAAACTCATCTTCTGCACACAGCTTGACGCCTTCACCAATCAGGATCTTGGTATCAGCCGGTACAGTCACGCCTGCCATCTCGGCAATCTTGGTGGCTGGCTGGCCAACGATGTTGGCGTTCAGAGCACCGTTGATCAGGATGACTTTACGTACCTTGTCAGCATCTTCTTTGGAGAGCACGTGGCCCTTGTGGGATGCAAAGCGCTCTTTAACCTGGTCGTAGATGGCATCAACAACGATGACTGCCTGCTCGGAAGCACAGACCACACCGTTATCGAAAGTCTTGGACATCAGGATGGAGGCAACGGCACGCTTCACGTCGGCGGTTTCGTCGATAACGATGGGCACGTTACCGGCACCCACACCGATAGCAGGCTTACCGGAAGAGTAGGCTGCTTTCACCATGCCCGGGCCACCGGTGGCCAGGATCAGGTTGATGTCTTCATGCTTCATCAGGGCGTTGGAGAGCTCAACGGACGGTTGGTCGATCCAGCCGATGATGTCTTTCGGTGCACCAGCGGCAACAGCGGCATCCAGTACCAGCTTGGCAGCGGTATTGGTGGAGTTTTTGGCACGGGGGTGCGGGGAGAAGATAATGGCGTTGCGGGTCTTGAGCGCGATCATGGATTTGAAGATCGCAGTAGAGGTCGGGTTGGTGGTCGGAACGATACCACAGATGATACCTACCGGCTCGGCGATGGTGATGGTACCCATCTGATCATCTTCGCTCAGAATGCCGCAGGTCTTCTCGTCTTTGTACTTGTTGTAGATGTATTCGGAGGCGAAGTGGTTCTTGATAACCTTGTCTTCGATGATACCCATACCGGATTCTTCCACGGCCATCTGGGCCAGGGGGATACGGGCGTTGTTGGCGGCCAGGGCGGCGGCACGGAAGATCTTGTCTACCTGCTCTTGAGAGAAGCTGGCGAATTCACGCTGTGCTTCCTTAACGCGGGCGACCAGTGCATCCAGTTCAGCCAAATTGGTTACTGCCATGTTTATCTCCTGATTATTTGAAAACTGTTTAGTAAGACGTTGGCAATGCCCGGCAATTATAGTCGCCCTGTCAAGACGGTATGGTTGCAACACGGTTTTTACATGCCTTACTAAATCGCTTTCTGAGTCGATTATAGAGCGGGGCCGACTCAGAAAAACTTGATCTGGATCATGTGTAACAAAAGAACAAAAGAAATTTTCTTTCACAATCCTTGTTTGACCGATGTTATCGAAATGTACACCAAAGGGAAAGGTAAGAGGCCTGTTAATGCAGGGCAATAAACCACATTTATCAAGCGGTTAATTATTCCTCTTCATCTGGTTGCAGCACCAATTTGGCGCTATTAGTTAGTAAATATGAGTAGATAGGTTTCAAAATCATCGGCAAACGCGCTTTATTTCTGCATTTGTTGCGAGAATGATTGTTGTTTTAATCCATGACTAATCCGCTTTATTCCCCGAGGACGCCATTTCTGCCCGCTTTCCCGGTTTTTGCATTGTGGCTCTCTTGCCGAGTCAGTGAAGTGATGCATAGCCTGAAATAGTGGAAAGGCAAAGCTTGGATTCTCTCGAGTCGCTTGGTCATTCGGTCAGTCACCGTCGGACTCTCTGGTCATGATTAAGTAGACTTGCACTCACTTTTCTAACGCGTGTCGGGCGGTAGAAAGGGCTTTTGGCATCGGTTTATGCCAGTTAGCGTGGATGCATTAGATGAACTAACTAAAAAACCCTCAAAATGGTGAGATTATTTGATTGGTGCCCGCTCTGGCTATGATGTAAATTTACGCACGAAATTAATGGACTGGCCCACTGGCCCACTGGCCCACTGGGCCCGAAACTCTATTGGAAGGCGCCTATGGCAGCAATTGACGTCTCGTTGTATCTGAAGTTTTTTGTCGGTTTGTTCGCAATTATCAACCCGCTTGGTTTGTTGCCGGTGTTTGTCAGCCTGACCAGCCACCATACCCAGGCCGAGCGGATGAAAACCAATACCACCGCCAATATCGCGGTGATGGTGATCCTGTTGGTCTCCATGTATATGGGGCAGCTGATCCTCGATGGCTTTGGCATCTCGCTGGCGTCGTTCCGGATCGCCGGTGGGTCGCTGATTACCCTGATTGCCTGGTCGATGCTGCAGGGCAAGCTGGGCGAGGTGAAGCACAACAAACAGGAGAAGGGTGAACTGGCGGTGCGCGAGTCTATCGCCGTAGTGCCGTTGGCGCTGCCGCTGATGGCAGGCCCAGGTGCCATCTCCTCGGTGATTGTCTACGCCAGCCAGAGCCACTGGCAGCAGCTGCTCGGCATGTCAGTGGTTGTCGTTGTCTTCTCTTTCTGCTCCTGGCTCATCTTCCGCGCCGCGCCGCTGCTGTTCAAGATCATGGGCAACACCGGCATCAACGTGGTGACCCGTATCATGGGTCTTATCATGATGTCGCTGGGTATCGAGATCATGGTGGCCGGTATCAAGGGGGTTTTCCCCAGTTTGATGTGAGCCAGCTCCGCTTTATGAAAGCCGGTCCTCGTGACCGGCTTTTTATTGGTTGCTTTTTGCCCGGTCTTTTCTAGAATCGGTCGTTTGTGTGAAAAATGAGCGAGTTGCTGGTGTTTTAATACTGAAAAAACGCACATTAGCTGATTTTTTAACCAGGAAATGACAGTTACCCTAACAATATCTGTTGCATTATCAGAATTGGCAGGGAATTATGCTGGGAGCGGGTTTTATCACCGTCACTTTAAAAAACGCATGGAATGTTCTTGTTGGAGTAGGGAAATGACTCATAAAAAAACAATGATTAACACATTGCTGATGGCTGCACTGTTTGGTGGCGTCAATGTGGCTCAGGCTGCCGATGTCCCGGCGGGAACCAAGCTGGCGGATGTCCAGCAGTTGGTAAAAGGCAACGGTTCCGAGCCTGCGACCTTGGACCCACAGAAAGTTGAAGGAACGCCTGAGTCTGCAATTTTGCGCGACCTGTTTGAAGGTCTCGTGACATCCGGTTCGAAAGGGGAGGTTGTTCCCGGTGTCGCGGAGTCCTGGGAAACCAAGGATAACAAGCACTACGTCTTCCACCTGCGCAAAGATGCCAAGTGGTCTAATGGTGAACCGGTCACCGCACATGACTTTGTATATGCTTTCCAACGTGCAGTTGACCCCAAGACAGCTTCTCCATACTCCTGGTACCTAGAGATGCCAACTATTGCCAATGCTACAGAGATCATTGCTGGCAAGAAGCCGGCTGATACGCTGGGTGTGAAGGCGACCGACGACTACACCTTCGAAGTTCAGCTCGAGAAGGCCATCCCTTATTTCGTAACCATGCTCTCTCATACCACCACTTATCCGGTACCGAAGAAGGTGATCGAGAAGTATGGTGAAAAATGGACCCAGCCGGGCAATATGGTAGGTAATGGTGCCTACGTATTGAAGGAGTGGGTTGTTAATGAGCGAATTGGTTTGGAGCGTAATAAAAACTATTGGAATGATGCGAAAACGGTGATCAACAAGGTTACCTATCTTCCGATCCAGTCCACCAACGCGGAGCTAAATCGCTTTTTGGCTGGTGAGATCGACATGACATGGAATGTGCCGATCGAACGCTTTAAGCAGTTGAAGAAAGATTATCCCGCGGATCTGAAGGTTGAAGGTCTGGTTTCTACTTATTACTACCAGTTCAACATCAAGAAAAAGCCGTTTGATGACGTGCGAGTGCGAACTGCTCTCTCTTATGCGGTCAATCGTGACGTGATTGCAGATAAAGTCATGGGACAAGGGCAAAAACCCGCATATGGGTTGACGCCTGACTATGTTGATGGTTTTAAACCGGTTGCTCCGGAGTGGTCAAAAATGACCCAGGCTGAACGTGACGCCAAGGCCAAGGCGCTGCTTGAAGAGGCAGGTTTCGATGCCAGCAAGCCGCTGAAGTTCGAGCTGCTCTACAACACCGATGACAACCACAAGAAAGTAGCTGTGGCCGTTGCCTCCATGTGGAAAAAACTGGGTGCAGAGGTCAGCTTGGTGAACCAGGAGTGGAAAACTTACCTCGAAACCAAGAAGCAGGGACAGTTTGACGTGGGTCGTGCCGGCTGGAGCGCCGACTACAATGAAGCCTCATCCATGCTGGATCTGATGCAGACCACTCACGGCAACAACGATGGCAAGTACTCCAATCCGGTGTTTGACAAGTTGATGACCGATTCTCGAGATCAGGTTGATGCGGACGCTCGCAACAAGCTCTATGTCCAGGCGGAAGAGATCCTGGCCAAGGACATGCCGATCATCCCGATATACCAATATGTTCAACCTCGGATGGTCAAAGCTTATGTTGGGGGTTACCCAAGCAACCCGCTGGATAACCTCTACAGCAAAGATATGTACATCATTGCTCACTGATTTAAAGCAACAAGTCGCATAACAAGCAGGGCCCGCCAGACGGCGGGCCTTTATTACAACCGCGACCCTTTGGAAGCAGTACAGGACAGGAAATGTCTATGTTGAAATTCATTTTTAAACGGCTATTGGAAGCGATCCCGACTCTGCTGGTCTTGATCACCGTCTCTTTCTTCATGATGCGTTTCGCCCCGGGTAACCCCTTTACCAGCGAACGTTCACTCCCCCCCGAAGTAATGGCCAACATCGAAGCCAAATACGGCCTCGACAAGCCGATCGGCATGCAATATCTCACTTACCTGGGCAACCTGGTACAGGGTGATTTGGGGCCCTCTTTCAAATACAAGGATTTCACCGTCAATGATTTGGTGAGTCAGGCGTTGCCTGTCTCCGCCAAGATCGGGACCACGGCCTTCTTCTTCGCCGTGTTGCTGGGGGTCACCTTCGGCACCATAGCGGCACTGAAACAGAACACCATTATCGACTATCTGCTGATGTCGTCGGCCATGGCCGGGGTGGTGATCCCGGGCTTTGTGCTGGCGCCCTTGCTGGTGCTGTTTTTCAGTATTCATCTGGGCTGGTTCCCTGCCGGTGGCTGGCAGGGTGGTGGCATCCAGTTTATGGTGCTGCCTGTGTTCGGCATGATGATGTACTACATCTCCGCTATCTCGCGGATCATGCGGGGCAGCATGATCGAGACCATGAACTCCAACTTTATCCGTACCGCCCGTGCCAAGGGCTTGCCGCTGCGCCATATCATCCTGAAACACGCGCTGCGTCCGGCTATGCTGCCGGTGGTCTCCTATCTGGGCCCGGCTTTTGTCGGCATCATCACAGGTTCCGTGGTGATCGAGACCATCTTCGGCCTGCCGGGGATCGGTCAGCTGTTCGTCAACGGTGCCCTTAACCGTGATTACTCCATGGTGCTCGGTCTGACCATTCTGGTCGGCGCCCTCACCATCACCTTTAACGCTGTGGTCGATATTCTCTACGCCTTCATCGATCCCAAGATCCGTTACTAATTCGGGAGTTCATCATGGTTGTTTCAACTGAAAAACGGGATGCCGTCGAGGCGTTCGCGCAAAAAGTAGAGGTGGTGGAGGGGCGCTCCCTGTGGAAGGATGCCCGTCGCCGTTTCCTGCGCAACAAGGCTGCTCTGACCAGCCTGATTATCCTGACCATCATCGGTCTGGCGGTCATCGTCGGCCCTCATCTGTCCCAATACACCTTTGACGATCCGGACTGGGGGGCCATGCAGTCGCCGCCCGATATGGAAGCGGGTCACTACTTCGGTACCGACAGTCTGGGGCGCGATCTGTTCGTGCGCACCCTGCTGGGTGGTCGCATCTCCCTGATGGTCGGCATCATGGGTGCCATGGTGGCGGTCATCATCGGCACCCTGTATGGCGCTGCCTCCGGCTTTATCGGCGGGCGGGTCGACAGCCTGATGATGCGGGTACTGGAGATCCTCAACGCCTTCCCCTTCATGTTCTTCGTGATCATGCTGGTGACCTTCTTCGGCCGCAACCTGGCGCTCATTTTCATCGCCATCGGCGCGGTGAGCTGGCTCGACATGGCGCGGATCGTGCGAGGCCAGACCCTCAGCCTCAAGAGCAAGGAGTTTATCGAGGCGGCTCACGTCTGCGGCGTCTCCAAGTGGAAGATCATCACCCGTCACATCGTACCCAACGTGCTGGGGATCGTGGCGGTCTACGCCACCCTGCTGGTGCCCGGGATGATCATGTTCGAATCCTTCCTGAGCTTCCTTGGCCTGGGCGTGCAAGAGCCCATGACCAGCTGGGGTGCTTTGCTGGATGAAGGCTCCAAGTCGATGGAAGTGGCCATCTGGCAACTGCTGTTTCCCGCCGGTTTCATGGTGGTGACCCTGTTTTGCTTCAACTTCCTCGGGGATGGTCTGCGTGACGCCCTCGATCCGAAAGATCGTTAATAGCGCCTCGGATCGACAGGAAAACGTCACGAAAGATCGAGAAGGAGTTTTTATATGAAGTTACTGGATGTGAAAGATCTGCGGGTCGAGTTCAAGACCCCGGACGGCAATGTGGTGGCGGTCAACGACCTCAATTTTTCTCTCTCTGCGGGTGAAACCCTGGGGATCGTCGGCGAGTCCGGCTCCGGCAAATCCCAGACGGCCTTTGCCATCATGGGGCTGCTGGCCAAAAACGGCATTATTACCGGTTCCGCCAAGTTTCAGGGTGAGGAGATCCTCAACCTGCCGGAGTCCAAGCTCAACAAGATCCGCTCCGAGAAGATCGCCATGATCTTCCAGGACCCCATGACCTCGCTCAACCCCTACATGAAGGTGCAGGATCAGCTGATGGAAGTGCTGATGCTGCACAAAGGGGTGAGCAAGGCGGAAGCGTTCGAAGAGTCGGTACGGATGCTCGATGCGGTGAAAATTCCCGAAGCACGCAAGCGGATGGGCATGTATCCCCACGAGTTCTCCGGCGGTATGCGTCAGCGGGTGATGATCGCCATGGCGCTGCTCTGCCGGCCGCAACTGCTGATCGCCGACGAGCCGACCACCGCGCTTGACGTGACCGTACAGGCCCAGATCATGACCCTGATGAACGAGCTCAAGCGCGAGTTCAACACCGCCATCATCATGATCACCCATGACCTCGGCGTGGTCGCCGGTATCTGCAACAAGGTGCTGGTGATGTATGCCGGTCGTACCATGGAGTACGGCAAGGTAGACGATATCTTTTATCGCCCGAGCCACCCCTACACCGAAGGCTTGCTGCGCGCCATTCCCCGCCTCGATACCGAAGGGGAAGTGCTGCCCACCATCCCGGGCAATCCGCCCAACCTGCTGCGTCTGCCCACCGGTTGCCCCTTCCAGGAGCGTTGCCACCGGGTCAGCGAGATTTGCGGCCAGCAGTCACCGATCCTGACCCCGTTCAACGACGGTCGGGAGCGTGCTTGTCACTGGGTTTCGGATGCCATGAACAAGGGAGCCAACTAAATGGGTGCCGACAAAAAATTGCTGTTGGAAGTGTCTGACCTCAAGGTCCACTTCAGTATCAAGAGTGGCAAGGCGTGGCCCTGGGCCAAACCGTCCGACCTCAAGGCGGTCGATGGCGTTACCCTGCGCCTCTACGAAGGGGAAACCCTCGGCGTGGTGGGGGAGTCCGGCTGCGGAAAATCGACCTTTGCCCGCGCCATCATCGGCCTGGTACCGGCCACCGATGGCAAGGTGGTGTGGCTGGGTGACGATCTCACCAAGCTCGATCAGAATGCCCTGCGCGAGAAGCGCAAAGAGATCCAGATGATCTTCCAGGACCCGTTGGCTTCTCTGAACCCGCGCATGACCATCGGCGACATCATCGCCGAGCCGCTCATCACCTTCTACCCCAACCTGCCGCGGGAAGAGGTGAAAGAGAAGGTGCGCGCCATGATGAGCAAGGTGGGGCTCTTGCCCAACCTGGTCAACCGCTATCCGCACGAGTTTTCTGGCGGCCAGTGCCAGCGGATCGGGATTGCCCGGGCGCTGATCCTCGAGCCCAAGATGATCATCTGCGACGAGCCGGTCTCGGCGCTGGACGTCTCCATTCAGGCGCAGGTGGTCAACCTGCTCAAATCCCTGCAAAAGGAGATGGGGCTGTCGCTCATCTTCATCGCCCACGATCTGTCTGTGGTCAAACATATCTCCGACCGGGTACTGGTGATGTATCTGGGCAACGCCGTCGAGCTGGGGACCCGCAAGGAGATCTTCGCCAATCCGCTGCACCCCTACACCAAGGCGCTGATGTCTGCGGTGCCGATCCCGGACCCTGAGCTGGAGCGCAACAAGGTGATCCAGATCCTGGAGGGGGATTTGCCATCGCCGATGAATCCGCCGTCAGGCTGCGTGTTCCGCACCCGCTGCCCGGTGGCTGGCCCCGAGTGTGCCAAGACCCGCCCTGTGCTGGAGGGTAACTTCGATCACGCGGTCTCCTGCCTCAAGGTCGACCCGCTCTGATGGGGATGTGTTGAACCTGTTTGCGGGGCTCCTTGATGGGGCCCCGATTTATTTCTGGCGGTAGTGAAGATGCCTCTTGGCGTTATCTTTTACCGCTGCTACTATCCGCGCAACAAGGGGAGTAACTTCTCGCCGGTTTGTCGTCATTACGGTGCACCCATATCCTGCAGTGCACCCGGCAGCTGGGCAGTTGATGAAAATCAGCTGTAAGTGAGACCTTGCCGAGAGGCAAGGTGTATCTGCTCCAAACGCAAACCCACTGCCTCTCGGTCGTGGGTTTTGTCGTTTTTGGGAGAAGTGAAAATGGGTGAATGGTGGATGTGGACCGGTTTCTTCAGCATAGTGTTGGTCCTGTTATGGATAGACATACGCTTTGTCGGTGGCGGCAAGTCACACAAGGTGTCCCTCAAAGAGGCGGGTGTCTGGTCCCTCATCTGGGTCAGCGTGGCGCTGCTCTTCAACCTAGCCATCTGGCTCTGGCTCGATCACAGCGCGGGCCGTGAGATTGCCAACCAGAAGGGGCTGGAGTTCCTTACCGGCTACCTCATCGAGAAAGCGCTGGCAGTGGACAACGTATTCGTCTGGCTGATGCTGTTCGGTTACTTTGCCATTCCGGCCGAGCTGCAGCGCCGGGTGCTGCTCTATGGAGTACTGGGTGCCATCGTGATGCGTGCCGGTATGGTGTTCGCGGGTAGCTGGCTCATCGAGCAGTTCCACTGGATCCTCTATCTGTTCGGCGCTTTCCTGCTGCTGACCGGTGCCAAGATGCTGTGGGCGGCCGACAAGGAGCCGGACTTGGCCAACAATCCGCTGCTAGGCTGGATGCGCCGTCGTTTCAAGGTGACCGAGACCCTGGAAGGGGAGAAGTTCTTCGTCTGGCGTGACGGTGTGCGCTATGCCACCCCGCTGCTGCTCATTCTGGTGTTGGTGGAGGTGAGCGATCTCATCTTCGCGGTGGACAGTATCCCGGCCATCTTCGCGGTGACCACGGATCCCTTCATCGTGCTGACCTCCAACATCTTCGCCATCATGGGTCTGCGCGCCATGTACTTCCTACTGGCGGGTGTGGCTGATCGCTTCGCCCTGCTCAAATACGGTCTGGCGCTGATCCTGATGTTTATCGGGGTCAAGATGCTGCTGCTGGATATCTTCAAGATCCCGACCGGCATAGCACTGGGCGTAGTCGCGTTGATCCTGCTGGCATCCATGGGGCTGAGTCTGTTTGTGACCCGTAAAAAGGCCGCTTAAACGCAACATTATTTAATACCAAACAACAAGGGCTCCCGCGGGAGCCCTTTTTCATATCGCGTGATCAGCGTTTGATCTTTTTGGGGTTG
This sequence comes from Aeromonas sp. 604282, assembly GCF_049170575.1. NCBI lineage: Bacteria > Pseudomonadati > Pseudomonadota > Gammaproteobacteria > Aeromonadales > Aeromonadaceae > Aeromonas > Aeromonas sp. 604282. The sequence continues at coordinate 163,884 of NZ_JAAKMV010000002.1, read as the reverse complement.
GTGTAGCCCCAGATGGTGTACATGTCCGCCAGCAGGGCGCCGTTGTACTCCTCCAGATCCGCCTGTTTCACTTCGGCGTCACCCTGACGGCCAAACAGCACCACCTCGTCACCGGGTTTCACACCCTTCAGGTCGGTCACGTCCACCATGATGGTGTTCATGGAGGTCTTGCCGACCACCGGTACCTTCTGACCCTGGATCAGCACATAGGCTTTGTTGCTGAGGGCGCGACGATAGCCATCGGAGTAGCCCAGCGGCAGGTTGGCGAGCCAGGAGTCACGCTTGAGAGTAAAGGTGCGGTCATAACCGACGGTGTTACCCGCTGCATAGTGGTTGACCGAGGCGACCTGGGTCTTGAATGCCATCACCCGCTTGTATTCGGTGTGGGAGGGGATGGAGTCACCGTAGAGCAGGCCGCCCGGGCGCACCATGTCGAAGTAGGCGTCCGGCACGGCCAGAGTGGCGAAGGAGTTGGCGGCGTGGATGGTGATCTTGCTGCGATCCAGCTTGCCCGCTTCCAGCAGCCACTGGGAGTCCAGTTTGAACTGGGCCAGTCCCATCTTGACGTCCTCTTTCTCCTCAACCGGGAAGTGGGTCATGATGCCGACCGGGGTGATCCCCTTTAGCTTGAGCATGGCCAGCGCATCCTGCTTGGCATCGGCCAGACGCAGGTCGATGCCGTTGCGGCTCATGCCGGCGGAGTTGAGTGCAATATGCACCGGAATGGTGGTGTGGTGGCGCTGGGCGATATCGGCGATACCCTGGGCACTGACCAGACTGCCGATCAGCTCCTCCATCTTGTAGGGCAGGGCCTGCTCTACTTCATCCGGGGTGGCAGCACGCACCCGCATCAGACGGCCGGTGAAGCCCTTCTCGCGGGCGACGCGCGCCTCTTCGTTGCTGGCGATGCCGATGCAGGGGATATTTGCCTTGACCACGGAGGGGACCAGCAGGTCGATGCCATGACCGTAAGCGTCGGCCTTCATGATGGCGCAGATCTGCGGGCCCTTGTCGCCGAGGCGATCCTTGAGGGTCTGGATATTGTGTTCAAAGGCGCCCAGATCCACTTCCAACCAGGCGTTGCTGGCGGTTTGCTCCTGGCCGTTGCGATGATCCGTCGCAAGGGGCAGATAGGGAGCCGCAACGGCTTGGCCCGCGAGCAGGCCGAAGATCAGGGTAGCCAGCAGAGTTTTCTTGTGCATGGTGATTCCTTTTTGTTGTTCGCGTTGGATAGTTTGGACGGGGTCGGCCACATTGGTGGTGGTTTAACCACAACTTGTTGTTATTATTATGATCTTTGTCACTCTCAACAGGCGCTGACTGGTTGGGAGTCTACCGCAACACGGGTTCGGCCGACACTCGTCAGGGGAAGAAAATGGTCAATCTTGAGTTACGTTTGCCACCCCCACTGATTTTCCTGTTTTGCGTGGGACTCATGTGGTGGCTGAGATCGGAGAGCCAGCCCGGCACTTGGGTGATGGCGCTGACGGCTGCGCTGATCGTGGTGGGGGCTATCATGGGTTTTGGTGCCCTGCAACGGTTTCGCCACCACCAGACCACGGTCAGCCCCACCCGACCCCAGCACACCAGCCATCTGGTGACCTGTGGCGTCTATCGCTTCAGCCGTAATCCCATGTATTTGGGATTGCTCTGCTGGCTGGCCGCCTGGGGCTGTTATCTCGGTAGTATATGGGTCTGGGTTGGGCCGATCGTGCTGGTGGCCTGGCTGACACGCTTCCAGATCATGCCGGAGGAGCGGCTGCTGCGCGCCCGTTTCGGCGACGAGTATGTGGCGTATTGCCAACGCGTTCGCCGTTGGTGCTGAATGGCAGTGACCTGTGTGAGCTGAGGGATAAGTCGGGCTAGCCGTACGGGGTAAAGAGAACCTCGGGCTGGCCCGAGGTTCTAGAGGGACAGGTTTAGAAAAAATCGTCTTTCTCGTCCTTGGTGGGTTCGAGACTCCAGCCGGTGGCATCACTGCTGCTGGCGATCTGCCCCTTCTCCTTCCACAGTTTGATCTTGAGACGCAGGTTGTTGGCAGAATCGGCGTTCTTCACGGCCTCCTCCTCGTCGATCACGCCTTCTACCACCAGATCAAACAGGGCACTGTCGAAGGTGACCATGCCGAGGGCTTTGGATTTTTCCATCACCTCTTTGAGGCCGCCAAATTCACCGCGCTTGATCATGTCGCGGATGGTGTGGGTGCCGAGCATGATCTCCACTGCGGCCCGGCGGCCGCCATCGGTGGTTTTCACCAGTCGCTGGGAGACAAAGGCCTTGAGGTTGTTGCCAAGGTCGTTGAGCAGCTGGGGGCGGCGCTCCTCGGGGAAGAAGTTGATGATGCGATCCAGCGCCTGGTTGGCGTTGTTGGCGTGCAGGGTGGAGATTGCAAGGTGGCCGGTTTCGGAGAAGGCCAGCGCATGTTCCATGGTCTCGCGATCACGGATCTCGCCGATAAGAATGACGTCTGGCGCCTGACGCAGGGTGTTTTTCAGGGCCGCATGGAAGCTGCGGGTATCCACGCCAACCTCCCGCTGGTTGATGATGCTCTTGCGATGGCGATGAACGAACTCCACCGGATCCTCGATGGTGATGATGTGGCCGCCGCTGTTGCGGTTGCGATGGTCGATAAGGGCTGCCAGCGAGGTGGACTTGCCCGAGCCGGTACCGCCGACAAACAGCACCAGGCCACGTTTCTCCATGATGGTGTCGAGCAGCACAGGCGGGAGTTTGAGATCTTCAAAGCGGGGGATGTCGGTCTTGATGTTGCGGGCCACCAGAGAGACTTCGTTGCGCTGCTTGAAGATGTTGACCCGAAAGCGGCCGATCTGGGGTAGGGAGATGGCGAGGTTCATCTCCAGATCCTTCTCGAACTGCTGCTTCTGCTCGCCATCCATGATCTCGGCGGCGATCCGCGCCACTTCACCCGGTTCCAGCGGCGTTTCGTTGAGGGGGCGCAGGCCGCCGTTAAATTTGGCGCAGGGGGGGGCGCCGGTCGACAGATAGAGGTCTGAGCCATCCTGCTTGGCCAGGATCTGTAACATGTCTCGCAATTCCATTTTTTTGCCTCGTCGATCAATGAGATGCCATGAGCGGGATGATATTGAGTGTACAGCCTCAGACGCCGGTCAGTTTCTCGCGAAAGACAAAAAAGACCGCACCGAGAATGCAGAGCCCTGCCCAGAGATAGTCCCATTTCAGATCTTCCTTGAGATAGAAGATAGAGAAGGGGACGAATACGGTGAGTGTGATCACTTCTTGCAGGATTTTCAGTTGCCCCACACTCATCACGGTGTGGCCGATGCGGTTGGCGGGCACTTGCAGCAGGTATTCGAACAGGGCGATACCCCAGCTCACCAGGGCGGCAATGATCCAGGGTTTGTGGTTCATGCTCTTGAGGTGAGCGTACCAGGCGAAGGTCATAAAGACGTTGCTGCACAGCAGCAGACCGATACTGGCGAAAATCGGGTTCATAGGGTTCTCCTTGAAAATCCGGCGCATTTTATCCCTGAACCACCGGTTTTCATACGTGGTGCGGGAGGGTATTTTTAACCAACAGGATAAGCCGTGCGAGGTATGCGACGGGATGGGCAAGTTATGCGGGATTGTGTTGTTACTGTTATTTGCCATGCCGGTGCGAGCGACCCCGACGCTGACGGTGGCCACCGACCTGTGGCCGCCATTTCGCATCCTGCAAGCGGATGGCCGGTTGCAGGGGCTCGACATGGACATCCTGCGCCGGTTGCAACAGGCGAGCGGCATTGAGTTGCAGGTACGGCGGATGCCGTGGGGCAGGGCGCTCAAGCAGATGCAGACCGGCCAGGTCGATCTGATGATTGGCCTCGCCTATACCGCCGAGCGGGCGCAGTTCATCGACTATCTGCAGCCTGCCTACTACCAGTGCTGGCCCGCGTTTTATGGTCAGCCGGTCAATGTGGCCCGGATCCACCAATACCGCGATCTGCAGGGGGTGAAGGTGGGCTATGTGCTCAACTCCGCCTACTTTGAGCCCTTCAACTCTGACAGTCGCCTCGACAAGCACGGAGTACCCACCGAAGATCAGCTGCTGCGCATGGTGCAGCGCGGTCACCTGCCGCTGATGATTGGCACTGACTGTCAGGTGGACTATGCCTTGAGTCAGGGAAATGCCAGCCGGATAGGCAAGGCGGACTACCGCCCCGCCACGCCGGTGACCCTCTATCTGGGGATGAGCAAGCACTCACCTCACCAGTCGCTGCGTCAGCCCTTGCTGGTGGCGCTGCAAAATCTGGTGGCCAGCGGCGAGATAAGGGTGATGGCAAAGCGTTACCAGCCTTGACCTTGGGTGGCAAGCCACTGTTATTATGCCCTTTTCCTGCTTCCCCCCCGACGCTGCGACTGGGCCGGGGGGAAGCCTTGTTATTCGGGGATCCTCCTTGTACCTCTCCCTTATCGCCCGCCAACAGCGCTGGCAGCGGCGCTGGCTCTGTGGCCTGACGCTGCTGACCCTGCTGCTGTTTCTCTTCTCCCTCGTCTGGGGCGAGTTTGTGCTGCCGCCCTGGCGGCCTCTTGGCGAGCTCGAACAGCGCATCCTGCTGGAGCTGCGCCTGCCGCGCGCCTTGCTGGCCCTCTTGGCTGGCGCAGCCCTTGCCTGTGGCGGCGCCGTATTACAGGTGATGCTGCACAACCCGGTGGCCGAACCCGGGCTGCTTGGTGTCTCGAGCGGAGCAGGACTGGCTGCCATGGTGGCGATGGCGGTGGCCAAGTCCCTCGGCCTCTATCTGCCCGGCTGGGGGCTGTCGCTGGCGGCCTTTGGTGGCGCCTTGCTGGTGACCATGCTGCTCATTCGGCTGGCTCGCCGGGCGCGTCTCGGCCATGCCCGCTTGCTATTGTTTGGGGTGGCCATCGGCATTCTCACCAATGCCGCCATGACCTGGTTGATGTACTTTGCCGATGATGGCTCCTTGCGTGAATTCATGTTCTGGATGATGGGCAGCCTCTCTTACGGCAGCCAGCAGTTCGGCTGGTGGTGGCTGGTGCTGCCGCTCACCCTGGGCTGGCTCTGCTGGCAGGGCAAGGCGCTGCAACAGTTGTTGTTGGGGGAGACCCAGGCCCGCCTGATGGGGATGGATGTCGACAAGATGCGGGTGCGGCTGGTGCTGGCGGTCTGTCTGCTGACCGGTGTGGCGGTGTCGTTGTGTGGTGTCATCGGTTTTGTCGGGTTGGTGGTGCCCCATCTGCTGCGGCTCTGCGGTGGCAGCGATCAGCGCTTTCTGCTGCCTGCCTCGGCGCTTGGCGGCGGGGCCCTGCTGCTGGCGGCCGATCTGGTTGCTCGATCCACCCTGAGCGCGGGGGAGTTGCCTATCGGCGTCATCACCGCCTCGGTGGGGGCACCGCTCTTTATCTACCTGCTATTGAGGCAAACTGCTGATGGTTCTGCATGATTTGGTCGGGGCGCGCAGTCACCTTATTTACCCGTTGTTGAGGCAAGATGCCGATGTCGCCCGCTGATCACATGCCGGTTTCTTCTCGTGCTGCTGCGCCGCTGCTGGAGGCGCGCGCACTCGCCATTGCCGGACGGCTCTCTCCCCTGGATATCCGCTGGCATGGCGGCCAGTTGGTGGCGCTGCTTGGCCCCAATGGCAGCGGCAAGTCGACCCTGCTTGGGGCGCTGGCGGGGATTTTACCCGCCGATGGCACAGTGCAGCTGGGGGGGGAAGTGCTTACTGACCTGAGTTGGCCCGAGCTTGCCAAACGGCGCGCTATGTTGCCCCAGCGTCAGCCCCAGCTGTTTCATATTCCGGTGTTTCAGGTGTTGAGCCTGGGGCTCGATGAGGCGGTTTCGCCCGCCAGGCAGAGCGAGGCGATAAATGCACTGTGCGAGGCATTGGAGCTGGAAGCCTTGTTGGCCCGGGACTTCAGCCGTTTGTCGGGGGGCGAGCAGCAGCGGGTGCTGATCGCCCGCACCCTGCTGCAGGTGTGGCCGAGCCTCAATCCGACCGGCAAGGTGCTGCTGCTGGACGAGCCGCTGGCGGGGCTCGACCTGCATCATCAGCTGGCGCTATTACGGCTGCTGAAAAAGCTGGCCGGGCAGGGATTGCTGGTGGTACTTGCCATCCACGATATCAATCTGGCTATCGACTGGGCCGACCGCATTCTCTGCCTGCAAGGGGGCGCTGTGGTGCGCGAAGGGGGTGTCGAGCTGGTGGATGAGGCACTGCTGGCGCAGGTATTCCAGATCAGCACCGATCGCATCGAAGCGGCAGGCCGGGTGTGGTTTATGCCCAGTTTATAAGTAGGGTGTATAGGAAAGAGCGCGCATGTAGGGTCGATTAGCGAAGCGTAATCGGCCGATAGCAAGAAGAAGGGGCCAGTATCAAAAATACCGGCCTCTTTGGTTTTATTCGCAGTTCAAGCCTGTTTGCTCAGGCGCACCTGCGCCGCCTCTGCCAGCATCGCCAGCAGGGTTTCGGTATCGTTCCACGATAGACAAGCATCTGTGATGCTCTGGCCAAAGGTGGCGGCGCAGCCGTTCTCCACATCCTGACGCCCTTCCACCAGGAAGCTTTCTGCCATGATGCCGGCGATGCCGGTACGGCCACGGCGCAGCTGATCGCAGATATCTTGCGCCACCAGCAGTTGACGACGGTGATCCTTCATGCTGTTGCCGTGGCTGAAATCGACTACCAGACGCTCCGGCAGGCCCACATCGGCCAGCGCTTCACACGCTTCATCGACACTGGCGGTGTCGTAGTTGGGGCGGTGGCCACCGCGCAGGATCACATGACCAAAGGGGTTACCGGCGGTGCGGTAGATGGTCATCTTGCCGTCCTTGTCCGGCGAATAGAAGATGTGGCTGTGACGGGCGGCGCGCACCGCATCGATGGCGATGCGGGTATTGCCGTCGGTGCCGTTCTTGAAGCCGACCGGGCAGGATAGGGCCGAAGCCATCTCGCGGTGTACCTGGGATTCGGTGGTACGTGCGCCGATGGCGCCCCAGGTGATGAGGTCGGCAATATACTGGCCGGTCACCATATCGAGGAACTCGGTGGCGGTGGGCATGCCGATCTCGTTGATGTCGACCAGCAGTTTGCGTGCCAGTTTCAGCCCTTCGTTGACATCGAAACTGCCATCGAGGCGCGGATCGTTGATGAGCCCTTTCCAGCCGACGATGGTGCGCGGCTTCTCGAAGTAGGTGCGCATCACGATGCAGAGGCTCTCTTTATACTGCTCGCGCAGAGCATTGAGACGCAGGGCATACTCGCGAGCAGCAGCGGGATCATGGATGGAACAGGGGCCGACGATGACCAGCAGGCGCTGATCGTCTCCAGCCAGAATGGCTTCCACTTCGCGACGGGCATCCAGCAGATTCTGGGCAATGGTATCGGTGATCGGAAACGCGTGTGCGAGCTCGCTCGGAGTGATCAGTGACTCCAGGCGACGGGTGCGCAATTCATCTGTGTGAATGGACATACAACTCAAGTCTCGAGTGGGTGGTGTCAGCCGCAAGGGGCGAAAAAGCAAAGAGATAAAATAAAGCAAAAGTCCCCTGATTGAAACCTTGGGGGGCTCTGATAGGATGTGAGGCCAAAATCGATTCCAAATGAGGTAGATAGCGTGGCAAAGCCAGGGGCAACCGGGGTCACCCGCATCATCAACGCAACCGGTTACAGCATGAAGGGGCTCAAGTCAGCCTGGATTAACGAGGCGGCGTTTCGGCAGGAGCTGATGCTGATCCTGCTGCTGATGCCGCTGGCCTTCTGGCTGGGGGATTCTCTCAACCAGATCCTGCTGCTTATCGTCATCAGCTGGCTGGTGGTGATCGTCGAGATCCTCAACTCCGCCATTGAAGCTGTGGTAGACAGGGTTGGCTCCGAGCATCACGAGCTCTCCGGTCGTGCCAAGGATCTGGGCTCCGCCGCCGTCTTTATTGCGCTGGCCCTGAACGCTCTGGTATGGGGCGCGCTGGTAGGCCGCAATCTGTTGGGGTGGTGGTAAGCCACCATGCTGTTTTGAGGTTCTGCTTCATAAAAAAGCCCGTCATCACGACGGGCTTTTAGCTGCGCAGATAAGGGTCTATCAGTGGAGGATGCGGGCGCGGATGGTGCCGTTGATCTCCTTGAGCTTGGCGAGCGCCTTCTCGCTGTGCTCGGTCTCCACGTCGATCACCACGTAACCGATATGGCTGCTGGTCTGCAGGTATTGACCGGCGATGTTGATCCCCTCTTCGGCGAAGATCTGGTTGATCTGGTTCATCACACCCGGCTGGTTGCGGTGAATGTGCAGCAGGCGGCTGGAGCCCTTGTGGCCCGGCAGCGACACTTCCGGGAAGTTGACGGCGGAGAGGGTGGAGCCGTTGTCGGAGTATTTGACCAGCTTGTTGGCCACTTCCAGCCCGATGTTCTCCTGCGCTTCATGGGTGGTGCCACCGATGTGCGGGGTCAGGATGACGTTTTCAAGCCCACGCAGCGGGCTTTGGAACTCTTCGTCATTGGACTTGGGCTCGACCGGGAAGACGTCGATGGCAGCGCCGGCGATATGCCCGCTCTTGATGACGTCAGCCAGCGCATCGATATCCACCACGGTACCGCGGGCGGCGTTGATGAAGATGGCGCCCGGTTTCATCATCCGCAGCTGCTCGGCACCGATCATGTTCTTGGTGGAGGCGGTCTCCGGCACATGCAGGCTGATGACGTCAGACATATTGAGCAGCTCGACCATGCTTGGCACCTGAATGGCGTTACCCAGCGAGAGCTTGTTCTCGATATCGTAGTAATAAACCTTCATGCCGATGCTCTCGGCGATGATGCCAAGCTGGGTACCGATGTGGCCGTAACCGATGATGCCGAGCTTCTTGCCGCGCGCTTCCACCGAGCGGTTGGCCAGTTTTTCCCACACGCCGCGATGGCACTTGGCGTTTTTCTCGGGGATGCCGCGCAGCAGCAGCAGGATCTCGCCCAGTACCAGCTCGGCGACCGAGCGGGTGTTGGAGAAGGGGGCGTTGAAGACCGGAATACCGCGGATCTGGGCCGCTTCCAGCTCGACCTGGTTGGTACCGATGCAGAAGCAGCCGATGGCGACCAGCTTGTTGGCGGCGTCGAGGACTTTCTCGGTGATCTGGGTGCGGGAGCGCAGCCCGATGAAATGGACGTCGCGGATCTGCTCGATCAGCTCCTCTTCGGAGAGCGAGGTCTTGAGATACTCCACACTGGTGTAACCTGCGGCACGAAAGGTCTCTACGGTGTTGGGGTGAACCCCCTCCAGCAGCAGAACCTTGATTTTATCCTTGTCCAACGAAAACTTGGCAGTCATGACGATCCCTCTGTATGTGCAAACGTAAGTGCAGATTTGGTGTGCGAAGAAAACCGTAAAGTAGCAAAAACGTTTGGGAGAGGGAATATTTGTGACGAAAGTCAAATTCTTTGAAGTTATCAACGAATGTTGTAAACATCCGTATGCAACTTGTTGAGGGATAAATAAAAACGGCGCCATCAGGCGCCGTCATTTATTCACAGTGCAATGTTTGGGTCATATCCTATCCCGGGGCTCAATCAACGTCGCTGCTGCGTCAGAGGTTGCAGAGTGGCGCTGGCGAGGGAGGGAGGATGCCGCTGCACTGTGCTACCGGTGTCGGGATTACTGGGTAATCACGCCGTCCGGCGTACCGATCAGGACCACGTCGGCGCCGCGGGCGGCGAACAGGCCGTTGGTGACCACACCAACAATGGCGTTCAGTCGTACTTCCAGCGCCTTGGCGTCGGTAATGGCCATCCCTTTTACATCCAGAATGTGGTTGCCGTTGTCGGTGACCACACCTTCACGCCAGACCGGGTTGCCACCCAGTTTGCGGATTTCGCGGGCCACGTATTCGCGGGCCATCGGGATCACTTCCACCGGCAGCGGGAACTGGCCCAGCACGTCGACGGTCTTGGTGTTGTCGATGATGCAGATGAACTTGTCAGCGACGGCGGCAACGATCTTCTCGCGGGTCAGGGCTGCGCCACCGCCCTTGATCATGTCGCGGGTTGCGTTGATCTCGTCGGCGCCATCCACATAGACGGAGAGGGCGTCGATCTCGTTGAGATCATATACGGTGATGCCGAAGCCCTTGAGGCGCTCGGTAGAGGCCACGGAGCTGGATACCGCCCCCTTGATCTCGTCCTTCATGGTCGCCAGCGCGTCGATAAAGTGGTTGACGGTAGAGCCGGTGCCCACCCCGACGATGGTGCCGGGAACCACATACTTGAGCGCAGCCCAACCGGCCGCCTTCTTCATTTCATCTTGAGTCATGATCGTTCCTTAAGAAAAAAGCGGGCGCATTATATCCAACCCGGTACCCCGTCGCGACCTTGTTGCTCACGTTCCGGGGCAAAAAGAGGGACTTTGTAAATCGTTTGCCTGTTTATTCTGCGTTTGCGCGCACAAAGCAGGGGCTGCCTGCCAAAAACAGCCTATTCAAAGCGCCAGCAGTGGCTCGGGGTGATGATCTGGGGCAGCGGCACATCCCACTCCTCTTGCGGGACCGCATCCACCTGCTGGCAGTCGTGGGCAATGCCGAGTGGCTTGGGGCCCAGTTTGTGCTCATGCCAGATGGCGAGAGTGCGATCGTAGTAGCCGCCCCCCATGCCAAGGCGATTACCCTGGGCATCGAAGGCGACCAGCGGGGTGCAGATAAGATCGAGCGTGCTGTGGGGCACCACCTGCAGGATATCCAGCTCCGGCTCTTCGATGCCGTAGCGGTTGCGCACCATGGGACTGGTAGCGGTATAGCGCAAAAAGAGCAGGTGACCCGGAGTAAAGGGGTGGAGCACCGGCAGGTAGACCTCTTTGTGCTGGGCCCACAGCCAATGGATGGTGGGCAAGGGATTGATCTCCCCATCATTGGCCAGATAGAGGGCAATGCGTTTGGCGGCGAGGATCTCGGGGTGTTGCTTGAACTGGGCCAGCAGCTGTTGGGCCGCCAATTGCTGCTCGGCCGGACTCAGATTTTTGCGGCGTTGACGAACCAGTTGGCGCAGGGATTGACGTTCGGGTTGGGACTCATGCATGGGGAACCTCTGGTATAGCTGCGCATCGATGGCTTGAACGCGCTCTACCTTAGCACATTCACTCTTGACGTTAAGGGGGACAGGGGAACTCCCGCCCCGGACGGCTGATGCCCGGAACGGTGGGATAAATGCTGGCTGATCCGTTAGTGAGTCAACAAGGGCCAGGGTGTGGCCCCTGTTGACAGCATGTCGGCGCGCCAGACTCTGGTCAGTTACTTGTCAGCCTTGCCGCGCATCTGGTGCTTCACAAACACTGCAATGAGTGCCGCTACCGCGAGCGCCATCGGGTAGAAACTCATGCTTACTACCGCCAACGGCGACAGGGCGAAGATGGATCCCAGCAGCAGCGCCTGTGCGCCCCAGGGGATCAGACCCTGTACCACGCAGGAGAAAATATCGAGCATGGAGGCGGCGCGGCGCGGGGTGACACCGTGGTGTTCTGCCAGATCCCGGGCCACCTTGCTGGCGACGATAATAGCCACCGTGTTGTTAGCGGTGCAGAGGTTGGTGAGGCTCACCACCCCGGCGATGCCGAGCTCGGCGGCTTTCTCGTTCTGTTCACCATTGTGCTCGCGAGTGAAACGGGCAATCAGGGCGCTGATGCGCTCGCTGATCCATGCCAGTCCACCCTGACGCTCCATCAGGGCGCCGAGGCCGCCGATCAGCATGGAGAGCAGGAAGATCTCCTGCATGCCGGTAAAGCCCTGATAGATATCCTTGCTGAACTGACCGATGGCGTAGCCGTTGATCATGCCCACCACTCCGGCGGCCAGAATACCGATCCCCAGCACCACAAACACATTCACTCCGGCGAGCGCCAGCCCCAGGATCAGCAGATAAGGCATCACCTTGAACAGCTCGATGGCGCTGCCGTTGGCCGGGGATTCACCCACTGAGCCCAGGGTCAGATAGAGCAGGATCACCGCGATGGCGGCAGGGGCGGCAATCTTGAAGTTCTCGCGGAACTTGTCCTTCATCTCGCACCCCTGGCTGCGGGTGGCCGCAATGGTGGTGTCGGAGATGATGGAGAGGTTATCGCCAAACATGGCGCCGGAGAGAATGGTACCTGCCATCAGCACCGGATCGATACCGGCAGCCTGCGCCACGCCGAGGGCCACCGGCGCCACGGCACCTATGGTGCCCATGGAGGTGCCCATGGCGGTAGCAATAAAGGCAGAGATGAGGAACAGTCCGGGCAACAGCGCCCAGCCGGGAATGAGGGAGAGACCCAGCGCCACGGTGGCATCAACGCCGCCGGTGGCCTTGGCCACGCTGGCAAAGGCGCCCGCCAGCAGATAGATAAGGCACATCGCCATGATATTGCTGTGGCCGACCCCCTTGAAGAAGGTCTCCAGATTGCTGTTGAAGCTCTCTTTGCCAAGCAGCAGGGCGAGCATCACCGCAGGCAGGGCAGCAACCGGAGCGGGCAGCTGATAGAAGGCGAATTCGACCCCCTGCAGGGTCAGCCAGGTACCGGTACCGATAAAGAGTGCGAGAAAAACCAGAAGTGGCAACAAGGCCCTGGCACTGGGTTGGATCTGGATCATGTGTTCCTCTGAAATTGAACAATGACCTCCTGTCATAAACTGCTTTGTACCTGTATCGGATAGGGATAGGGGGAAAACAGGGCGGGCATCCTGCCGCATTGGGGGGCCCACAGTAGTGAGTCAATCCCTTAAGGTCAAGATAGACGTCCAGATGGATAGGTGTTTTTGTTTGGTGATTTTGTCTGTGTGATTAAATCCGTCAAATATTCTGATTTATCCAATATTTCCGTTTATATGTCGAGGTGGTGTGGTGGCGCAGAGTGAGCTTTTCAAAGCGGGCGCGGGCTGGTAAAACGGTCTCTTTCCATAATTAAAAGAGATGAGAGGGTGGAGATGGACAATCCGATCCGTGTGGCCGTGATGGGCTGTAATGGTCGTATGGGCAAGGTGCTGCTGGAGGCCATCACCAACACCGATGGCGTGGTGGTCGGGGCTGCGCTGGAGCGGCCGGGCTCGGCGGTGATCGGTCTTGATGCCGGTGAGCTCAATGGGCTGGGCCATCTGGGCGTGGCCATCAGCGACAGTCTGGACAAGGTGCGCGATGAGTTTGACCTCATCATCGACTTTACCCGCCCCGAGGTGACGCTGGCCAATCTGGCCTTTGCGCTGGCCCACCACAAGCAGATGGTGATCGGCACCACCGGTTTTGACGATGCAGGCAAGGCCGCCCTGAAAGAGGCAGGCAAGCAGATCGGTATCGTGTTCGCCTCCAACTACTCGGTCGGGGTCAACCTGGTCTTCAAGCTGTTGGAGCAGGCCGCCAAGGTGATGGGGGATTACACCGACATCGAGATCATCGAGGGCCACCATCGCCACAAGGTGGATGCGCCATCCGGTACTGCGCTCTCCATGGGGGAGGTGGTCGCCAAAACCCTGGGCCGGGATCTCAAGGAGTGCGCCGTCTATGGCCGCGAGGGGATCACTGGCGAGCGGGATCGCAACACTATCGGCTTTGCCACTATTCGTGCCGGCGATCTGGTGGGGGAGCATACCGTCATGTTTGCCGATATCGGCGAGCGGGTGGAGATCAGCCACAAGGCCTCCAGCCGCCTGACCTTCGCCAACGGTGCTGTGCGCGCGGGCAAGTGGCTTGGTCAGCAGGGTGCCGGTCTTTATGACATGCAGGACGTGCTCAATCTCAAGTGATGTCTCTGTGCTGCACTTTCGTACTACAGCTGACAGCAAAAACCCCGGCTTGCCGGGGTTTTTTCTGTCAGTCAGCCAGAGTTTGTGTAAAAAGGCTCGCTGCCTTCAATTTTTATCTGAATGCCTTATAAATCACACTATTGCTTTATCCACCATATTTTCCCTTCCTGAATGTCATCACCAGGTAACAGATTTGAGCATCTTTATGGCGGATTAAGCCATTTTTTTACACGACCAAGAAGAGACTAAAAATTCAAACACGGAAAAACGTTTTCCATTTTTTATGTTCACTCTTGTCATCATAAAAGCGTCAAATCTGTCATTAATGTTTTTTATGTAAAAATAAACAACATTGTTTTAATTGGTTTTTTTGTTCATTTTTGTTGCTATTGCTGGCTTGGCGGCATCTTTTGTTGGTGGTTTTTCCTTTTCTTTCGCTGGAGGGGGTTGCAAAGCAGTTGAGTGCATAGATAATGGGTAATGTTGCTTTTTTATTGAATTTAGATGCATTTCATCTGAGAAAAGACGTTGAAATGCCACTTTTTTTAAGTAGAATGCGCCCAATTTGCCAGAAATCTGCCGGGTTCGAGTCCTGTCCAAGACCGGAACCGAGCCCGCAACACCCAGGTAAATTGCTGAATTTAAAGCTAAATAACTGGAGGTTGTCTTGAATCACACTGCATTGCTAGTGCTGGAAGATGGAACTGTGTTCAAAGGCGTGTCGATAGGCGCCGAGGGATGTTCCGTTGGTGAAGTGGTTTTCAATACGTCGATGACGGGCTATCAGGAAATCCTCACCGATCCCTCTTATTCACGTCAGATAGTCACCCTCACTTACCCCCATATAGGCAACACCGGCACCAACAGCGAAGATGAAGAGTCCAGTCAGATCCATGCTCAGGGATTGATCATCCGGGACCTTCCGATACTTGCCTCCAATTTCCGCAATCAGCAATCCCTCTCCGAATACCTCAAGTCTCACAACATCGTTGGCATCGCCGACATCGACACCCGTAAACTGACCCGCATCTTGCGCGAGAAAGGCGCTCAGGCTGGCTGCATTCTGGCCGGGAAACAGGTCGATGAAGCCTATGCTCTCGAACAGGCCCGCGCCTTCCCCGGTCTGAAGGGGATGGATCTGGCCAAAGAGGTGACGGTTGGTGAAGCGTACAACTGGACCGAAGGGAGCTGGCAGCTTGGCAAGGGGCATGTCACCCCGGATGCCGACCAGCTGAAATACCACGTTGTGGCCTATGACTTTGGCGTCAAGCGCAACATCCTGCGGATGCTGGTTGACCGCGGCTGCCGCCTGACCGTGGTACCGGCCAAGACCCCGGCCGCCGAGGTACTGGCGATGAACCCGGATGGCATCTTCCTCTCCAACGGCCCCGGCGACCCCGAGCCGTGCGACTACGCCATCGAGGCCATCAAGGCTTTCCTTAATACCAACACGCCGGTATTCGGCATCTGTCTGGGTCACCAGCTGCTGGGTCTGGCCTCCGGTGCCAAGACCGTCAAGATGAAGTTTGGCCACCACGGCGCCAACCATCCGGTGAAGAGCCTCGATGACAACACCGTCATGATCACCGCTCAGAACCACGGCTTTGCGGTAGACGAGAACAGCCTGCCGGATTGCCTGCGCGCCACCCACGTCTCCCTGTTCGACGGGTCGCTGCAAGGCATCCATCGTATCGACCGTCCGGCCTTCAGCTTCCAGGGTCACCCCGAAGCGAGCCCGGGCCCGCACGATTGTGCCGGTCTCTTTGACCACTTTATTGAATTGATTAAGCAGTATCGCGCCTAAGGAAAAGAGGAAAGAGTTTCATGCCAAAACGTAACGACCTTCAGAGCATCCTGATCCTCGGCGCCGGCCCCATCGTCATCGGCCAGGCCTGCGAATTTGACTACTCCGGCGCCCAGGCGTGCAAAGCCCTGCGCGAGGAGGGTTACCGCGTCATTCTGGTCAACTCCAACCCGGCCACCATCATGACCGACCCGGAGATGGCGGACGCCACCTATATCGAACCCATCACTTGGGAAGTGGTGCGCGAAATCATCAAGAAAGAGCGCCCGGACGCCATCCTGCCCACCATGGGTGGCCAGACTGCGCTCAACTGCGCACTGGCATTGGAGAAGCACGGCGTGCTGGCCGAGTTCGGTGTCGAGATGATCGGCGCCACTGCCGACGCCATCGACAAGGCCGAAGATCGCTCCCGCTTTGACAAGGCAATGCGCAGCATCGGCCTGGAGTGCCCGCGCGCCGGCATTGCCCACAACATGGAAGAGGCGTGGGGCGTGCAGCAGATGGTCGGCTTCCCCTGCATCATTCGTCCCTCCTTCACCATGGGTGGCTCCGGTGGCGGCATCGCCTACAACACCGAAGAGTTCGTCGAGATCTGCGAGCGCGGTCTGGACTTGTCGCCGACCAAAGAGCTGCTCATCGACGAGTCGCTGATCGGCTGGAAAGAGTACGAGATGGAAGTGGTGCGGGATCGCAACGACAACTGCATCATCGTCTGCGCCATCGAAAACTTCGACCCCATGGGTATCCACACCGGTGACTCCATCACGGTCGCGCCAGCCCAGACGCTGACCGACAAGGAGTACCAGCTGATGCGCAACGCCTCCATGGCGGTGCTGCGCGAAATCGGTGTCGAGACCGGCGGCTCCAACGTCCAGTTCGGTATCAACCCGAAAGATGGCCGCATGGTCATCATCGAGATGAACCCGCGGGTGTCGCGCTCCTCTGCGCTGGCGTCCAAGGCGACCGGTTTCCCCATCGCCAAGATCGCTGCCAAGCTCGCCATCGGTTACACCCTCGACGAGCTGATGAACGACATCACCGGTGGTCGCACTCCGGCCTCCTTCGAGCCGGCCATCGACTACGTGGTCACCAAGGTGCCGCGCTTCAACTTCGAAAAATTCGCCGGTGCCAACGACCGTCTGACCACCCAGATGAAGTCGGTCGGCGAAGTGATGGCCATCGGCCGCAACTTCCAGGAGTCCCTGCACAAGGCGCTGCGCAGCCTCGAAACCGGCAAAACCGGCTTCGACCCCATGGTTGACCTCAATGCCCCGGACTCCCTGACCCGCATCCGTCACGAGCTGCAGGACGCCGGTAGCGACCGTATCTTCTATATTGCCGATGCGTTCCGCGCCGGTCTCTCCATGGACGGCATCTTCAAGCTGACCAAGATTGACCCCTGGTTCCTGGTACAGATTGAAGACCTGGTGAAACTGGAAGAAGAGGTGAAAGAGCGCGGCATGGCCGGTCTCGATGCCGACTTCCTGCGTGCCCTGAAGCGCAAGGGCTTTGCCGATGCCCGTCTGGCCAAGATCCTCGGCGTGGCCGAAGGGGAAGTGCGCAAACTGCGCGCCCGCCACAACATCTTCCCGGTCTACAAGCGGGTCGATACCTGCGCGGCCGAGTTCGCCACCAACACTGCCTACATGTACTCCAGCTATGACGAGGAGTGCGAAGCGGCCCCGAGCAACCGCGACAAGATCATGATCATCGGCGGTGGCCCGAACCGTATCGGTCAGGGTATCGAGTTCGACTACTGCTGCGTGCACGCGGCGCTGGCCCTGCGCGAAGATGGTTACGAGACCATCATGGTCAACTGCAACCCGGAGACCGTCTCCACCGATTACGACACCTCCGATCGTCTCTACTTCGAGCCGGTGACCCTGGAAGATGTGCTGGAAATCGTGCGCATCGAAAAACCCAAGGGCGTCATCGTTCAGTACGGTGGCCAGACCCCGCTGAAACTGGCCCGTGCACTGGAAGCCAACGGTGTGCCGATCATCGGTACCAGCCCGGATGCCATCGACCGCGCCGAAGACCGTGAGCGCTTCCAGTCTGCCGTCGAGCGCCTCGGTCTCAAGCAGCCGGAAAACGGCACCGTCACTGCGCTGGAGCAGGCCGTGTTGCTGGCCGAGCGCATTACCTACCCGCTGGTGGTTCGCCCCTCCTACGTATTGGGTGGCCGCGCCATGGAAATCGTCTATGACGAGCAGGATCTGCGTCGCTACTTCGCCGAGGCGGTAAGCGTCTCCAACGAATCGCCGGTACTGCTGGACCGCTTCCTGGACGATGCGACCGAGCTGGACGTGGATGCCATCTGCGACGGCACCGATGTGGTCATCGGCGGCATCATGGAGCACATCGAGCAGGCCGGTATCCACTCCGGTGACTCCGGTTGCTCCCTGCCTCCCTATACCTTGTCCAAGAAAATTCAGGACGAGATCCGCGAGCAGGTGCGCAAGCTGGCGCTGGAGCTCGGCGTTATCGGCCTGATGAACGTGCAGTTCGCGGTCAAGGGCGATGACATCTACCTTATCGAGGTGAACCCGCGTGCCGCCCGTACCGTGCCGTTCGTCTCCAAGGCGACCGGTGCTCCGCTGGCCAAGATTGCCGCCCGCGTGATGGCCGGTCAGTCGCTGCAAGAACAGGGCTTCACCAAAGAGATCATCCCGCCCTACTACTCGGTGAAAGAGGTGGTACTGCCGTTCGCCAAGTTCCCGGGGGTTGACCCGCTGCTGGGGCCGGAGATGCGCTCCACAGGTGAGGTAATGGGTGTGGGCAGCAGCTTTGCCGAGGCCTATGCCAAGGCGCAGCTGGGTGCCAACCACGCCGTACCGAAAGAGGGTCGTGCCCTCTTGTCAGTGCGTCACAGCGACAAGGCGCAGGTGGTCGACTTGGCCGCCAAGCTGCTGGAGCTGGGTTACGAGCTCGATGCCACCCACGGCACCGCTGTCGCACTGGGCGAGGCGAGCATCAACCCGCGTCTGGTCAACAAGGTACACGAAGGGCGCCCGCACATTCTCGACCGCATCAAGAATGGCGAGTACACCTACATCGTCAACACCGCCGAAGGGCGGGTGGCCATCGAGGACTCCAAGCAGCTGCGCCGCGCCGCCCTGCAGAACAAGGTGGCGTATACCACCACCATGAACGAGGCATTCGCGACCTGCATGGCCATCAGCGTTGATGCCACTGCCAGCGTCAACTCGGTGCAGGAGCTGCACGAGCGGGTGAACAACCGCTAACGCTCTGCAAGCGAGCCATGCTCGCATCGCATAGATGACAAGCCCCCCGCCAGCAATGGCGGGGGCTTTTTTATGACGACGGGTTGGGGGCTGCGAGGAGCGGACTTATGGGGCGCAGAGCGTAACTACCTTAAATCAGGCTGTGGCTTGCGGCTGCGTGGACGGGGCAGGGCATGCCACAGCTTGCGGGCCGTGACCAGAAAGGGGCGCAGGATCAGCGCGCCCAGGCGGCTGTAGCGCACATTGTCTTTCGGGCCGACCCCGAAGGTAAGCGGCTCTGGCTGGTGGTTGGTGACGTAAAGAGTGCCGAACCACCAGTCCCACAGCGACAGATTGATCCCGAAGTTGTGGTTGAAGTGGCGGGGATCCCGGCTGTGGTGGATCTGGTGCTGGGCCGGGCTGTTGAAGATATGCTCCAGCCGCGGGCCAAACGATAGCCAGATATGGCTATGGCGTAAATTGGCGGCCAGCGAGTTGAAGATCAGCACCAGATAGCCCACCCCAAACAGGGTGTAGGGGCGCACGGAGCCGCCGCACAGCCAGTAGAAAGCACCGGAGTAGAGGGCGAGCGCGCACCCCTTGAGCAGGATTTCAGAGAGCTTTTCCACCAGATGAATACGGCTGGCGGTCGGCGGCACCAGCACGGTGGCACTGTGGTGCACCTTGTGAAACTCCCACAGCCAGCGGCTGTGAAAGACACGGTGCAGCCAGTAGTGGACGAAATCGCTGACCAGAAATACCCCGAGACCGTAAAGCATCATCAGCCAGCTCGCCTCGGCCAGACGGGGACGCTCACCCCACAGACGGGTAAGCGCAGAGGTAATATCCGTTGCCTGCAAAAGCCAGGGGTTAAGCAGAGTCAGGAGCGGCACGATCAGGGCCACATGGAGCAGGGCGCGCACCAGATAATACTGGTAATCGAGCAGGGCGGAGGGATGCAGCCAGATGGCCCGGCCGCCGAGAAACCGGGCGAAACTGCCTGCTGCCGGGCCTTGCTGGTGCCGGCGCACACGATAGAGGAGGTAGGCAATGAGGCCGGATATCAGCAGAAAGGGGAGCCCAAGCCGCCCGTTGAAATCAAGCAGTCCGGTCAGGCAGTGCCAGATCGGAGTGAGCAGCCACTGCTGCACGTAAGCAAAGAGATGGGCGAGCGTATCCATAGGGTCCATACCGTGAGCATCCTGGCGGCGGCATTCTAAATGTAAACAACTCTCGATAAAAGCCCATACCTGTTGTCGGGTCATACCTGTTATCTGGTCATATATGGGGGCGCTCCTGTTGCGGCAACCCCTGTCTGGTCCGAGGAAGGGGCGAGGCAATGGGACTTTAGCCTTGTGGATCAATTCTCTACAATGAGCCATCATGTGTGCGCCCGCCGCCGGGCGGGTTTGCCTCCAGCCTCAGTACCGGATATCCGATGACGCTCTCTCTCTTTTCTGTTTCCCCCGCCATGCGCACGCTGGCGCTGCTGATCCCCTTGCTGCTGGCCGGCTGTGCCAGCGACCCCGCTTCTGCCCCTGCACCGAGCGACACAACGGGCGCGACAGTGCCCGCCCAAAAGGCGACCCCGCCAGCCATGCAGCCGCGCAAGCCGGCGGACATGAAGAGCCGCATCGTGAGGTTTTTGCCCCGCCATGTAGTTGACAAGCAGGGGTGGGCCAACGATGTGGTGACGGCACTCACTACCCAGGGGGTGACAGTCAATGACCACAACGTCTGTACCGTGCTGGCGGTAGCGGAACAGGAGGCGACCTATCAGGCCGACCCCGTGGTGCCGGGCCTTGGCAAGATCGCCTGGAAGGAGATCAACTCGCGGGCGGCCAAGCTGCTGATCCCCGAGTTTATGGTGCGGGCCGCGCTCTCCATCAATTCGCCGACCGGCAAGAGCTATGCCGAGCGCATCGATGCGCTTCGCACCGAGCGGGAGATGAGCGAAATTTTCGAGGACATGATCAGCATGCTGCCGATGGGCAAGACCCTGTTTGGCAACATGAACCCGGTGCACACCGGCGGCCCGATGCAGGTGAGCATCGCCTTTGCCGAGGCCAATACCCGCGGTTACCCCTATCCGGTCAAGGAGTCCATCCGCCACGAAGTCTTTACCCGCCGCGGCGGTATCTGGTTTGGTACCAAACATATCTTCGGCTATGAGGCGAAGTACCCCGATACCCTCTACCGTTTCGCCGACTTCAACGCCGGCTGGTATGCCAGTCGCAATGCCGCCTTTCAGTCCGCTGTCAACCGTTTGAGCGGTACCACGCTGGCTCTGGATGGCGATCTGATCCGCTATGACTCCGAACTGCCGGGCAAGACGGAACTCGCGGTCTATACCATCGCCAGCCGGATCAATATGAGTCAGCAGGCTATCCACCAGAGCCTCAAACTTGGCGATACCGCCGAATTTGGCCAGAGCGACCTCTATCATCGCGTGTTTACGCTGGCAGACCAGAAAGCGGGCAAGCGGCTACCCCGCGCCATCCTGCCGGGCATTCAGCTGAAAAGCCCCAAGATCACCCGCAACCTCACCACCGCCTGGTTTGCCAAGCGAGTGGATGACAGGGAGCAGCGCTGCGTGCGGCAGATGGCGACCATTCGCTGACTGCTGATGCGGGTCGTCATGCATTGATAAAGTAAGGGCGCTTTGAGCGCTCTTACTTTATTGAACCTTGATGATTTCGCTTCGCCATAGAGGCATATTCCACGTTCCCCCCGGCGTGATGAGTCGACACATTCCGGTAGTACTTCGCTCGGTGAGTTTAAATGTCTCGCCATTCCACCCCCAGCTTTCGCTTTCCCAACAATCCCCCAGACCGCGAGCCTTCATCGAAGATGTGATCTCTCCTTGCATGTAGCCGGTGGCAGATGATGTGACTAAGCGTGCAAGCTTGAGAGCAAGCTGGTTGTTGGTCAGAAGATAGGCATAAGTTTGATTGTACGAGCTCATATTGCAGGGCATCTCGATCAGCAGTTGTTCCTTACTGAGTCGATAGACCACGCCAAGTGATGGGTAATCTTGCCACGAGCAGTAGGTGTCCCTCTTTTGCGCATCGAGCCATTGACCTATGGCGTTGAATTCATCGCCGGTCAGTGCTCTCTCACTGTTCTCCGGGACTTGGGGAACACGAATAAGTGGTACGGGCTGGGAGGGTGGAACCAGTGACGCGGCGTTGGTACCGGGTTTGACGAAGGCGGTTTCTGTACCAATCCGCCCCTGAAATTCATCCATCTTGAGCAGTACTGCTGTGGCGCCGGCGCCTGAGAGTGACCAGCGATGGGAAGGCTCAGCAGTAAACTCTACGGTACTGCTGCCTTTGATGGCGTTCACCAGTGGTATTAATGCTGTAGCTGGCAGTTGGTAGTAGTCACTTTTCTGATCATAACGGGCGGTTCCGACGATGTTGCCGTCAATAAGCATTGTCAGTGGTGATGTAATCGGTCTCTCTTGATCATCATTCATGATCGAGACTGCCAAATTGCCACTGAGTCCGCCTTTAGGGCCGCCTTCTCGTGTCAGCAGCACCGAGATACCTCCAGACTCGGAACTATAACCTGCGGCTCGGCATGTACGTGTATTGTCGCAGGCGATCTCCCAGTCTTTATGGGCAAAATATAGGGCTTCGGGTTGTGTGGCCAGTATGGTGGCCAAGAGGGTAGGTATAAGCATCGATGGATTCCAGTGAGAACTTTAAAGAGCATACCATGGCTCTTGCATTGCTTTGACCACCATCTGGACTGTATCCGTCTGTCTACTCTGTGTTGTGCGTGATGACAATGAAGGTCATCAAGGCGTGGTAGACCTGAAGGTGATTATCACAGCTTGCGCATAACCCATCCTAAATGACCTCAGTTTGAGGATCTGGGAATGTCTAGGAAAGTAGCGGAATTCAGGGTGGCAATCAGCAGCAGGGGTAGCAGATACCAGAGCTGGCCCAGCAGAGCTGCAATAACAGATGTGAAGTCCATTTCAACGCTGTCGGCTGGCGTGCAATGGCCACATGTTAACAGTGGGTTCAACAAGCTTGTGTGATCTATGCCATGACTACTCTGCCCGCGCCTGCATTGTTCTGTTTGTTACCCGGTGACGAGATAGCTCAATCGCAAAACCAGATTGAATTGAACTTTTTTATTCGGTTTTTTAAGTGACTGGTGGGGGGTAGGCTAGTCTCTACTGCGAAGCGAAGGGTTTCGCCGTCATTATGACCACAATGAGGATCTGATAGATGGACAAACACGCTAGCGGGGCCGGTCAGTGCCCCTTTGCCCACGGTGCCAATACCTCTGCCAGCCAGGAGCATCAAGTCTGGTGGCCCAATGCCCTCAACCTCGACATCCTGCACCAGCATGACAGCAAGACCAATCCGATGGATGAGACTTTCGATTATGCCGATGCCTTCAATAGCCTCGATTACGATGCCCTCAAGGCCGATCTGCATGCCCTGATGACCGACAGCCAGCCCTGGTGGCCGGCAGACTGGGGTCACTATGGCGGCCTGATGATCCGCATGGCCTGGCACTCCGCCGGCAGCTATCGCGCTACCGACGGGCGCGGCGGTGCCAACACCGGCAACCAGCGCTTCGCCCCCCTCAACAGTTGGCCTGACAACGGCAACCTCGACAAGGCACGCCGTCTGCTGTGGCCGATCAAGCAGAAGTACGGCAACAAGATCTCCTGGGCTGACCTGATGATCCTGGCGGGCAACGTCGCCTATGAGTCCATGGGGCTCAAGACCTTTGGCTTTGCCGGTGGTCGCGAGGACATCTGGCATCCGGAAAAAGATGTCTACTGGGGTTCCGAGAAGGAGTGGCTGGCACCGAGCGGCAGCGAAGGGAGCCGTTACAGCGGCGAACGGGATCTGGAGAACCCGCTGGCTGCGGTGATGATGGGGCTGATTTACGTCAACCCGGAAGGGGTGGATGGCAATCCCGATCCCCTGAAAACCGCCCACGACATGCGCGTCACCTTTGCCCGCATGGGGATGAATGACGAAGAGACCGTCGCCCTGACTGCCGGTGGCCACACCGTCGGCAAGGCCCACGGCAACGGCAGTGCAGCCAAACTGGGGCCAGCACCAGAAGGGGCCGATGTGCACGAGCAGGGACTGGGTTGGATCAACCACGAAAGCCGCGGTATCGGCCGTGACACTGTGACCAGTGGCCTTGAAGGGGCCTGGACCAGCAACCCGACTCGCTGGGACAACGGTTACTTCAAGATGCTGTTGGGCCACGACTGGTGGCTCAAGAAGAGCCCGGCCGGCGCCTGGCAGTGGGAGCCCGTCGCCATCAAGGAGGAAGATCGTCCGGTGGACGTGGAAGACCCCTCCATCCGCTGCAACCCCATCATGACCGATGCGGACATGGCGCTGCGCTTTGACCCCGTATACCGGGAGATCTCCGAGCGCTTCGCTGCGGATCAAGACCTCTTCTCCGACGCCTTTGCCCGAGCCTGGTTCAAGCTGACTCACCGCGACATGGGGCCGCGCAGCCGCTACCTGGGGCCGGAAGTGCCGGGCGAAGTCATGGTATGGCAGGATCCGGTTCCGGCGGTGGATTACCAGCTCTCCGATAAGGAGGTGAGCGAGCTCAAGGCCAAACTGCTGGCCTGCGGCGTGGCGCCGTCAGATCTGATTGCAACCGCGTGGGACAGTGCCCGCACTTTCCGCGGCTCCGATTATCGCGGCGGGGCCAACGGTGCCCGCATCCGCCTCGCGCCGATGAAAGAGTGGGAAGGCAACGAGCCCGCTCGCCTCGAGAAGGTGCTCAACGCCCTGATCGCCCTGCAGGCCACCCTGAGCAAGCCGGTCAGCATCGCCGACCTGATTGTGCTGGGTGGTAGCGCAGCGGTGGAGCAGGCGGCCAAGCTGGCCGGCGTTGATATCGTCGTCCCCTTTGCGCCGGGCCGCGGCGATGCCAGCGCCGACCAGACCGATGCCGAGTCGTTCGCCTTCCTCGAGCCGGTGCACGATGGTTTCCGCAATTGGCAGAAGGGGCACTACAAGGTGCAGCCGGAGGAGATGCTGCTCGACCGTGCCCAGCTGCTGGGGCTCACCGCCCGCGAGATGACAGTGCTGGTCGGCGGTATGCGGGTGCTTGGCACCAACCACGGTGGCTCGGCCCACGGCGTCTTTACCGACCGGGTCGGGGTGCTTAGCAACGACTTCTTCGTCAACCTGACCGACATGGCTTATAGCTGGCAGCCGACTGGCCGCAACAGTTACCAGATCGTGGATCGCCAGAGCGGTGCGGTGAAGTGGACTGCCACCCGGGTTGATCTGGTGTTTGGCTCCAACTCGGTGCTGCGTGCCTACGCCGAGGTCTATGCCCAGCAAGATGGCAAGGAGAAGTTCGTCCGCGACTTCGTCAAGGCCTGGGTCAAGGTGATGAACAACGACCGTTTCGATCTGAAATAAGTCGCTTTAACCTGAATGAGAACGCCAGCCGCAGGGCTGGCGTTTTTTATGGTGGCGGTGATAGCTGCATGGTGCAACTCGGTGGATGCTCCTCTGGCCGCCCGGGTTAGAAGCTCATGGCCAGCCCGATGGAATAACCGCAGGTGTTGTGGCTGAACATGTAGCGGGCAACCAGCCGGGTACGGGTGACTATGATGTCGTACTTGCTGCTGTCCAGCTCCAGACCGGCGCCGATGGAGTTGAGGGAGTCAAAGCCAAGCAACCCCCGTTGCTCCCCCAGATATGCGGTATGGGCCCCCTCCAGTACATAGCGCACCGGCCTGTCGAGCAGGGTCCAGTGGAACAGCGGGGCGCGGCGGCGCAGATAGAGGCCAAGGTTCTCCGCCTCGGCGTGACCACGGACGCTGGTCGAGGTGCCGCCAAAGCTCTGCAGGTGCTGATAGGAGTAGCGCAGTTCGGCATCTATGTCCTGGGCCGGTGAAAAGAGTTCGTAATCGAGCATCAGCGAGCCACCCAGCCCGTACATATTGAGCTGACCCCCATCGAGAAAGTCCAGCGAGTAGCCCTTGGTACGATCAAGCAGCCAGTTGCCGATCCGCAGGTCGCTGGCCATGGTACCGAGCGAGACGTTGGCTATGGGGCGCAGCACCCAGTGGCCGCCACGCGGATCTTTGTGAAGGGTGACATCCCAGCCGATCCCGCCCGAAGCGGTCAGGCTATTCCACTTGGTCGGTATGGTGCGACTCTCGGTACCATTGCTTATCACAAACTGGGGGTCGTAGCGGCTGTAGCCCAGCGCCCCCTCCAGATAGATGGGCACGGCTTCGCTCAGGGTTGCGCCGCCTCCCAGTTGTCCCATGTTGAGCGCCGAAGATTGGCCAGTACTGCTGCCGATATCCAGGTTGCTGGCCGTGATGTCCGGCACCACGCTGAAAGTCATCAGCGAGATCACCGCATTGGCCCGTTTTTGCGCCCAGTCCTCCTCCTGATCATCAAGGTTGTTACTGGCCGCGAGTGACGCCATGGGCAGGATCGCCGCGAAGAGGGCGCAACCCAGACGGTACTGCAGGCAGAGCGGGTGTTTCATGGCTGGATACCCTAAACAAGCGACCTCCTGTCGCCCCAATCTACTGTAGCGAGTTTCTCTCTGGCTGTCTCGACCTGACCATTGGGTTGGGCTATGGGTGGTGGCGTGGCCATCTGCAGAAAATGGTTGATGCAGCTCATGGTTCTGGCCAATGGCAGGTGTCCTCAGCGGCATAAGCGAGCAGGCTGGATATACTCAACGCGTTGATAAAAATGACAGGAGTGCGGGATGAACAGACTCGGATTGGCCGGCAAGATGTTGCTGGCAATTTGCCTGCCGTTATTGGCGCTGCTGTTTTTCGCCAGCCACTACGCATACGACAGATATCGGGTGACCCATGAGATGGCGCAAGCTCTACAGCAGCTGACAGTGGTCGAACGCAGCGCCCAGCTGGTGCACGAGCTGCAAAAGGAGCGTGGCATGTCGGCTGGGTTTATTGGCTCTGAAGGGCGTAAATTTGCCGATGCCTTGCCACGTCAACGGCAACAGGTTGATGAAGCCATTAGTCGCTTTCAGGGGTTGGAGAGGGGGAGCGTCCACGAGCAGGCGGATCTGGGTTTGAGCGAGTTGACGGGGATCCGCGATCAGGTGGACAAACTGGCCATAGAGGCTCCCCGTCAGGTCGCTTTTTATAGCCAGTTGATTGCTTCTCTGCTCAAGGTGGTGGATGAGATTAGCCTGCGTAGCCAGGATGCCGCTATTGCCTTGCAGACCAATGCCTACGCCGCATTTTTGCAAAACAAGGAGCGTATGGGGATGGAGCGGGCGACCCTCAGCAATGTTTTTGCCAAAGGGAGTTTCACCCCGGCTACCTTGCAGCAATTTATGTCCCTGCTCTCTGCCCAGCAGAGTTATCTGGAGCGTTTTCGCGCTGCGGCAAGTCCGGCGCAGCAACGACTGCTTGAGCAAATAGAGAAGAGCCCTGTCATTGCAGAGGTCGCGAAATATGAGCAGCTAGCTCTGGACAAGATGACCGAGGGGGGCTTTGATGTCGATCCGGAGCGATGGTTTGCCGTGAGCACCGAGAAGATCGACCTGCTCAAACAGGGTGAGGATCAGCTCTATCAGCAGCTGTTCGAACGGGTTGAGCAGATGGAGAGCGAGAGTCAGCGCAACTTCTGGTGGGGCTCAATGGTGGTTCTGTGCTGTCTTTTGTTGACCTCTCTTATCAGTTGGAAGGTGCTGCGGGATGTGCATCTGGGCTTCGTCGCTCTGCATCGCACCTTTTCACGGCTCGTCAATGACAATGATCTGACGGTGAGGGTCAACTGGAAATCGGGTGACGAGCTGGGGGCATTGGCGCGGGATCTCAATCGCTTCCTGCAGCATCTGGAAGGCTTGTTGCTGGAGGTGCGCCGCTCCTGTGAGATATTGACCCGTAGTGCCAGCAACTCCAGCGAGGTGATTGCCGAAGTGAATGAAGGTGTGGTGCGTGGCGTTGGTCAGGTTGAACTGGTTGCCACCGCCGCAACTGAAATGGCTTCGACGGTGGCCGAAATTGCTCGCAATGCGACCCAGACCTCGCTGGCGACCCAGCAGGCCATTGGACGTGCCCGGCAGGGGGACAAGGAGGTGGATCAGACTATCGCCGCCATCGAGCAGGTGGCCGGCACCCTCGACGAGACCCGGCTGTTGGTCAACAACCTGCATCAGGATACCGAGTCCGCCGTCGAGGCACTCAACCTCATCAAGCAGATCTCTGATCGTACCAATCTGTTGGCCCTCAATGCTGCCATTGAGGCCGCCCGTGCCGGTGAGTCTGGGCGCGGCTTTGCCGTGGTCGCCGATGAGGTACGTTCACTGGCTGTCCGTACCCAGCAGGCGGCAGATGATATCGAACAGATGCTCTCCCGTTTGCGGGCGGGGGCCCGTCAGGCGGTGGTGGCCATGCAGTCGGGCAGCGAGCAGGCGGGTCTCAGTGTCAGTGAAGCGCAGCGGGCGGGTCACGAGCTGACCGACATCGTCAATGAGGTGCGCAAGGTGAGTGACATGACTGCGCAGGTAGCTACCGCAACCGAGCAGCAGCGCTACGTAACGGACGATATCCAGCACAACGTAATGACCATCCGCGAAGTGTACGAGGCCCATCGCCAGCACTCGGTCACCCTGCAGCAGAATAGTGTCGAACTGGATCAGTTGGCTCGGGAGTTGGCTGGACGCATTGCCAGCTTCAAGTTGCTGGAGAGAGCCTCTCCACACTGATCCATTTGAGCTAAAGCTTGTCCCTCCCTGGCCGATACCCCTTGTGAGATCGTGTGGAGGGCAAGCAATTGAACGCTTGGGTGTTGGGGTTGGTCAGCATATCCGTGAGTATGCAGTTACAGGCTGGGGTTACCGAATTTGGTGCCGGTCTGGATCAATCCGTCTGGCGTTTGACCTCCGATACCCAGATTGAGTGTCGCCTCGAGCATCCTATTCCCAACTGGGGAACGGGGGCCTTTGTCAGCCGCGCCGGGCGCAAGATCAACCTCGACTTTGAGCTCAAGGGCAAGCGGCCACAGGCCCAGACCCAGACGGTGAGCCTTGGCATCATGCCGCCGGTATGGCGCCCAGGGATTGCCGGGCGAGAAGTGAGTCAACTGCGCTTCTATCAGCAGTTCGATGGGCTGGTGGAGGGGCAAACCGCCTGGACCATGCTCGATGAGCTGGAGGGGGGACGAATGCCCACTTTCCAGTATCGGGACTGGTATCGCCAAAACCGTGCGGTGCGAGTATCGCTTTCGTCGGTTAACTTTCGGGTCAAATATCAGGCCTTTATCGACTGCCTGAGCGGGCTCTTGCCCTACAGCTTCAACGACATCGCCTTTAGCGTGCTTACCTACGACAAGAACAGCGATCAGCTCTCCATCCCCTCCAAGCGGCGGCTGGCGATGATCAGCGAGTTTATCAAGGCGGACAAGAGCATCGACGTGGTGGTGATCGATGCCTACAGCGACAGCTATGGCGGCCGCTGGCCGAACCTGAAGCTATCCGAGAAACGGGCCGATGCCATCAAGAAGGTGTTTGTCGATCTGGGGATCGATCCCGGCAAGATCTCGGTGGAGGGGCATGGCGAGAAGCAGCACGTCGCCTCCAACGAAACCGAACAGGGGCGTGCCAAGAACCGGCGGGTGGTGATCAGCATGGGGCGCAATGGCGAGATCTAGCGCCGTCCCCGGCAGCCGGATATAAAAAAGAGCGCATCTGCGCTCTTTTTTGATCCTGCCATTAGGCAGTGGGATTAGGGCTGCTTAGAAGCTGTCACCCAGCCCTGTACCGGCATCTTTCTTGGCAATCAGTTCAATCTTGTAACCGTCCGGATCTTCGACGAAGGCGATGACGGTGGTGCCACCCTTGACCGGGCCCGGCTCGCGGGTGATCTTGGCACCGGCGGCGCGCAGCGCTTCGCAGGTGGCATAGATGTCGTCTGCTTCCAGCGCGATGTGGCCATAGGCAGAGCCCAGTTCGTACTCGCTCACCCCCCAGTTGTAGGTCAGCTCGATCACCGCTTCATCCTTCTCGTCACCGTAACCGACGAAGGCCAGGGTGTACTTGTACTCGCTGTTCTCGCTCTTGCGCAGCAGCTTCATGCCAAGGACACGGGTGTAGAAGTCGATGGAGCGTTGCAGATCGCCGACACGCAGCATGGTATGCAGAATTCTCATTGCTCAGTTCTCCGGGTTGGTGATGTGTACTGCTTTCAATCTCGGTTGCGAGGCCATCAGCTTTCTGGATAGACCTTCTCTTTGTATTCGCACAAGTTCTCGATGATACAGGAACCACAACGGGGCTTGCGAGCCAGACAGGTGTAACGCCCGTGCAGGATGAGCCAGTGGTGGACATCCAGCTTGAACTCGGCGGGTACCACTTTGAGCAGCTTCTCCTCCACCTGATCTACGTTCTTGCCTACCGCAAAGCCGGTGCGGTTCGATACCCGGAAGATATGGGTATCGACGGCGATGGTGGGCCAGCCAAAGGCGGTGTTGAGGACCACGTTGGCGGTCTTGCGGCCGACGCCGGGCAGGGCTTCCAGCGCTTCGCGGTTCTCTGGCACCTCGCCTCCGTGGCGCTCCAGCAAGATGGCGCAGGTCTTGATGACGTTCTCGGCCTTGGTATTGAACAGGCCAATGGTCTTGATGTACTCCTTGAGCCCGTCCACCCCGAGATCCAGCATTGCTTGCGGGGTGTTGGCCACCGGATAGAGTTTGTCGGTCGCCTTGTTGACGCTTACATCGGTTGCCTGCGCCGAGAGCAGCACGGCGATCAACAGCTCGAATGGCGAGTTGAAATTGAGCTCTGTGGTGGGGTGGGGGTTGTTTTCCCGCAGTCGCTCGAGGATCTCTCTGCGTTTCTGGTTATTCATGCCTTGCGTCCGATCATAGTTCGGTCGCCCGGACGCGAGCCGGGGCAACGTTGCAGTGGGCCACTGTGGATGCTTGTTTGCGGTCCCGCCAGTCGTTGATGGCGTTCTTGGCGGCGATCAGCAGTCCCAGCCCGATAAAACCGCCCGGCGGCAAAATCGCCAGCAGCAGACTGGCATCGGCGTGGAACAGCTCGATGCGCAGGGATTTGGCCCACTCGCCCAGCAGCAGCTCGGCGCCATCAAACAGAGTGCCCATGCCGATGATCTCGCGCATGCCGCCCAGTACCAGCAGCACCAGGGTAAAACCAAGGCCCATCATCAGGCCGTCGAGGGCCGCCAGCAGCGGCGGATTCTTGGAGGCATACGCCTCGGCGCGGCCGATGATGACGCAGTTGGTGACGATGAGGGCGATAAAGATGCCGAGTGCCTGATAGAGGCCATAGGTGTAGGCGTTCATCAGCAGCTGCACGCTGGTCACCAGCGAGGCGATGATCATCACATAGACCGGGATGCGAATATCTTTCGGCACCCAGTTGCGCACCAGCGAGACGGCAAGGTTGGAGCAGACCAGCACCGCCATGGTGGCAAGGCCCAGCCCCAGCGCATTGGTAAAGGTGGAGGAGACGGCGAGGGTCGGGCAGAGCCCCAACACCTGCACCAGCGAGGGGTTGTTCTTCCACAGCCCCTGACTCATCAGCTCCTTGAGCTCGCCCTTGCGGCTTTCCAGCTCGGCAAGCGGGGCTATGCCCGTTTCAATCTGTTCCATCTGGTTCATGATGGCTCGACTCCGTTAGTTCGCCGCCGGACAAGCCGGGGCGTTGCTGAGCAGTTCGGGTTGCTCCTGCTGCAGTTTAAGCAGGTTCTTCACCGCCTTGACCACGGCTCGCGGGGTGATGGTGGCGCCGGTAAAGGCATCGAACTCGCCGCCATCTTTCTTCACCGCCCACTGGGGCTCGTTGTCATGGGTCAGGAATTTTCCGGCAAAGCTGTTGATCCAGTCCGATTTTTTTAGCTCGATCTTGTCACCCAGGCCCGGGGTCTCGTTGTGAGCGAGCACGCGCACGGCTGTGATGGTGCCCTTGGCATCAAAGCCCGCCACGATGCGGATCGCCCCGCTGTAGCCATCCGGCGCGATCGCCTCCAGCGCATAGCCGGTTACCACGCCATTCTTGCTGGCGGTATAGAGGGCCTGCGGCTGATCGCTGCCGAGATACTTCCTGCTGGTCACCTGCTTGCAGCTGGCCACCAGATCGTTGTCATAGCTCCCCTCCGGCAGCAATACCGAGAGGGTCTGCTGCTTCTCCAGCTGTTGCTGGTGGGCGATTTTATCCTTGGTCAGCTCGTTGGTCAGTACCACCAGCGCGGTACAGCCCAGCGCGAACATGGCCAGAATAAGGCCGTTCTTGCGCATGCTCTTTAACATGTCCGGGCTCCGTCAGCTGTGATGGGAAAAGAGGGCAGAAACATCATTGGCGACGGGCTCCATACACTTTCGGGCGAGTCAGGCTGTCGATAAAGGGTACGCAAAGGTTGGCCAGCAGCACGGCGAAGGCGAAGGCATCCGGGTAGCCGCCAAAGCGGCGAATGATGTAGACCAGCACCCCG
Source organism: Aeromonas sp. 604282 (assembly GCF_049170575.1). Lineage (NCBI taxonomy): Bacteria > Pseudomonadati > Pseudomonadota > Gammaproteobacteria > Aeromonadales > Aeromonadaceae > Aeromonas > Aeromonas sp. 604282. Next base: position 131,674 of record NZ_JAAKMV010000002.1, on the reverse strand, counting down.
ATCAGCACGCCATAGACCAAGCGGCCGCGCGGCGTGGTGCAGGCACTGACCGGATCGGTGGCGATAAAGAAGGCCCCCAGCATAGTCGCGCCGCTAAAGAGGTGGAACATCGGCGTGGCGGTGGCATCCGGGCTCATCAGGTAGCCGAGGGTCGCTGCCGCCAGCAGGGCACCGAGAATGGCGGTGGGAATGCGCCAGTTGATCACCTTCTGTTGCAGCAGGAAGAGGCCGCCCAGCAGATAGCCGAGGTTGACCCAGCTCCACCCGATGCCGCCCCAACCCTCGAACAGCGGGCCGCTCAGGATCTCGCCGGTGGTGAGCCCCTGAGTCAGGCCTGTTTTCAGGGTATCGAGGGGGGTCGCCATGGTGAGACCATCCACCCCCTGCTTGAGCTGGGTCATGCTGTAGCCGTCGAGACTAAAGCCGGTGAAGATCACCGACGCCGCATCACCAAAGCCGAGGCTGTAGGCGCGCACGCTCTCCGGTGGCAGCCAGCTGGTCATCTGCACCGGGAAGGAGACCAGCAGCAGCACATAGGCGACCATGGCCGGGTTGAACAGGTTCTGACCCAGTCCGCCGTAAAGGTGCTTGGCGACAATGATGGCAAAGGCCGTGCCCACCACCAGCATCCACCATGGCAGCAGCGGCGGCAGGGAGAGACCGATCAGCACGGCGGTGAGCGCCGCACTGCCATCCATCAGGGCAGGCTTGATGGCGCGGCCACGGAGCTTGAGCACCAGCGCCTCGCACAGCAGCGCGGTCACCAACGCCAGCAGGATCTGGATAAAGGAGCCCCAGCCGAAGAACCAAGTCTGGGCCAGCAAGCCCGGCACGCAGGCCAGGATCACCAGCAGCATCAGGGTTCGGGTCTGTTTGCGGTTATGGGCAAACGGCGCAGTCGCAATATTGAACATGAGTCTGTCGATTACCTTGTGGTTGTTCGGTCGGCTGACGGGGCATCTTCAGCGGCGGTCTCTGCGGCTCTGGCTGCCTCGGCCGCCAGCTTCTTCGCCTTGGCGCGGGCCACTGCGGCTGCAATGGCCGCTTTTTTCGGATCAACCGGGGCGTCAGCCACAGGGGCGCTCGCTTCAGGAGCCTCTGTGACGGCAAGTGGTTGCTCACTGCTGGCAGCATCGCTTTGCATCGGCTCAGCCGGTGCGCGCTCACCCTCAGTTCCGGCACTCTCTACCTGAGTACCGGCACTTTCTACCCCAGCACCGGCATTTTCTACCTCAGCACTGGTACTTGCGCTCTGCTGGGCCAGCTTTTTGGCCTTGGCCCGGGCGATGGCTGCGGCGATAGCGGCCTTCTTGGGATCGACCGCTTCACTTGCAGCCGTATCGCTTTGGCTGGTGGTTACTTCGCTCTTGGCTACCGTCATGTCGCGGGTCTGTGCGCTGGCAGCTGGCTCACTCTTCGCATCCTCAGCACCGGCACTTTCACCCTGCTGGGCCAGCTTTTTGGCCTTGGCGCGGGCAATGGCAGCGGCGATAGCGGCTTTCTTGGGAGCAACCGCTTCGCTGGCCGCAGATGGCGCATCACTTTGGGTTGCAGCGGATTCGCTGGCGCCAGCATTTGCAGTCAGATCGCCCTCAGCGCTGTCACCCTGCTGGGCGGCCTTCTTGGCCTTGGCCCGGGCGATGGCGGCAGCAATTGCCGCTTTTTTGGGATCGACAGGGGCATCATTTTGCGTGTTGACCTCGGCTGCCGTGCCCTTGGCAGCGCTTACCGGTTCACCATTCGCCTCGGCCTTTTTGGCCTTGGCGCGGGCAATGGCGGCAGCAATCGCCGCCTTTTTCGGATCAACCTCTGCTTTTTGCTGATCAGCATCTACCGCTGGGGCAGCAACGGCTTCGGCAGTCACAGGCTCGGCGCTCTCGCCAGCCTGAGCGGCTTTCTTGGCCTTGGCGCGGGCCAGTGCGGCGGCGATGGCCGCTTTCTTGGGATCGCTGGCGAGGTCAACCGCCTCGGAGGGTTGCGCCGCAGCGGCAGTGTCGCTGTTTGCGTTCTCTGCCAGCTTGGCGGCGCGGCGCGCCTCCGCTTCCCGTTTGCGGGCTTCGCGGGCGGCAATCACCGCGCTGTTGTCAGGCAAGCCCTCGGCGGTGGTGGCAATGGCTGTGATGGGCGCATCCTGCTTGGCCTTGATGCGGGCCAGTGCCGCTGCCACCGGATCTTCCCCGCCTGCGGCCGTCATGGTCTGACGGCGCTGGGCGGCGGCTTCGGCGTGGCGCGCTTCGCGGGCTGCTTTCTCCCGCTCGAAACGGGCCTGCTTGGCCTCGAAACGCTGCTTGGCGCGTTCGGCTTTTTCGGCCTCGGCACGGGCTTCGCGAATGTCGTCTTTGGCGATCTTGTAGTACTGCACCAGCGGGATCTCGCTCGGGCAGACCCAGGCGCAGGCGCCGCACTCGATGCAGTCCATCAGGTTGAGCTTCTCGGCCTTGTCATACTCCTTGGCCCGGCTGTACCAGTAGAGCTCTTGCGGCAGCAGGGTGGCTGGGCAGGCATCGGCACAGGCGCTGCAACGGATGCAGGGCTGCTCTGGGCCGGGGGCGGGCAGTTCGGCCTGCGTCGGCGCCAGCAGGCAGTTGGTGGCCTTGACCACAGGCACCATGGCGTGGGGCAGGGTAAAGCCCATCATGGGGCCACCCATGATCACCCGTTGCTCCGCTTCCGGTTGCAGTTCAAAACGCTGCAACAGCCAGCGTACCGGCGTACCCAGGCGCACCCAGGCGTTGCCGGGCTTCTTGAAGCTGTCGCCGGTGAGAGTGACGATCCGCTCGATCAGCGGCTCGCCGTCGATGATGGCGCGCTTGATGGCAAACACGGTGGCGACGTTGAGCACCATGATGCCGATATCGACCGCGCGGCCCCCCTTGGGCACCTGACGGCCGGTCAGCAGCTCGATGGTCTGCTTGGCACCGCCCGAGGGGTACTTGGTCGGCACCGTCTTGACCAGCACATCTTCATCGGTGGCGTGGCGGGTCAGCTGCTCGATCGCCTCGGGCTTGTTGTCTTCCACCCCGATCAGGGTGAGTTTCGGTTTGAGCAGGTGCTTGAGCACCCGGATGCCATCTATGATCTCGTCGGAGTACTGCTGCATCAACCGATCGTCGGTGGTGATATAGGGTTCGCACTCCAGCCCGTTGACGATCAGGATCTCGGTGAGCTGGCCGCGGCCATCGAGCTTGCTGTGGGTCGGGAATACGGCGCCGCCAAGGCCCGCTACTCCCGCCTGCTGGATGCGTTCGAGCAGCTCGCCCCGCTCCAGATTCCAGTAATCGGGTTTGCCATTGCGCTCGCCCCACTCATCTTCCCCATCCGGGGTGAGAATGACGCAGAGATCGCCGAGCCCGGAGGGGTGGGCAACCGTGTGGTTGCCAATCTCGGTGATGGTGCCGGAGGTGGAGGCATGGACAGGGACGACCCGCCCCTTGGCATAACGGGTCAGCGGCTGCCCTTTTTTGACCTTGTCGCCCACCTGCACCAGCAGATCGCCGGCGGGGCCTGCGTGCTGGCGCAGCGGAATGATGAGACGTGGCGGCAGACCGGCGTCTACCAACGGGCTCTGGCTTGATTGCAGCTTGTTGTCGGCGGGGTGAATGCCACCGTGAAAGTCCCAGAGCGTGCCGGCTTTGATACGTTCGAGTAAGGAATGCATGGTTGCTCCGCTGTTTATTCCACTATCTTGACCGGAATCTTGCCCGGAACATGCACGTTATTGAGATCCCACTTCCAGTTATCGACCGTGGTGGGCACCGGGATCATCTCGATGCAGTCGGTCGGGCAGGGATCGACACAGAGATCGCAACCGGTGCACTCGTTGGCAATCACGGTATGCATCGCCTTGGTGGCGCCGACAATGGCATCCACCGGGCAGGCCTGAATGCACTTGGTGCAGCCGATGCACTGATCTTCGTGGATAAAGGCGACCTTTTTGACTGGCACTGCGGCCTCGTCACTGCCCCCCAGCGGCTGGGGCTCGACCCCCATCAGATCGGCAATCTTGCGCATGGTGGCCTCGCCACCGGGCACGCACTTGTTGATCTGATCGCCGTTGGCGAGCGCCTCGGCGTAGGGTTTGCAGCCGGGATAGCCGCACTGGCCACACTGGGTCTGGGGCAGCAGGGCATCGAGCTGATCGACGATGGGGTCTGCTTCCACATGAAACTTGACGGCGGCAAAGCCCAGGATAATCCCGAACGCCAGCGCCAGCAGGGTGAGCACCAGAATGGCAAAGAGAATATGGATCATGGTTATATCTTGATTAGGCCGGTAAAGCCCATAAAGGCCAGCGACATCAGACCGGCGGTGATCATGGCAATCGACACCCCGCGAAACGGTGCGGGCACATCGGCGGCGACCAGACGCTCGCGCATGGCGGCAAACAGGATCAACACCAGCGAGAAGCCGGTGGCGGCGCCAAAGCCGTAGATCACGCTCTGGATAAAGTCGTGTCGCTCATTGATGCTGAGCAGCGCCACCCCGAGCACCGCGCAGTTGGTGGTGATGAGCGGCAGGAAGATCCCCAGCAGGCGATAGAGGGTCGGGCTGCTTTTGCGCACCACCATCTCGGTAAACTGCACCACCACGGCGATCACCAGAATAAAGGCGAGGGTGCGCAGATAGGCGATATCCAGCGGCAGCAGGATATAGTGCTCCACCAGATAGGAGCTGGCACTGGCGAGGGTCATCACGAAGGTGGTCGCCAGCCCCATGCCGATGGCGGTTTCCTGCTTGCCGGAGACCCCCATAAAGGGGCAGAGGCCGAGGAATTTCACCAGCACGAAGTTGTTAACCAGCACGGTGCCGATCAATAAAAGCAGGTACTCAGTCATCAATTACCGTCACTGAAAGTCGGGTTATCGGGGTTTGAAGGCGGGCGGTATTATCTGACGTTAGGGCCAGTTAAACAACCGCAAGGCCGCATGGTTATTATGCAACTGGATAATTTAGCCGGGGTTTTGGGCAAGAATCCGGTGGGTTTTGCGTCATCTTCCCACCGGGTGAGAAGCCTTACTAACCAACAGCCAGTTTGGCGGCCTCTTTCCACATAAATGGCGGCATCGGAGTAGTGAGACGCCATTTAATGTTCATCGGTTGGCTGCCAGTGTGGGATACGTACTCCACCTCACCAAAGTTCACAAAGCCAAGGGTGCGGCCAAATTCATCTTTGCTCTGCTCACGAACGAACAGAAACAAGCGCTTACCTTCTGCTCTGTGGTTTATGTAACTCAGCCCCTTACCCCGTTCTGGGCGAGCGCTGTTTTGGCTCTGCCAATGAAACAGCGACTCGTTGATGGCGTAGTCGTGATAACGGGTAGTGGGGGAGAAGTGCTGTTCCGTTTTGTTCAAGGTCACGAACAGCAACTCGATATTTTGCTCTGCGATGACATAGACCCCTTCGCGAGCCGTGGGTTGCTGCGCGAAGGTGGTCGCACCAAAGCCAACCAGCACCTGCTCTCTGGCATAGCGAGCATGCAGTTGCAGCGGATTACCGGGAAGGTTTGGCATGGCGCTTTGTTCGTGTTGCACCCGGTTGAGCAGCATGGGCAACAGATCTGCCAGCTCGGCCCTTAACTCTGGTTGATTGAGTTGTTTCAGGCTGTGCGCCAAGGAGCTAAAGCCTGCATTGGGGCCGCTCTGTTGCCAGAAGTCGTAATGGCACATCAAGGCCATACGTTCATCGTGTTCGGCCGTTAAGGTAAAGGCGTCTGCCACCAAGGTTTGTAAGAATTTCAAGTAATGGAGCGCATCGCAGCCCAATAGCCGGGTTTTGATGGCCCGGGTGTAGAGGGTCGACAGCTTCTCATCGCTCATTTCAGAAATGGTATGGTTGCTAGCCTGTTTGACCAAGGCGCTCCAGTTACCGCGCTTGTAGATCTCCTCAAGGCTGATGTGAGGGTAGAACTTCAAAAAGTTCGCCAGCGTCAGTGGTAAATCACAGTCCTGTGAGAAACGGCGGATCAGGCCCATGAGGCGTGAGGTATTGAGGGTCGCCTTCTTGATATTGCTCAGAATTAACTCTTGGGTCTGTTTTGAGAGTTCGATGCGGCAGCCCAAGGGGGCGTGAGGGAAGCCCTGTTTGATCTCGTGGCTGATCGCCTTATTAGTTTTACCCACCAGTGCCCGGAATTTCTGGGCAAAGTCATACTCAGCACGGGCATTGCCAACAAAGTCCAACACGGTGCAGCACTCTTTATCGCTCGCCAGCCGCAGGCCGCGCCCTAATTGCTGCAAGAAGATAGTGAGGCTTTCCGTTGGTCGTAAAAATAGCAAGGTATCGACTTCCGGGATATCAACCCCTTCGTTGAAGATATCCACCACGCAGAGAATATTGATAACGCCGGTACGCAAATCTTGTTGTTTGCTATACCGTTCTTCTCGGTTATCGCTGGTGAGAATATCAGCCTTGATGCCCTTCAATAAAAAGGCCTTGCGCATAAAATCGGCATGTTCACGGCTCACACAAAATGCCAGCGCTTTTATCTTGGTAATATCGGTGACGATCTCATTGAGGCTCTGGACTATTTTCTGTACCCGCTGCTGGTTATGGGTATAGATATTGGTGAGTTCAGTGATGTCATAACGGCCATTTTTCCAAGCCACTTGGCGCAAGTCAGTATCATCATCGATACCAAAATATTGGAACGGACAGAGATGGCGACGATTGATGGCCTCGGGCAAGCGGATCTCTGCTGCGATGACACCACAAAAGTCGGCAAGAATATCACCGCCATCATGGCGCTCTGGCGTTGCGGTTAATCCCAACAGAATGTGAGGTTCAAAGGCGGCGAGCAGACCGCGATAACTGGCCGCCGCAATATGGTGAACCTCATCAATGACGATGTAATCGAAATAATCTGGGCTAAGAGGTAAATTAGCCAGCTGGTTATTCAAGGATTGCACCGAGGCAAATAGTTGACGGTAGTGGGTTGGCACGGCGCCGCCGACTAAGAGTTCGCCAAAATTGGATTGCTTGAGCACACCGCGGTACGAGGCTAATGCTTGGCGCAAGATCTCCTCTTTGTGGGCGACAAACAGGAACTTGGCATCGGGTTTGGTTTTCAGAAAACGCGCAAAATCAAAAGCGGAGATCAGGGTTTTCCCTGTACCGGTGGCCGCAACCACCAAGTTACGGAAGCGCTGGTGTAAAGCGCGCTCCATCGCCAATTGTTCAAGGATCTCCAGTTGATGGGGAAACGGCGTGATATCAAAGAAATAGGCAGGGCTATTTTTGTCCCCATCCCCACGGGCCTCTTGCAGTGCATGCTGCAATTTTGTACGGCTTTCGAGCTTGCCATCAAACAGCTCAAAATCATCGGATTCCCAATAGGTTTCAAAGGTACTCAGGGATTTCTCGATAATATGAGGGATCTCTTGCGAGGTGATTTTTAGGTTCCACTCCAAGCCGCTGGTGAGGGCAGAGTGAGAGAGATTGGAGGAACCTATATAGCCGGTATGAAAGCCGGTATTTCGGCAAAAGAGATAGCTCTTGGCATGCAACCGCTCGCGCTGGGTGTTATAGCTGAGTTTGACTTCGGTATTTGGGAGGCTGGCTAAAAATTCAACTGCCTTGGCATCGGTCGCCCCCATATAAGAGGTAGTAATTACTTTTAATTGGCGGCCGCTGTGAGTGAACTCTTCCAGCTCATGACGGAAAATCCGGATACCTGCCCATTTGATAAATGAGACCAGCCAGCAGATGCTATCTGCCGATAAAATTTCCCGTTTAATCTCCGACTCCATCGACAAACCCGCATTGCTGCCACAAAACAGTTCGCTCTGAGTGAGACCTGTCAGAGGGAAAATATCCTCGGCATATTGCTTTAAATTGGCGGAGATGGGGTTATCCAACTGGTAGAGTGCTGTCAGAATTTTTCCCTGACTATCGATGAGGTTCTCGCCAATAAAGTCTGGGTCTTGGGTGCGATCCTTTAGCCAAAGCAATAACTGGTTAGCCAGCTCAATCTGCCGTTGCAGCTGATCCTCTCCAGTTACCGAGCCCACCGCATATTCCAAAACCCGGCTCAGAAATCTGGATAACCAAACTGCCGCTTCGGCAGGCTCAAGTTGGCGTTCCCCCACGTAAAAGCGCTCGCGGTCGAGTCGAGATGTCAGCAGTTGAGTAATGAGCTGTTCATAAATACCGCATTGTTGCATCGCACTTTAGCCTTGAACGTTGTACATGAGGGTGGCGAGAAGAGTATCATTTTTTCCAACCAAATCAGTAAGCTGTTGTCGCCTGTTACTCGTTTGAAAATCACCCCGGTTTTCGGTAATAAAGCCCGGCAGTGACAACCACAGGGAGGTGGTGATGGATCCGGTTTCCTATCTTTTTTCGGCTTATCTCAATCTGGTACAGCAGCAGGTTGCGGATATCTATGGCACTGAGGCCAAGACGCTGGTGGTGCAGTATGAGGGGGAGTCGGTCCCGTTCTCTTTTCAGCTGTGGCAGATCCAGCAGCCGAGCGTTTGTCGTCCCTACCAGCAGGATGTTCGGCGTTTTAGCCAGTGCACGGTCAAGGCGTCCGCCCTGTTTCACAAGCTGTGCGATGACTTGACCCGGCAGGATGACAGCAGTTGGCAACTGCCCAAATTTCGCACCATGTACTGCTCGGCGGCCATCAGTTATCGGCCGATGATTGCAGAGATTGGGGATGCCAAGCAGAGTCCTGCCAAGCTGGCGGAGCGCGCCTGCAATCAGGCGATTCTGGCGGCAATGGACAGTGACGATGAAGCCCTGCTGGCCCAGCGGGAGAAAGCGTGCGCAGCGGTGCAGTAAAGCGAATTTATCTGACCAGATCATTTGCGCTCGCTTTGCGCGTCACGACACACATGGGCTTCCCCTTGCCGGGTATGATGGGGTTGCCCGCCGTGGCGGCAACAGCCGGATGTTTGCGGGTATATGCCGGTCACATCAGCCAGATCACCACCAGGAGGTAACCATGATCAGCCATATCGACCATCTGGTATTGACGGTCAGTGATATCGAACGGGCCGTGGAATTTTACAGCTCGGTGCTCAATATGGAGGCCATTACCTTCGGTGCGGGGCGCCGGGCGGTAGGGTTTGGCAACCAGAAGATCAATCTGCAACTGCTGGGGCAGGAGCCGCGCAATCTGGCGCAGGTGGGGTCGGGAGATGTCTGCCTTATCACCCGCTGGCCGCTGGAGCAGGTGATGGCCCAGCTTGCCTGCCACGGGGTGGAGATTGTCGAGGGGCCGGTGACCAAAAGCGGTGCCTGCGGGCCGATAGAATCTGTCTACTTCCTCGACCCTGACCAGAACCTGATAGAAGTCAGCATCTATCCCTGAGCCCACCAAGTCATCACTCCCATCGCCATCATCAATAGAAAGGGGCCGTCAATTGACGGCCCCTTTCTTGTATCGCCATCGACCCAGCGCCAGTGGCTCTTTGCCGATACTCCAGAAATGCCCTAGAAAGGCGCGCTGCTCTCGTCGCTCTCCTGTAAAAACTGCTCCACTTCTGCCTGATAGGCCGCATCAGGTTGACCGCTGCTGGCAGGGGTTACGGCGGCAGACGGGGCGACGGGAGGGGCGATGAGAGTCTCCATCACCCGCTGCTGCAGATAGGGGTAGAAGGGGTTGGAGGAGGTGCGGGTGAGGGCGCCGGGGTTGACGATCAGCACGCCGCGCTCGCCACGCAGGGCCAGACCACCGAGGTTGATGCCGTATTGCTCCCGCTGCTGCGGGCGCGCTGCCATGCCATAGAGGGGGTCGTCCATCGGGAAGGGGAGCGCCACATGGGAGAGGGAGTAGATCTCCTTGGGATAGTCGATGCCCAGCGGGCGGACCTGCTCAGGCTGGTCTGCGCTGGCCAGCGTTCTGGCCTGCGTCGCGGGGGAGGTTGGCTCGACATTACCCACCACGGTGAGGCGATAGTGCCCGGGGGCGTTTGGCAGCAAGCGGTGCAGCGCCAGCTCTGAGGCCGAGCTCATCAGCGGGCCAAACAGGGTGCTGCGGTTGATATCAAACAGCACCAGTTCGCTGCCGTTGGCCGGCAGGTAGTGATAGAGATCGGCAATGATGGAGCGGGTGCTGACGGTGTAGTCCATCACCGACTGGAAGGTGAGGGCGGGGGGAAATGCCTCCAGCTCGCCACTGGCGGCCAGCTGGCGCACCTGCTGCTGGATTGCGTGGGTCAGGCGGTAGGACTGGCGCGCGCCGTTGACCGGGAACGAGTTGTACTTGAACGGGTTGAACTCCGGCATGGTGTCGAGCCAGGCGGCGTTGGCAAAGGCGGGCAGCAGGGCAGGCACGGCCTTGATCCCGGCGAAGCGGGCAAAGCGGGTCACCCCGATCATCGGGGAGATCAGCACCAGCCGATCCGGTTTTGCCAGCGTGCCGCTCGGGTCGGCCAACGCATCGAGCGCATATTTCACCGCCAGCGCGCCGCCGTTGGAAAAGCCCACCAGATGCAGCGGCCGCTTGCCCGGTGCCAGCAATCTGGCCTCCCGCACCGCCAGTCGGGTGGCGGCCAGCCAGGTTTCCCAATCCACATCTACGAGGCCAGCGGGCACTGTGCCGTGGCCGGGGATCCTCAGCCCCAGCGCGATAAAGCCCTGCTGCTGATAGCGTCTAGCCAGATGGCGCAGGCTGTAGGGGGAGTCGGTCAGGCCGTGCAGCAGCACCGCTACCCCTTTGGCTTCCCCCTCGGGGCGCAGCAGGTAGGAGCGGTTCCAGTTCTGCTGAAAGCGGGCGGGATTGATGGGGGCGTCCTGATAGTAGCGATTGCTGGCCAGTTGCTGCTCCGGCGGCGTCTTGGCGACTACCTCGGTGGCCACCAGCTCGAACAGCTCTGCTTCGCGGGCCAGATAGGCTTGCCAGTCGCTGCTGTCGAGCTCATCGGCACTGAGTTCGGGGGGCACCACTGTGTGCCACAGCTGCAGCGGCGCTGCCTGCCAGGCGAAGTAGGCGATCACCGCCCATGCGGTCAGCAACAGCAGCAACAGGGTCAGCAGAGCACGGCGAACAAGGCGGCGAGTGTGAGCCAGCATGGTGCAATCCTTGGCGATAGAGGTGAAGCCGCATTTGGGCGGGCGAGTTCGGCGCAGCACATTGGGCGCGGCCAACCGGCTTAAAGCCTAATGGAAACAAGGTGATATGTATAGTTGATGGCGTTCGGCCGCGCTGGCTGTGGGAGCCGGATCCCGCCGTTGGCATCAGGCTGGTTGTTCAAAGGCGGCATCGCGGGCCATCCGGCGGCGTGAACTTGTCCGCAGATGCCGCTTGGGCGCGCGACCTTGCAACTATCTGCCCCTGAAAGAGGGCAATTATGCTACTGTAGCGGCGTTTTTTGATGGATAAGCTGGCATTGGCCTTTTTTGAAGATGGAATGGTATGCAGAACTTTGACGTAGTGAATTGGCTGATGCAGCAGACAGCCTCCCCGGCGCAGCCGGAACAGGCAATGGCACAACCGGGCGCGACCCAGATCCTGTGGCAGGTAACTCATGCTGGCTAACGAATCCATGCGCCTGAACAAATACATCAGCGAGAGCGGTATCTGCTCGCGCCGCGAGGCCGACCGCTTTATCGAGCAGGGCCACGTCTTTATCAACGGCAAGCGCGCCGGGATCGGCGATCAGGTGCAGGTTGGCGATCTGGTCAAGGTGAACGGTCAGGTGATCGAGCCGCGCGAGGCGGACAGTCTGGTGCTGATCGCCCTCAACAAGCCGGTGGGCATCGTCAGTACCACAGAGGCGGGCGAGAAGGACAATATCGTCGATTTCGTCAACCACAGCACCCGGGTCTTCCCCATCGGGCGGCTCGACAAGGATTCGCAGGGTCTGATCTTCCTCACCAACCACGGCGATCTGGTCAACAAGATCCTGCGGGCGGGCAACGATCACGAGAAAGAGTATCTGGTGACCGTCGACAAGCCGGTGACCGACGAGTTTGTGCGCGGCATGGCGGCCGGGGTGCCGATCCTCGGTACTGTCACCAAGAAGTGCAAGGTGAAGAAAGAGGCGCCGTTCGTCTTTCGCATCACCCTGGTGCAGGGGCTTAACCGCCAGATCCGCCGCATGTGCGAGCACTTCGGTTTTGAAGTGACCAAGCTGGAGCGCATTCGCATCATGAACGTCAGCCTCAAGGGGCTGCCGGTGGGCGAGTGGCGCGATCTGACCGACGACGAGCTGATCGATCTGTTCAAGCTGATTGAGGACTCCTCCTCCGAGGTGAAACCGGCCAAAGGCGACAAACCGAAGGCGGCCAAGGCTCCTGCGGCGCAAACCGCCAAGCCGGCCCAAGGCAAGAAGCCGCGCCGCGATGATGATCACGAGATTGGCGGGCGCCCCAATGTGCCGGGCCCGGAAGCCTTCGAGAAGAAGCTGCCGGTGGGCAAGGGTGGCGCGGGCAAAGGTGCTGCCAACAGGGGCGGTGCTGGCAAAGGGGCTCCCAAGGGAGGCAAACCGGCCGCTGGCAAGCCGCGCACCGCTAACACAGGGCGGCAGAAGAAGGGGCGCTGAGTTGCCCCTCTGAGTGGCGTCAGCCTACCTTGTCATCCCCAACACTGTTATCCCCAACACACCGGCCTTAGGCCGGTGTGTTGCTTTGGGCCGCAGAGTCGGTTGGGAGGGGCGCTGAAAGGGTCGGTTCGCTGGCGGTCGGTAACCGCATGACGCGAGGGTAGTGGCGCGGGTCGAGGCGCAGCACCAGCAGGCTCATCAGCAGCAAGCCTCCCAGTTGCCACTGCCAGGCGGCCGCAAAATCGCCCACATAGTGATAGAGCCGTGCCGCCACCCAGGGGCCGGTGGCCGCCAGCATAAAGCCGAATCCCTGCATCAGGGCGCTCAGGGTGCCCGCGCGGCGCGGGTCGGGCAGGTGATCGAGCGCAATCACCATGATCAGCGAAAAGCTGCCGCCAAGACCGGCACCGCACAGCATACACCAGAGAATGGGGGCACTGGCTGGCGCCAGCCAGAGGCCGCCGAATCCCGCCAGCTGCATGGCGATGGCAAGGCCCATCCAGGGTCGTCGATCCAGACTGCGCGCCGCCAGCAGCGGCAAGCCGAGACCGCTGGCGGTCTGCGCCAGTGCCAGCCAGGCGACCAGCCCGCCAGCCTGTGCAGCGTTCCAGCCCTGCGCCATATAGGCGGGGGCCAGCCAGGCCACCACGATGCCGTAGCCGCTGTTAATGATGCCAAAGCAGACGATCAGCAACCAGCTGCGGGGCAGGGTGATCAGCCGTTGCTCGCCGTGGGGAATGGCGACCGCTGCGGTGTTTGGCAGACGCACTTTCCACCCTAGCCAGACGAGGGCCAGCAGCACCGGCAGGCTCCAGAGCGCCAGTGCCCGCGACCAGTCGAGGCTGACTGCAAGCCTTGGGGTGAGACTGGCCCCCAATGCCCCGCCCCCCATCATGCAGGCAGAGAAGATCCCCATCACCAGCGGCACCTTGTGGGCGAAGGCCTGCTTGATCAGTGCCGGCAGCACCCCCTGCACCAGTGCCGACCCCAATCCACACAGCGCCGCGCTGGCGATCAGCAAGGCACCGCTTTGGGCATCGAAGCGCATAGCGCTGCCAACGCCGAGCAGCAACAGGGCCAGCCCCAGCAGTTGGCACGCACTGGCGCGCCGACGCAGGCTGGGAGTGAGCAGCACGCCAATCCCGATGAGCCAGAGCGGCAGCAGGGTAAGCCAGGCGAGGGTGTCCATCCCCAGCGACAGGGCGCGGCCAATCTCGCCGCTCAGCGGGCCGATGGCGGTAAGAAAGGGGCGCAGATTCAGGCCAGTCAGGATCACCAGCACCAGCAGGGCAAACTGCTGGCGGCGCGCTTCTGCCGGGCGTTCGAAAGTCCCTTTACTCATGATCAGGCGCTGCTTGTGTGGCTTGTTGTAACTGGGAGCCGTAGAGATCTGCCGCCGTCATGGTGACGGCCAGTTTGACCAGTGGCAGAGGTGGCGGTGCCAGCGGCAGCCCCAGCTTTTGATAAGCGGCGGTGCTGTCAAAGTCGAACGGCGCCGCATCGGCGTTATCAAAGGCGTAATAGACGGCGGCGATGCCGTTCATCACCAGCGCGCCGAGGCACATGGGGCAGGGGTGACCGCTGGCATAGACGATGCTGCCCGCGAGCGGCGCGCTCTGGCTTGCCTTGCGCAGCGCCTCCAGCTCGGCGTGACGGGTGGGATCGCCATCCAGATGAATGCCGTTGACCGCGCTCGCCACCAGCTGGTCATCGCGCACCAGCAGGGCGGCGAAGGGGCGACCGCCCTGCCGGTGATTTGCTCTGGCCAGTTGCACCGCCTGCTCCAGCCATTGTCGGTGAGTCTGGAGTGAGGTTGATGGGGTGAGCGAGCGAAGAGGGGTAGACGCTACAAGAGGCTGTGACATGATGAAAAACCCTGATTTGACAGAACAAATGCCAGCCTAGCGGCGAAAAAAGTCATTTGGAAATTAAATGATAGAATGAGTTTCAGTGGTTTTGTAAATGGAGCGCCCCATGCTAGATCCCCTGTTACTGCGCAGTTTTGTCGCCATTATCGACACCGGCAGCTTTACCCGCGCCGGTGAACGGGTCCATCTGACCCAATCCACCATCAGCCAGCAGATCCGCCGCCTTGAGCAGCAGCTTGGCTGCCCACTGCTGGATCGCGCTGGCCGTCAGGTGGTGGCGACGGCGGAGGGGGAAAAATTGCTGGGGCTGGCCCGCCGCATTCTGGCGCTGCTGGCACAGGCCGAGGAGCAGGTGAGCGAGGGGAGCGTGTCCCTCAGCCTCGGGGTGCCGGAGGATTTCGCCACAGGGGCCATTACCCCGGTGCTGGCCGCCTTTGCCCGCGACTACCCCGAGGTGCGGTTGGAGGTGGAGAGCGGTCTGAGCCACCACATCTGGCAGCGCTTCGCTGCGGGGGAGCTGGATCTGGCGCTGGTCAAACAGACGCGGGGGCAGGGTTCGCCCCTTGCCAGCTGGCGCGAGCCGCTGGTGTGGGTAGATAGCCGCGACTGGCCCGCCCGGGAACGGGATCCGCTGCCGCTGGTGGTGTTCCCGAGCGAAGGGCTCTATCGGCGCCAGATGACCGAGGCGCTCGATGGTCTGGGGCGGCGTTGGCGTATCGCCTATGTCAGCGCCAGCCTCGCCAGTTTGCAGGGGGCGGTGAGCGCGGGGATCGGGGTGAGCTTGCTGCCCAAACGGCTGATGCCCGCCGATCAGCTGGCCCTGACCCAGTGGCCCAAGGTGGCGCCGGTGGAGCTGGCGCTCCATGCCGGGGGAAGCGGGAGCGAGCCGCTCACCCGCTTGAGTGCGGCCCTAATCGCCCTCTGTGACGAGGTGATGGGGCCGCAGTGAGTGGCTATGTGGTGAAAAACTGAAGTCGGAAAGATAAAACGGGGGGATCAGTGATCCTTCCCCTCCGCCAGCTTGCGCTCGTAGTCATTTTTTACGATGGTCAGCGCCGCCAGCACCAGCTCGGGGGCCAGCTCATTGGTTTCCAGCAGTTCAATTAGATCCACCGCGAGTTTCACCTCGGGCGGGGCAGTTTCCAGTGACATGGGCAGGGTTCCGGTTGCGGGAAGAGGGGGGGATTATACAGGGGCGCCGCCGCAGGCCGAAAGCGCCCGCTGTATCGGGAAGGGGAATCACCAAGGTCAGAGGTGCTGGCGCATCTCCTTGTCGATCTCCTCGCGCAGGGCGATCAGCTTTTTGGCGTACTGCTGCAACTGCAGATCGCTCTCGCTCACCGGCTGCCACTGGGGCACTGGGGTCGGCTTGCCGTGCTCATCCATCGCCACGAAGATGATGATGCAGTGGGTGGTTTTGTGGCGCTCGGTCTCGGTGGGATGGCGGCTGTAGACATCCACCGCCAGATGCATGCTGGTGGTGCCGGTGTGGATCACCTGGGCGTGCACCTCTACCAGTTGGCCAATCTGGATGGGGCGCAAAAAGCGGATCCCCCCTACATAGACGGTCACCGCATAGCCGCCACACCAGCCAGCGGCGCAGGCATAGCCCGCCTGATCGATCCACTTCATCACCATGCCGCCATGCACCTTGCCGCCGAAATTGACGTCGGAGGGTTCGGCCAGAAATTGCAGGGTCAGTTCGCGGGGGGGGATCATGCTCTCTCCTTGGTTCGGGGTCATTGGCGGTAGCTCTTGCGGTAGGCGTCAGCCTGTTGGCAGGGGGGCAGGTTGTTGAGGTCTGGCCGCTTGTTGCCCTCGCGCTGGCCGAAGTTGGCGAACTCCTGCTGACACTTGTCGGCCTTGCCGCCCTCCTTGATGCAGGCGTCGATCCGCTGTTGCTTGCCCTGCTCGACCAGTTGCTGCTGAGCTTGCTGGCAGGCGGCATCCAGCTTGGCCTGCTGGGCTGAGCGATCCAGCTCGCTGGCGGCACTGGCAGTGCCGCACAACAGCAGAACCACGAAAGGGGTGATGATGCGCATCCTGATGCTCCTTGTTGACCTGTTTCAGGTATACCGCGAATGGCGGCAGGATGCACAGGGGACGGCGCAATAATGGGGCCCATTCACTCTTGGTTCATCAGTCTGGCGCCAGCATGGGCCGAACAATAGCGAGGTGCCACGATGAAACAGATGCTGGAACAGTTGTTGGGGGCTGGCAAAGGCTGGCTCAACGAAGGCGGCGACAAGCGCAAGGGGCAGATGCAGGGAGCGCTGGCCGGTGGCGCGCTCGGTCTGCTGCTGGGCAATAAAAAAGTGCGCAAATATGGCGGCAAGGCCGCTGCCGTGGGCGGCGCGGCGGCCCTTGGCGGGCTGGCCTACAAGCTCTATCAGGATTGGCAGGCCCAGCAGGCGGCACCCGCCCAGCCTACCCATCCCGTCAGTACCCTGGAAGGCAATGCGCTGGATGCCCGCGCGGCACTCTTGGTGCGTGCCATGGTGGCGGCAGCCCGGGCCGATGGCCATATCGACGGCGCCGAGCGCCAGAAAATTCAGGAGTACCTGACCGAACAGGGTCAGAGCGATGTGGCCCGCTGGATTGACGCCGAGCTGGCCCGTCCCCTCGATCCCCATGCGCTGGCGCGGGAAGTGACCGACATGGAGCTGGCCACCGAGGTCTATCTCGCCTCCCTGCTCGCCATCGAGGTGGATCACTTTATGGAGCGAGGCTATCTCGACGAACTGGCGCGCGCCCTCAAGCTCGATGACAACCTCAAGGGGAGCATCGAGCGGCAGGTGGCCCAGCTTAACGCCCCCGCTTGATATCCCTCATCGCCATGGATTGCCGATAACGCCCCGCTCAAGGGGCGTTGTTGTTTCTGCTGCCCGCCAAAAGATACGGATGAGCCTATTTGGATTGCGGGGCACAGCCCCTAAGATGGCGCAGGACCATCACCATTTTTGCAAGGAGCAACCGTTGGAGATACGCAAGGCAAGCGAACTGGATATCGACGCCATTGTCGAGCTGAACCGGCAGATTGGAGAGCTCCACCATCAGCACTATCCCGAGGTGTTCTGCCCGCCGTCACCAGAGGAGCGGGCATTTTTGCTCGATGCCATTGACGCCGAAGGGCGTCTGTTCTGCGTTGCCGAGCAGGATGGCAGGGTGGTGGGCTTTTTGACGGCGCGGATAGACATCAATGAGAGCGTGCCTTTTCTCACCCGTGCGCCGATCTGCCGCATTGGCTCGGTGGTGGTGGATGAGCAGCACCGCTCCCGCGGGATTGGCAAGGCGCTGATCGCCCATTGCGATGAGTGGGCCAAGGCCCGTGATGCTCAGCAAATCCGGCTGGAGGTGATGGCCTTCAATGAGCGTGCCAAAGCGCTCTACGAGGCGCTGGGCTTCAAGGTGCAGTCGCAGATCATGGCCAGATAACCAGTTTCTGATGGCGAGCCAAGGCGCGTCACTCCCCAACTACAAAGGCCCGTTGCGGGCCTTTGTTCGTTTCGCCAGCGGCTCCTTGCCTCGTTACTTTTCACCGAGCTGCGCGGCAATCAGCGCGGCCAGTCGGGTGAGGGCCTGCTCCAGCTGTTCGCTCCAGGGATGGGAGCTGTTGAGGCGCAGGCAGTGGTTGTGTTGCCCCTGACTGGAGAAGAGCGCGCCGGGGGCCACTGAAAAACCGCTGCCCAGAGCCTTGGCGTGCAGGGCGCGGCTGTCGAAATGGGCAGGCAGTGCCAGCCAGAGAAAGTAGCCGCCATCGGGGGAGGAGATCCGCACCTCGTCCGGCAACAACCGTTGCAGGGCCGCTCGCATCTGCTGCTGGCGCTGGGCCAGGGTGTGGCGCAGGCGGCGAAAGTGGGCATCGACCCCGCCCTGGCGCAGCATCTCGGCCAGCGCCAGCTGGCTCGGTACATTGGTGGAGAGGGTGGACATCAGTTGCAACCGCTGCACCCGCTCGGCATGGGGCCCCGCCACCACCCAGCCGACCCGAAAGCCCGGCGCCAGACACTTGGAAAAGGAGCTGCAGAGCAGGCTGTCGCCACGCTGATCCCAGTGGCGGATCGGCTTGGGGCGTTCGCGGCCAAAGTAGACCTCGGCATAGACGTCATCCTCCACCAGCGGCACCCCATGGCTGTTGAGCAGCGCCATCAGCTGCGCTTTGTGACCATCCGGCATGGTGTGGCCCAGCGGGTGCTGCACATTGCCCATCAGCCAGCACGCCTTGACCGGAATGCGGGTGAGGGCGTCGGCCAGCAGGTCGAGGTCGATGCCTACCCCCGGAATGACCGGGATCTCCACCGCCTTGAGTTTCAGCCGCTCGATGGCCTGCAGGGCGCCATAGAAGGTGGGGGACTCCACCACCACCCAGTCACCGGGCTCGGTCAGCACCTGCAGGCTGAGGGAGAGCGCCTCCATGGCGCCGGTGGTGATGATGATCTCCTGCGGATTGACCGCCACCCCGTCACTGGCGTAGCGCTGGGCGATGGCGCGGCGCAGCGCTTCGTTGCCGGGGGGCAGGTCGGCCACCGTGCTGAAGGGATCGAGCTTGCGCATGCAGCTGGCCAGTGCCCGCCCGAGCTGGGGATGGGGGAACAGGGTAGGGTCTGCTACCGACATGCCAAGGGGCACCAGATCCCGCGATTTGCTCGCCTGCAACACCTCGAACACCAGATCGTTGATATCCACCGAGCCGCTGTAGTGGGTCTGGCTCGGGGTGTGCTGCACGACCTGTGGTGAGGCGGCTTTGACGTAGTAGCCGGACTGGGGGCGGGCGAGGATCCGCCCCTGACTTTCGAGCAGTTGATAGGCCTGCAACACCGTCATGGGGCTGAGCCCGTGGGTCTTGCAGCTCTGGCGAATGGAGGGGATGCGCTCCCCCGGTTGCCAGATGCCATCGTCAATCTGGCTTTGCAGGCGGTCGGCCAACTGCTGGTAAAGGGACATGATCTGGATCAACTGTTATAGGTGTAATTCAATATAACTGCATCTGTTATAGGTGTCATGCTCCGTGATGTACTTGTCACGCACGAAACGTGCAAGGCAAATACAACAAAAGAGAGTGACGCATGATCAATCCGGATGACGTGGTCAGCCTGTCTCGCCTGCAATTTGGCGCCACGGCCCTGTTCCACTTCCTGTTTGTGCCCCTCACGCTGGGGCTGTCCTGGATCCTGGTGATCGCCGAGTCGGCTTATGTGATGACCGGCAAGGTGATCTATCAGGACATCACCCGTTTCTGGGGCAAACTGTTTGGCATCAACTTCGTCATGGGGGTCACCACGGGGATCACCATGGAGTTTCAGTTCGGCACCAACTGGGCTTACTACTCCCACTATGTGGGGGACATCTTCGGTACCCCGCTGGCCATCGAGGGGCTGATGGCCTTCTTTCTCGAATCGACCCTGGTGGGGCTCTTCTTCTTCGGTTGGGACAAGCTCTCCCGCGGCAAGCACCTGCTGGTGACCATGCTGGTGGCGCTCGGCTCCAATCTCTCGGCGCTCTGGATCCTGATCGGCAACGGCTGGATGCAAAACCCGGTGGGGGCCGAGTTCAACCTGCTGACCCAGCGCATGGAGCTGGTGGATATCGCCGCCGTGCTGTTCAACCCGGTGGCGCAGGTGAAGTTCGTTCACACCGTCGCGGCGGGCTATGTGGCGGCCTCCATGTTTGTGATGGGGGTGAGCAGCTGGTATCTGCTGTGCAAGACCGAGGTGCAGTTTGCCCTGCGCTCTTTTGCCATCGCCTCCGGCTTCGGACTGGCGGCCATCCTCTCGGTCATCGTGCTCGGGGATGAGTCGGGCTATCGCACCGGCGAGGTGCAGAAGGTGAAGCTCGCCGCCATCGAGGCGGAGTGGGAGACCGAGCCGGCACCAGCTTCCTTTACCCTGTTCGGCTTCCCGGATCAGCAGGCGCAGACCACCCATGCCGCCATCAAGATCCCGTATCTGATGGGGATCATCGCCACCCGCTCCATCGACGAGGCGGTGACCGGCCTCAAGGATATCAAGGTGCAGAACGAGGCACGCATTCGCAGCGGCATGGTGGCGGCAGAGGCCCTCGACCAGATCCGTCGGGGCGATGACAGCCCGGCCAACCGCGCTCGCTTCGAGCAGCACGGCAAGGATCTCGGCTACGGCATGCTCCTGACCCCCTATGCCAGCAATATCGCCAAGGCCGGTGAGGCAGAGATTGCCAAGGCGGTCGATGACTCCATCCCGCCGGTGGCACCGCTGTTCTGGGGCTTTCGGGTGATGGTGGGGCTTGGCGTCACCATGCTGGGGCTGATGGTAGTGAGCTTTGTCCAGCTCTGCCGCAACCGGCTGCAAGACTCACCGCGCCTGCTCAAGACCCTGCTCTGGAGCATTCCGCTGCCCTGGATTGCCATCGAGGCGGGCTGGCTGGTGGCCGAGCTTGGCCGTCAACCCTGGACCATCAGCGACGTGCTGCCGGTCTCGGCCTCGGTCTCTTTGCTTCAGCCGGGCCAACTCTGGTTCAGCCTCATCGCCATCTGTTCCATCTACACCCTGTTGCTGGTGGTGGAGCTGTTCCTGTTGCGCCATGTGATCCGCAAGGGGCCCGCCATTCTCCATACCGGCCGCTACAGCGGTGAACAACCCGAACTTGCGAGGATCGCCTGATGGATTACGCAACCCTGAAACTCATCTGGTGGGCGCTGGTGCTCTTCATGATGGTCGGTTTTATCGTGATGGATGGCTTCGATCTCGGCATCGCCATGCTGCTGCCGGTGGTGTCGAAAGATGACGATGACCGCCGTCTGGTGATCAACAGCGTGGGGCCGGTGTGGGAGGGTAATCAGGTGTGGCTGATTGCCGGTGCCGGTGCCCTGTTCGCCGCCTGGCCGCTGGTTTATGCCGCCGCCTTCTCGGGGCTTTACATCCCCATGGTGGTGCTGCTGCTCGGGCTATTTTTGCGTCCGGTCGGCTTTGACTATCGCAGCAAGCTGGCCGATCCGGTGTGGCGCCGCTGGTGGGATCGGGCGCTGGTGGCCGGTGGCCTGATACCGGCGCTCATCCTCGGTGCGGCTATCGGTCTGGTGATGGAGGGGCTGCCGTTTCGCTTCGACACGGCGCTGCGTCTGCACTATGGCGCGTTCGACTTCCACTGGGGCTGGCTGCTCTCGGTGCTGGCCACCGCCATCAGCCTGTTGCTGCTGCACGGCGCCGGTTTTCTGCAAGCCAAGGTGACCGGCACCCCTGCGCTGCGCGCACGGGGGATCGCCATCCTGCTGGCCCCGCTGGTGAGCCTCTGCTACCTGCTGGCCGGCTGGCATCTGGTGGATCTGCAAGGGTTTCAGCTGACCGGTGTCGGCACACAACCCTTTGACCCGAATGCTGCCATCAGCCCGCTGATGAAGGGGGTGATCCCCCACGCCGGAGGCTGGCTGCGCAACTACTTTGACTATCCGCTGCTGTGGCTGGTGCCGATCATCGGGGCGCTGGCGCCGCTGGTGAGCGGGATTGCCTCCTGGCTGGAGCGGGGCCGGATTGCGCTGCTGGCCAGCGCCATCGCCTGCGCCGCCATGCTCTGCTCGGTGGCCATCGCCCTGTTCCCCTTCGTGCTGCCCTCATCCCTCGATGCGGTCAGCAGCCTGACCCTGTGGGACAGCACCTCCAGCTACAAGACCCTTGCCATCATGTTCGGCCTCGTGCTGGTGCTGATGCCGGTCAACCTGGGCTACACCGGCTGGGTCTATCGGGTGGTGCGCGGCAAGCTCGACCGTGCCCGCATCAAGCGCGACAGCCATCAACTCTACTGACCTCAAGGGATCTGCTATGTGGTACTTCACCTGGATTTTGGGCCTCGGATTCGCCCTGCTGCTGGGCCTGTGCAACCTGCTCTGGCTGGAAGCGCGCTGGCAGGCGGACGAACGGGACGGTAACTGACGGCGGGGCTCGCGCCCCTCCCGATGGCCGGTGGCTGGCGCTTCACTCGTCGCCATCGGCCCCTCTCTTCCCCTCTTTAAACGACACAAACGACACACTTTCAACCGACAACCAACCGACAGGTAATTGTGATGAAACAGAGATTGAAAGCGGTGGCGCTGGCCATCGGGTGCGCGCTCACCGTCGCCCCGGCCTGTGCCGAACCGGTACAACTGACGCCACTGGATAAAACCTTCACCCTGCAGGTGCTCGGCAGTGGCGGCCCCATCTCCGACGACCTGCGTGCCTCCTCCAGCGAGGTGATCTGGTGGAAGGGGAAATCCCGCATCCTGATCGATGCCGGTGGCGGCGTCTACCTGCGCTTCGGCCAGGCGGGGGCCAAGCTCGAAGAGGTCGATTTTATCGGCATCACCCACTTTCACACCGACCATGTGACCGACCTGCCCGCCCTGCTCAAGGGGGCCTACTTCTTCGAGCGCAGCGATCCGCTGGATCTGGCGGGGCCACAAGCCGGCTCGGCCTTCCCCAGCATGAGCGGCTACTTTGATGCCCTCTTCAACAAGGAGAAGGGCGCTTATGCCTACTTGAGCGGCTTCAAGGATGGCACCGATGGCCTCTTCCCCATCACCTTGCACGATGTGCCCTACCAGAGCCCGCAGCCCCACACCGTCTATCAGCAGGATGGGCTGACCATCACCGCACTCGGCATCCCTCACGGTGACGTGCCCTGTCTGGCCTATCGCATCGAGAGCGCCGAGGGAACCATCGTTATCTCGGCGGATCAGAACGGCAGCAACCCGGCCTTTGTGCCGTTTGCCAAGGGGGCCGACATTCTGGTGATGCCGCTCGCCATCCACGAAGGGGCCGACCCTGTCTCCGCCTCGCTTCACGCCAAGCCGTCGGTGGTGGCCAAGATTGCCGCCGAGGTGAACCCCAAGCTGCTGGTGCTCAACCACTGGATGGGGGTTGGCCTCAATCACAAGAAAGAGGCGATGGCCATCGTCAAACAGCAGTTCCACGGTCAGATCGTGGCCGCCCGCGATCTCTCCAGCTACCCCGTTTCATCCGTCAAGGAGTCCGCTCATGAGTAACTCAAGCAGCAACAAAACCAACAAACTGACCCTCTCCATCGCCATGACCAGCCTGATTGCCCTGACCCCGGGACTGGCGCTGGCGGCCACCCCGAGCGATGCACCGGTCAAGGCCGCCCCCAGCGAACAGCACGGCGGCAAGTGCGCGGCGGGCAAGTGCGGCACCGAGAAGCGCTTTGAAAAGCAGGCCCTCGACAGTGATCCGCAGGGGCGGCTGGTGCGCGCTCGCGATGGCAAGTGTGGCGTGGCGGGCGAGGGGATTGATGGCAATACATCCAGCAAGGGCAGCAAGATGACGGAGGGGGTATGCGGCCAATAAGCTCCCGCAGTCGGGGGATCGGGCTGCGCCAGGAGCATCTGGATGCGCTCTGCTCCGGCCCCGTCCGCCCCGGCATCGACTTTCTCGAGCTGGCGCCGGAGAACTGGATGGCCATCGGCGGCGCCAAGCGGGCGCAGCTGCATCAGCTGGCCGAGCGTTACCCGCTGGTGGCCCACGGCCTCAGCCTCTCCCTCGGCGATTGCCAGCCCCTCAATCGCACCCTGCTCAGCCAGATCCGCACCTTTCTGGATGAGTTCGGCATAGAGATCTACAGCGAGCATTTGAGCTTTTCCCGCGACCAGCAGGGGTATCTTTACGAACTGCTACCGGTGCCGCGGCAGTGGGAGAACATCCCCTATCTGGCCGAGCGGATCGCGCAGGTGCAGGATGCGCTGGCCCGCCCGCTGGTGCTGGAAAATATCTCCTACTACCACGGCTATGACCACGAGATGCCGGAGGAGGATTTTCTCGCCGAGCTGGTGGCGCGCAGCGGCTGCGAGCTGCTGCTCGATATCAACAACGTCTTTGTGAACAGCCGCAACCACGGTTACTGCCCCAAGCGGATGATCGCCGGGCTGCCGGGCAGTGCGATCCGCTATTTCCATATCGCCGGTCATCTGGAAGAGGCGGATGGCACTTTATTAGATACCCACGGCAAACCGGTGTGCGAGGCGGTGGTGGCGCTGGCCCGTTATACGGTGCAGACCCATGGCCTGCGCCCCCTGCTGCTGGAGCGGGATCACCATCTACCACCGCTGGCAGAGCTGGAGGCCGAGCTGGCACGGGTGCACGGCGCCTGTTGCGAGGCGATCGACAGTCAGGTGCGGGAGGTGCGCTATGGATAGACGGTTATCTCTTATCAGCACGTCCAAAACGGCGCCGCAGCGGATGCAGCAGCAGACCGCCTGGCTGGCGAGCCGGGTGCGGCTGCCGCAGGATGGCATCGCCAGCCACTATGCCCGCAGCGTGCGAGCCAATGTGGAGTCGGTGCTGGAGAGCGCCTTTGCGCTCACCCACGCTCACTGGGCGCCGGTGGACAGAGGGCTGCTGGTGGAGGGGTTTGTCATCGCGCACGGCGCCGAGGCCCCCGAGTTTCACCATATCGCCACCGAGTTTGTCCGCTATGTGCAGCATCGCCACCGCGAAGGCACCCTCAACTGGCCCAGGCAGCGGCTGGCGCTGCTGGAGTATGAGTGGGCCTGCCTCTGTGTCGAGATTGATGAAGGGGTGGTGCCGCAAGTTATATCGGGGGTTGAGGTGACGGCGGAGAGTCCACTTCTGCTCAATCCCACCCTGCAACTGCTTGAACTCCCCTTTGCCATCCGTCGCAGCGGCGTGGTGCCGACCCGGCAGGGCAGCCACTTTTATGGCCTGTTTCGCAGCCCGGATCATCAGGTGGTGACCCAGCGGCTGCGCGAATGGGATGTGGCGCTGATCCAGTTGCTGCAACAGCAGCCTGGGATCACTCAAGCCGCGTTCCAGCAACAGGTGCAACAGGTTCGCCGTGATTTTGATCTGACAGGGTGGGCACGCCATTTTTACCGGCTGGGTCTGCTGATCTTGTCCGTTGGCGAGCGCCAGTCTGGCGCGCCCTTGCCCCCATTTAGCAAACACCAAGGAGAATTCCCATGAACAACACCCTGATCCAGTGGTACGAGCGGGCGGTGGCCCAGTGCAAGCGGCTCGATTTTCTGGCCCTGCTGGCCATTCGCCTCTATCTCATTCCGGTCATCTATGTGGGGGCCCACTCCAAGGTGGTGGGCTTTGCTGGCACCGTCGCCTGGTTTGGCGCCCCGGTCTCGGAAGGGGGGCTCAACCTGCCGTTCCCGACCCTGCTCGCCTTTCTGGCGGCAGGTACCGAGGTGCTGGGCTGCATCTGCATCGCCCTTGGCCTCTTTACCCGCATCATGGCCATTCCCACCATCTTCCTGATGAGCGTGGCGAGCGCCATGGTGCACTGGAAGCACGGTTGGGACGCCATCGCTACTGGCAGCATGGAGGCCACTGTGCGCCTCAACGGCTTTATCGAGTGGCTGGCCGCCAACTTCCCCGGTCGCTACAACTACATCACCGAGCTCGGGGACCCCGTGATGCTCAACAACGGGATGGAGTTTGCCGCCACCTACTTCGTGATGCTGCTGGTGCTGCTGGTTTACGGCGGGGGCCGCTACGTCAGCCTCGACTACTGGCTCAAGCGGGCGGTGACCGGCAAAGCAGGCGTGCAACAGGCGGCATAAGACCCGCCAACGGATAACAAAAACCATAACGACAGAGCGTGAAAAACAGCGAGCGGCCGGGGGCCGCTCGCTGTTTTTGTGCTGTGGGGGGCAGCTGTTACTGGTAGCGGCCGACTGCGATGGGGGACTCCTGCTCAATCTGGCCAAGGCGCTCGGCCCACTGGGCGAGCCAGGCTTCCCGCTCTTCTTGCGAGACCCGCACCGGGGCATAACAGATATGGGGGCGCAGCACGTCGAAGCCGACAAATTGCAGGATCCCGCGCTGGATGGGGCGCAGCACCCCGTCGATATCGCCGTTGAAGCCGTCGGGCAGATAGGTCTCGGCAGGGCCGCCGGTGGTGAGGCTCAGCAGCGCCCGCTTGCCGCGAAATTTGCCGCTCTCGTATATATGGCCCTGACCATAGACCCGCCCCATGGCAAAGACTCTATCCACCCACCCCTTGAGGATGGCAGGCAGGCCAAACCACCAGAGCGGAAACTGGAAGATCAGCAGATCGGCCGCCTCCAGCTTTTGCATCTCCTGCTCCAGATGCGGGGCGAAGCTACCTTGCTCGGTGGCAGCCAGCTCTTCGAGTTGCAGCTTGAGAAAATCGGGATCGCTGGCGGCAGTGAAGTTGCGCCGATCCGAGACGGGGTCAAAGCCCATAGCATAGAGATCGCTGGTCATCACTGTGTGGCCCGCCTGCTCCAGCGCCCTGATGGCGTGGCAGAAGAGGGCACCGTTGAAACTTTTGGGTTCGGGATGGGCATAGACAATAAGCACCTTCATAACAGACTCCGTGGCAAATGATGCGAGGGTGACAGGCTTGGTTGCTGAAAAAGTTGCTGAAACAGTTGACGGGTTGGCGCTGTGTCACAGCATAGAAGCCTGCCGCACCGATTGCAGCAGGCGCCACGCCCTTGCGTGACGCCTGCTGGCGCAGCTTATGCCTGACAGGCGGCGAGCCGGAGGGCTTCGCGTCGCTCGCTGACATGGGTCAGCCCGTAGGCCAGCAGCACGATAAGAGCGCCGATCCAGGGGGTGTGCATCAGGCCGAGGTGCTCTACCACAAAACCACCAACCACAGATCCCAGCGCAATGCCGACGTTGAAGGCGGCAATATTGAGGCCCGATGCCACATCCACCACCTTGGGGGTGTGCAGCTCGGCCTGTTTCACCACCAGCACCTGCAGACCCGGCACGTTGCCGAAGGCAAAGGCGCCCCACACCAGCACGGTGAGCACGGCCAGCACCGGATGGGGGGCGGTGAAGGTGAGGGCCAGCAGCACCAGCGCCAGACCGGCAAACAGCAGCTTCAGCGCCGGCAATGGACCCATCTTGTCGGCCAGCTTGCCGCCCCAGATATTGCCGACGGCAACCGATACCCCGTAGACCAGCAGGATCAGGCTCACCGCACCGGCGCTAAAGCCACTCACCTGCTGCAGGATGGGGGCGAGGAAGGTAAACGCCGTGAAGGCGCCGCCATAACCGAGGGCGGTCTTGGCGTAGACCAGCAGCAGCGGCTTTTTGGTCAGTACCGAAAGCTGCTCGCGGATGGTCGAGGCTGCCCCCTTGGGCAGGTTGCCCGGGATCAGCAGCAGGCTGCCCACCATGGCGATGAGGCCGAGCAGGCTTACTACCAGAAAGGTTTCACGCCAGCCAAAGACCTGACCAATCCAGGTGCCGAGCGGTACGCCGGTTACCAGCGCCACGGTGAGGCCGCTGAACATGATGGCGATGGCGCTCGCCGCCTTCTCTTTGGCGACCAAGCCTGTGGCAATGGTGCTGCCCACTGAGAAGAAGACCCCGTGCGCCAGTCCGGTGAGGATGCGGGCCACGATCAGGCTCTCGTAACCTGGGGCCTGCCAGGCCAGCAGGTTGCCGGCGGTAAAGAGTGCCATCAGCCCTACCAGCAGCCACTTGCGCGGCACCTTGCCGGTGAGCGCCGTGAGCACAGGGGCGCCGATGGCAACCCCAAGGGCATAGAGGCTGACCAACAGGCCCGCCGAGGGAAGCGAGACATTGAGCTGCTCGGCTATGGTGGGGATAAGCCCCACGATCACAAATTCAGTGGTGCCGATCGCAAAGGCACTTAAGGTAAGGGCAAATAACGCCAGTGGCATAACAACTCCTTGGTTAGGGACTCCCGACGGGAGAATGGCGCCAGTATGCCGATGGGTTTTGTTGGCAAAAATGATGGCAACAGCAAATTACTTTTGCCAAATCAGCAGCAATGATAAGGCGTATCAGGCGGCAGGAACGGTTGAGAAAAGGACACCGGTAATCCGGGATAGAGGAAGTAACGACTAATAGGCTGATTTGGGTCATAAAGCCGTTTTTTAATCACCCATGAATATCAGTAATGAAAAACAATGCAAAATGATAATAATTTCCATTATAATGCGCAATTTGTCGTATAATAAATCACTTAAAATGAATATAAATAATCTAAAAGTCCGAACGCCTTACATATTGAGTGCACTGATACTTCCTGCACATGTTGCAATTGCCGAGAATATTGCTGATGAAACCATGGTGGTAACAGCAACCGCCGGAAAGGAAAAAAATCTTCTTGAAGCCCCTGCAACCATGACCTTGATCGATAGCCAGGAGCAGAGTAAATATCAAATGACGGGGGATGTCGGTGATCTGTTGGTCGATGTTCCGGGCGTCAATATATCAACCCAGGCTAATGGTTCCCGTAGCATTCGCATTCGTGGCCTGAGCAATGATTACACGCAAGTGTTGTTGAATGGTCGCCGTTCTTATACCAAAGAAGCGCTTTGGCGTGGCAGTGACAGTGCATTAAGCCTTACCCCTACAGTAGCCGTTGATAGAGTCGAAGTTATTCGTGGCCCGATGTCTACCCTTTACGGTGCCGATACCATGGGGGGCGTTGTGAATGTGATAACGCGCAAACACAATGGTGCTGCTGAAGGGGCTATGAGTGTTGAAGGGCAATACAACCAGGGTGATCGAGGTGGTAATGGCCAGGTTTATGGATTGTATTACTCCATGCCTGTCAACGATGCATTGAGTTATACCGTATATGGCAACTATCTGGATATCGCCGAGTCATTTTATGCTGACTACCCTGATGCGACCAAGCGTCGCGCGCAAGAAAACTACAACTTGGTAAATACCTTCGATCTTGCTATTAATGACCAGCATTCATTAGCGCTTGATATTCAGCTATCCAATGAAGAGCAGTTGGGTACTGCGATGTTCAACAATCGGTATTATGAACAGCAACGCCGTCTGCAAAGCTACACGCTAGGATATGGCTACCAATCCTCACGACTGAACATCGATGCCAATCTCTATTACAGTGACTTTGATGTCCAGTATGATCTCCTCACATCAAATAGTACTGAGCATAATTATGGTGGTGATGCCAAAGCCATATTATCGTTCAATCAATATGACATCACGTTTGGCACTGAAACCCGCAATGCCAAAGTAGACAATATTAGTTTTAAGGGGGGCTCCGCAGACAGAAAGAGTTCTGCAGCTTACGTTGAATCCAATCATGCATTGACTGACGCAACTACCTTGACCCTGGGTGGGCGATATGATCATGATTCATTGTTTGGCAGCGAGTTTACCTACCGTGGCTATCTCACCCAAGGGGTAGCTGAGAACTGGAGTATGAAAGCTGGGGTGGGGACGGCATTTAAAGCACCCAGCCTGGCTCAAATATCCCCATATTATGCAGCTCCTGGCTGCGGCGGTCGCTGTAACATTTATGGTAACTCGGCCCTGAAAGCAGAAACTGGCACATTCAGTGAATTGGGGATGTATTATACCAATGGTACTACGTTAGCCAGCGCAACAGTATTCTATAATCAGGTTGATGACATTATTCAACAAGCAAAGAAAAAAAATGGTGACTACACCTTCGTCAATATAGACAAGGCCACTCTGAAAGGCTTGGAACTGTCTGCTACGCATCAATGGGAATATATTGGTCTGGATGCCTCATATACATATCTTGATGCAAAAGATGATTATTCCGGAGACAGACTGGTTGGTACGTCAGAGCATGAAGCTTCGCTCAAGGCGACATGGTATGCTAACTATGCATTAAATATTTTCACTCGGTTGCATTATCGTAGTGAAGTGCGTGGCGAGCTTGGCAATAATGATGTGTCTGATCCATATACCACCCTGGATCTTGGCATGAGTTACGACCTTGCCAATGGAGTGGCACTGAAGATGGGGGTTAACAACCTGATGAATAAAGATGTGTCCAGCCCGGATACGTACACTGAGGTCATTCAGGGAAGAACTTATTATACCGGCATTAATTATGAATTCTAAAACCATGAAAAGGTCTGTTTTTGATAGTATTGAGCGATGGGGAAATCGACTTCCCCATCCGGTGTTCTTGTTCATTTGGCTATCTTTGATAGTCATGGTCGTCTCTTTTATTGCTGCCAAAGCACAACTCTCTTACACCCTGCCTGGCGAGAACACTCAGTACGTTCATAATATGCTGTCATTGGCCGGTATTCGAGAATGGCTTGGTGGCAGTGTTAAAGAGTTTATTAACTTCCCTCCTTTGGGCATAGTCATTATAGCGACGATTGGTATCGGGCTTGCTGACTCTTCCGGATTGATTAGCTACTCGGTGCAACGGTTAGTAAATAAAACTGGAAAATGGCAACTGACCATCAGCATTATGGCTCTGGGGATAGTTTCGAATGTGGTTGGCGCAGTTGGTTATATTGTTTTGATACCTCTGGCGTGCCGTGCCTATCAGGCTGCGGGTCGCTCACCCTTGGTCGGACTTGCAACGGCTTTTGCCGGTGTCGCGGGAGGGACGCATGCAACTATATTCATTACAACCTATGATGTGGTGATTGCTGGTATCACTACATCGGCAGCCCAGCTCATCGATCCTGAATACAGTGTTAGCCCATTGGCGAATTACTTTTTTATGAGTGCCAGTGTCCTTCTATTAGTCGCAGTGGGGTCTTGTATTTCTATCATGGTAGTAGAAAAACGGCAGCATTGGCTAATTGATAATGATGCTACTGATAGTCATCTAATTAGCCATGATATTCCCTGCAATAAGAAAAATGACAGGGCCATGCTGGCTTCTGGTAGCGTATTTCTTTCTGCGATCATCTTCTTTGTTTTATCGGCGGCAGTGCCGGGGAATTGGCTGGCACCCAATGAAGGGCAGCAACTCGCTCGCAGCGAGATCATTAGTGGTCTACCAATAGTTATTTCTATTACTTTTGGCTTGAGTGGTTTAACTTACGGTTATCTATCTGGTAGTTTTCGGGGTGAGCAAGATCTCATCAAGGCATGCCAAAAGAGTTTAAGTCAGCTAGGATTATTTTTGCTGATTATTTTTGTGGCATCCCAGCTGATATATATATTCAAGTTAAGCCAACTTTCAGGCGTGTTGGCCATGTCGATGAGCAACATGGTTGCAGATCTGTCATTGCATCCTGCATTCATTTTGCTACTGGTTGTTATTCTCTGTGCGTTCCTCAATCTCTTTATGGGTTCACCTGTTGTTCAGTGGAGCCTTATGGCGCCAGTGCTTATACCATCACTGTTCTATGTAGATATACCTTTGGAGGTGACCCAAGCTGCATTCAGAATCGGTGACTCGGTAACCAATATCATTAGTCCACTGTTTGGCTACTTGGGGCTTATATTGGCGACGGCGCAAGACTATGACAAAAATGCCAAGTTAGGCACATTAATGTCATTAATGTTGCCGTTTAGCATGGCGTTCTTGTTTGCATGGACGGCTCTCTTGCTGTTCTGGGTATATGTATTGCAGTGGCCCATGGGGATGTAGCAGGAGATTGTCATGCCCCTCATTCCAATGAGGGGCTCTTTTCAACCTGATTTCTGACGGGCAAAGGCAATAATGTGCCCAGAACTCCTGCTTCATAACAATGCCAACGGATTATCAATCCGGTTGCTTTGTGATATCTGTTGCCGAGGATGGCAATCTTTCCCAAGGGGTCAGTTTAAGCTGCCTGGAGCGTAGCCTGAAGAGACTCGCCATGATGATGCCTGTTAATCCGGCAAACAGGGCTGTCTGGCGTAGGGCAAATAGTGGGTCTATCTCTAAGGGTTGCCAGCTGAAAAACCACAACAGAATGCTCCAGATCAGGCCAAGGCCGATGCCAAATACCAGAAAGTTGGTTAGCCAGCCCTCGTACTGAGGCGGTTTGACAGACCAACCTAGTTGGCGCAACAACCAGAACAAGGGGGGATTGTAGTTGGAATGCCATACCCCTTTGTTTGCCAGCTCCTGATGGGCGGCGGCCAGCCGCTCTTCAAATGTCATGTTATCCATCCTTGTGAAATAAATAGTGCCATACGGTGCCTTTTGGGCTGCATTGTACAGATAAATCACGAGCATGATGTGGGCTCGCGGTCACGTTCTTTCTCTGTAGAAAAAGCACAGGCCTCACCACACGCTTGCTAATCCATAGCAGCTGCGCCTATAAAGGCCCATTACTCTTGTCCGGATAACAGTAATGAAGACCCATTCTGATGAACTGACCCTGTTTGTGGCGGTGGTGGAGGCGGGCAGTTTTCGCCAGGCGGCGGAGAACCTCGGCATGGACAACTCGGTGGTGAGCCGTGGCATCAAGCGGCTGGAGGAGAAACTCTCAACCGTGTTGCTCAATCGCACCACCCGCCGGGTCAGCCTGACCGAGGAGGGGAGCTGGTTCTATAAGCGGGCGGTGAAGATCCTGACCGAGATGAGCGAGGCGGAGGGGCATCTGCTGATGCGCCGGGAACAACCCGAAGGGGTGTTGAGAGTCGATGCCGCTACCCCCTTTATTCTGCATCGGCTGGTGCCGATCATCGGCGAGTTTCGCCGCCGCTACCCTGCCATCGAGCTGCAGCTGCACAGCTCGGAGGGCTTTATCAATCTGATGGAGCGGCGGGTGGACATGGCCATCCGCATCGGCGAGCTGACCGACTCCTCCCTGCGCGCGCTGCCGCTGGGCCGCTCGCGGCTGCGGCTGCTGGCCTCTCCCGCCTATTTGCGCGAGCGCGGCACCCCGCGCCAACCGGCGGATCTGCTGAGCGGTCATGAGCTGCTTGGCTTTTTGCATCCCGATCACCTCAACCACTGGCCGCTGCTCACTGCCGAGCAGGGGGATCGCTTTGCCATCACCCCCACTCTGCGTGCCAGCAGCGGCGAAACCTTGCGTCAGCTGGCGCTGGCGGGGCAGGGGATTGTCTGTCTGTCGGATTTCATGACCGGGCCGGATCGGGCGAGCGGCGCGCTGGTGGAGGTGCTGGCGCGCAGCAACAGCGGCGCCTCGCGTCCCATCAATGCGGTCTTCTATTCCGATGCCCAGCGCGATATCCGGCTGCGGGTCTGGCTCGATTTTCTCAAAGATCAGCTGGGCAGCCATACCCTGTAGTGCAGGTTGGTTTGTGCGGTTTGTTTGAACGGTTCGTCGCTGCGGTTTGCTTGGCGAAGAACAAGTCGCGCCTTCGTTGCGGCCAATCAGCATCAGCCAGGCGGCAGAGAAACAGACGGCCGACTTGAGGGTCGGCCGTCTGTTCGGGAAGGTGTGTGAGGTGAAGCGGAGTTACTGGGGCAGTTTGCCCCATACCCGGCTGAGCAGGGCACCGCCGATCACCGGCGGAATGGCCAGCAGCAGGGTCCACTGCCAGGAGAGGCCGCCGACGGTGGCGGCCAGTACGATGCAGGTGAGCACCACCAGTTGGGCCACCATCATCAGGAAGGTGCCTTCGCGGGGGGTCAGTGTCTCTTTTTGAGTGACGACGTGGGCTACGGGCGCTTGAGTGGTGGTCGGTTTCATGGCGATATCCCTCTGTTGAGTCTGATATCACTAAGCAATGGTCATTCCACATTGTTTAATGTTAATTATCAATGCCTTACGAGTATTGTCGTCATTCCCGTTTCGAGAGGGCAGGCAAAATGATTTGCAAAATGAAAACGCCACCCTGTGGTGGCGTTTTGGTTATTGAGAGGGAGAGGGGGAAGTGCCGGGCCTAGCCAATCCGGTATTGGCGGATCTGCTCGTCGATGGCCTTGGCCAGTTCGAACAGTTCGCGGCTGGCAGCATTGCTCTCCTGCGCGTGTTCTCGCTGGTGTTCGGCCACCATGGCGAGCTCATCAAGCGCCGTTCTGGCTTGCCCCATCTGCTGATTCTGGGACTGGGCCAGCGCGCTGATCTCGTTGATCTCGAGTGCAGCCTGATTGATCTGGCTGGTGGCATCAACCAGCACCTCTCTTGCCTGATTCATCCGGTTGTATCCCTCTTCACTCTGGGTGCGGGAGTCGGCCATCGAGCTGCTGGCCTGTCGGGTTCCCTCCTGCAGGCGCAAGATGAGATCCTGCACATCCTTGGTGGCGGTCTGGGTGCGTACTGCCAGCTGGCGTACCTCGTCGGCCACCACTGCAAAGCCCCGTCCCATATCCCCCGCACGGGCCGCTTCGATGGCCGCATTGAGGGCCAGCAGGTTGGTCTGGTTCGAGACATCGCGGATGAGATTCATGATCTGGGTGATGTTGTTGCTGTCTTTCACTACCTCATCGAGCAATGCCGAGGAGCTACCGATGCTGCTGCGCAAGCTGTCGAGTTGCGCGGCGCTCTGGGTTACATCCTGTTCGATGCTTAGCATATGGCTGGCGATGCGCCGAGTCACCTCGTTGACGCCCTCCGAGCGGCTGGCGATCTGCTCGGCATTGCTGCCGATGGTAGCAACCACATTGGTCAACTCCTGAATGCTCTGGGCTTGCTGGCATGCTTCTCCTGCCAGCGCCTGTGCCTGATGGAGGGATTGCGATGACTGGGCCGAGAGGGCACTGCCCGACTGTTGGAAGCGGGAGAAACTCTGGTTCAAGCTCTGGATCAGCCGATTGAAGCTTTGGGCCATCAGCCCCAGTTCAGACTCGTCCGAGAAGTCGAGGCGAGTCGCCAGATCCCGATCGGCGGTGATATGGTGCATGCCATCGGCAGCCTGACGAATGGGGCGACTAATGGAGTGTGCCAGCCAGGCTGAGGCCAGCATGGCGAGCCCGCCGATGGCGAGCGACACCATGATGATGAGCTGGCGTGACTCATGTAATCCCTCTTCCAGCTCGGCGCCATTGATCTCGCCAATCAGCAGCCGGTTGAGGGTGGGGATGTAGCGTACCGCGATAAGGTAGGTTTGCCCCTCCAGCGTCAGCGCTTCTACGGCCACCTGTTCTCGGGCGTTGGGGGTGAGCTGTTTGACGGTATCGAGGAAGGATTGCTGGTGGTGGGCGGCCCCCTCCTGCTCCTGCTCGGGGTGGATCTCGATATTACCTTCCATGTCTGCCAGATAGACCTGACCGCTTTTGCCGATCCGGTAGCCGCTGATGAGTTTGCTCAGGGCACTCATGTCGATGGAGGTGCCTGCCACCGCCAGGGTCTTGCCCTCGTGGGTAACGGCGGTGTTGATATAGAGGGAGGCGCGCTTGTCAAAATCCGAGATATCGAGGTTCAGCTCATAGGGTTTGCTGCGCTTGAGAAAGCCGTAGAACCATTCATCTTTCGGGTCTGCTTCGTTCAGCGCTTTCTGGGCGGTGGGGCCGCCGTTGAAGTTGAGCAGGGCATTGGTCTGGATCGGCGCGATAAAGACATTGCCGCCAATGCGCTGTTGAAGTGCCTGAAAGTAGTGCTCCATCTTGGGCCACTCTGCTGCAGGCATACCCTGAGCCAGCCAGTCGATGACGAAGCTGTTGCTGGCCAGTGCCTGTGCTTCGGTCAAGTGGTGGGTCAGCTCGGCAGTGAGTTGGTTGGCGATGCGATCCACGCTGCTTGGCAGCTCATAGCGCTCGACCCGCTGCTGCGCCTGAGTGTGGGAGATCTGTTCCAGGATCAGGGTGATACAACTGATGGCGATGACCATCAGTATGGCGACACCGGAGAGGATCCGGGTTCTGATCCCGAGTCCTGACCAGAGGAAGTTAATTGAAAATCGGTTTATCGCTCTGTCCATAATCCCTAGCTCCTGTAAAAAACGGGTCGCAGATGCGACCCAGAAGCAAATTATAGATAAACAACTCAATTGTGTTGTGCCGAGAGCATAAGTGGATATCGACAGGGGATGGGGAGGTAATATAGAGGTAAAAAGAGAGGCCGACATGAGTGTCGGCCTCTCTCGTTTTTCAGGTCAACTGGGAACGGTTATCCGATCACTCCTCTTCTGCCCAGCGGCGTGAGCGTTCGACAGCCTTCTTCCAACCGTTGTAGCGCTTGGCGCGATCGTCTCGGTCCATCTGCGGGATGAACTCGCGGTCCACGCTGAACTTGTCTTCCAGCTCGTCCGAGCTCTTCCAGAAGCCGACTGCAAGGCCAGCCAGGAAGGCGGCACCCATGGCGGTGGTCTCGATGCGGGTCGGACGTACCACCGGGGTGTGCATCATGTCAGCCTGGAACTGCATCAGGAAGTCGTTGGCTACGGCGCCGCCGTCTACTTTCAGCGCTGCCAGCTTGATGCCGGAGTCCTGCTGCATCGCATCCAGCACATCGCGGCTCTGATAGGCGATGGATTCCAGCGCAGCACGGATGATGTGGTTGCGGTTGGCGCCACGGGTCAGACCGACCATGGTGCCGCGAGCATACGGATCCCAGTAGGGGGCGCCCAGACCGACGAAGGCCGGCACCAGATAGACGCCGTTGGTGTCACCCACCTTGGAGGCGAAGTAGTCGGTATCGCGGGCATCGTGAATGATCTTCAGCTCGTCACGCAGCCACTGGATGGTGGCACCGCCCATAAACACTGCACCTTCCAGCGCGTAGTTCACTTCCCCTTTCGGGCCGATGGCAACGGTAGTCAGCAGGCCGTTGCTGGAGCGAACCGGCTCGGTGCCGGTGTTCATCAGCATGAAGCAGCCGGTGCCGTAGGTGTTCTTGGCCATCCCTTTTTCAAAGCAGAGCTGGCCGAACAGGGCAGACTGCTGGTCACCGGCAATACCGGCGATGGGGATGCGGGAGCCGCCGCCACGGGTGGTGTAGCCGTACACTTCGGAAGAGGGTTTCACTTCCGGCAACATGGACATGGGGATGCCCAGCTCGTCCAGCATCTTCTCGTCCCACTTCAGCTCGCGGATGTTGTAGAGCATGGTACGGGAGGCGTTGGTCGGGTCGGTGACGTGCACTTCGCCATTGGTCATCTTCCAGACCAGCCAGGTGTCGATGGTGCCGAACAGCAGCTCGCCGTTCATTGCCTTCTCGCGGGCACCTTCGACGTTATCGAGGATCCACTTCACCTTGGTACCGGAGAAGTAGGCATCCAGCACCAGACCGGTGTTTTCACGGACGTACTCTTCAAGACCGCGTGCTTTCAGCTCTTCGCAGATGGCTGCGGTGCGGCGGCACTGCCAGACGATGGCGTTGTAGATGGGCTTGCCGGTGGCCTTTTCCCAGACAACGGTGGTTTCACGCTGGTTGGTGATACCGATGGCGGCGATCTCTTCGCTGCGCAGGCCGGTCTTGGCCAGCACTTCGGTAAAGACGGAGGATTGGGTCGCCCAGATCTCCATCGGGTCGTGCTCTACCCAGCCCGCTTTCGGGTAGTGCTGGGTGAATTCGCGCTGGGAGGTACCGACAATGTTGGCATCCTGATCAAACACGATGGCGCGGGAAGAGGTGGTTCCCTGGTCCAGGGCGACGACATATTTCTTTTCAGCAGACATGATGTTCTCCACGTTTCTATTTTCCACGTTTTTATACGTTGGAGGGGGCCGCTCTTATGCGGCAGCCTCTTCTTTGGCGGTTTGGGTCGCTTGCTCGGTGGTGACGACACGGTTGCCCGGGACGCAGGGAGCCAGCACTTTGACATACAGAGCGGTACCAATCTGGGCGCCAACGATGGGGCCAAGGATCGGAACCCAGAAGTAGGGGTTGTCACGACCACCGGTCAGGGCAACATCACCCCAGCCGGCAAAGAACGCGAACAGTTTCGGACCAAAGTCACGGGCCGGGTTCATGGCAAAACCGGTTAACGGGCCAAGGGAGGCGCCGATCACCGCGATCAGGATACCGATCAGCAGGGCGGCGGCGAAACCTTTGGGAGCGCCGTTGTTGTTGTCACCCAGCGCCATGATGCCCAGCATCAGCACGGCGGTGATCACCAGCTCGACGGCAAAAGCTTGCATGTTGGTCAGCAGGGCATTGGGGTAGGTAGAGAAGATCCCGGCAGTACCGAGGCTTTCGACGCTGCCGCGCACCACGTTATGGGTCACTTCCCACTGGGTGAAAAGGTTACCATAAAGGAAGTAGACAAGGGCCGCGAAGCAGAAGGCACCGGCCATCTGGGCGATGATGTAGGGCACCACCTTGCGCTTGTCGAAACCGCAGAAGGTCATCAGCGCCAGGGTTACAGCCGGGTTCAGGTGGGCACCTGAAATACCGCCGGTCACATAGATGGCGATGGCCACACCCAGACCCCAGGTAATGGAGATTTCCCACTGCCCGAAGTTGGCGCCTGCCAGCACCAGTGCCGCTACACATCCGACGCCGAAAAATATCAGCAGGCCGGTTCCGATAAACTCGGCGATGCACTCGCCAAGCAGAGTGTTGGGTCTTTGTATGCTCATAACGTTGTTCCTTATATCCACCCGTAGAGGCTTGATGTTCTGTTTTATCTTTTTTGTGTCTATCCGTTGTTGCCGAAAACGTTTCCTTGTTGTTTTTGTGTCTTGCGCAAACGATGTGCTCGTTTTCGCTCGTTATCGGTCGTGAGAGAAAATAACCCTTCCCGTTAATTTCACCATCCCCCCGCCATGGGAAATGTGGACAAGATCCCACTCATTGCTAAGAAAATGTGACGTAAAGCAACTCAATTGCTAGTAAATACCACTTATTGGGTAAGCCCTATCCCTTGCTGCACAAGGGATAGAGCTTGCTGAGTAATTGCTCATTTGGAGCTTTTTTTTGTAATAAAACTGCAATATTTGAGTATGCATCACAGATTAAATGAGCGTATATGAGCACAATTGGCTCGCTTACGAATCAATGGACTCACATGATTCGTCGGAATGATCAGGGCATCCTCAACCGCCCATAACAACAATAAGGAAGCAGAACATGCTTAGTCTCTTCAGGCCTGCGGCACATATCGACAGGCTCCCGGCTGACAAGGTCGACCCATTCTACAAACGCATGCGTTGGCAGGTGTTTTTCGGGATCTTCTTCGGTTATGCCGGCTACTATCTGGTACGGAAAAACTTCAGTCTGGCGATGCCCTATCTGGTCGAGCAGGGCTTCTCTCGCGGCGATCTGGGTCTGGCCCTCTCCGGGGTCTCCATTGCTTACGGCTTGTCCAAGTTCCTGATGGGGAACGTCTCCGACCGTTCCAATGCCCGTTATTTCCTCTCCGCCGGTCTGCTGCTGTCGGCCGGTATCATGTTCATGATGGGTACCATGCACTGGGCCACCTCCAGCATCGCCATTATGTTCGTGCTGTTGTTTCTGAACGGTTGGGCACAGGGCATGGGCTGGCCGCCCTGCGGTCGCACCATGGTGCACTGGTGGTCACAGAAAGAGCGCGGCGAAGTGGTTGCGGTCTGGAACGTGGCGCACAACGTGGGCGGCGGCATGATTGGCCCGCTGTTCATTCTGGGGATGGGCTGGTTCAACGACTGGCGCAGCGCCTTCTATGTGCCTGCGGCAGCGGCGGCAGGCATCGCGGTGATCGCCTTCTTCGTGATGCGTGATACCCCGCAATCGGTCGGCCTGCCTCCCATCGAGGAGTACAAGAACGACTATCCGAAGGATTACAACGAGAGCCACGAGCAGGAGT
Source organism: Aeromonas sp. 604282 (assembly GCF_049170575.1). Classification (NCBI taxonomy): domain Bacteria; kingdom Pseudomonadati; phylum Pseudomonadota; class Gammaproteobacteria; order Aeromonadales; family Aeromonadaceae; genus Aeromonas; species Aeromonas sp. 604282. The sequence continues at coordinate 91,992 of NZ_JAAKMV010000002.1, read as the reverse complement.
TTTCCGCCAAGGAGATCTTCGTCAAGTACGTGCTGCACAACAAACTGCTGTGGTACATCGCCATTGCCAACGCTTTCGTTTACCTCATTCGTTACGGTGTACTGGACTGGGCGCCAACCTACCTGAAAGAGGCCAAGCACTTCACCGTCGACAACTCCTCCTGGGCTTACTTCCTTTACGAGTGGGCCGGTATTCCGGGCACCCTGCTGTGTGGCTGGATCTCTGACAAGCTGTTCCAGGGCCGCCGTGCCCCGGCCGGTATCCTGTTCATGGTGCTGGTGACCCTGGCTGTGCTGGTTTACTGGTTCAACCCGGCCGGCAACCCGACCATCGACATGATGGCGCTGGTGGCTATCGGCTTCCTGATCTACGGCCCTGTCATGCTGATCGGCCTCTATGCTCTTGAGCTGGCACCGAAGAAAGCTGCCGGTACTGCGGCAGGTTTCACCGGTCTGTTCGGTTATCTGGGCGGCGCCGTGGCAGCCAACGCCATGCTGGGTTATACCGTTGACCACTTCGGTTGGGATGGCGGCTTCATGGTGCTGACCGTCTCCTGTGTGCTCTCCATAATCCTGCTGGCGATGACCCTCAAGCACGAGAACATTGCCGTTGCGGCCAAGAAAGCGGCTGCCCATAAGGCATAAAACGTGATCCTCAGCTTATTGATCCCAAAGGGGATCAGGTAAACTGCCAAAAGGCCCCGCATCTGCCGGGGCCTTTTTCCGTTTCATCATCGGAGTGCAAGCGTGAAGCAAACCCAACGACATCTGGAGATACTGGACGTCCTGACGCGGCAGGGATTTGTCTCGACCGACGATCTGGTGACCCACTTTGACGTCAGCCCCCAGACCATTCGCCGGGATCTGAACGATCTCGCCGAACAGAACAAGATCCGGCGCCATCATGGCGGTGCCTCCCTGCATTCGAGTACCGTCAATACCGCCTACAGCGCCCGTAAAGTGATGCAACTCAAGGAGAAAGAGCGCATCGCCCGCGAGGTTGCGGCCAATATTCCCGACGGCTCATCGCTCTTTATCGACATAGGCACCACCACCGAAGCCATTGCCCGCGCCCTGCTCGATCACCGTGAGCTGCGTATCGTCACCAACAACCTCAACGTGGCCAGCATCCTGACGGCGAAGGATGACTTCACCGTCATCATTGCCGGTGGCGAGATCCGCAACCGCGATGGCGGCATCGTGGGGGAGGCGACCCGCGACTTTATCGGTCAGTTTCGCATGGACTATGGCGTCATCGGGATTTCGGGGATCGATAACGACGGCTCCCTGCTCGATTTCGACTATCACGAGGTGAAGATTGCCCAGGCCATCATTGCCCACTCCCGTCAGGTGTTCCTGGCCGCCGACCACACCAAGTTCGGTCGCAATGCTATGGTGAACCTGGGCAATCTCAGCCAGATCCACGCCCTCTTTACCGATCAGGAGCCACCGGAAAAGCTGACGCGATTGATGGCACAACACCAGATCGCCTGCCACATCTGCTGACGGCGAAACACGCCAAGGCTGTGTCGGTCGCCCGTCAGGGCGGCCTCCTTTCTTTTTTTGTCTCCGATTCCTGCACTCATCTCACCCCTTTATGGGTATTGCCAAAACCACTATTCAATCTGGTTTTTTTGGCTATTAACCCGCCGCTTTTGGCCCGACGCCATTCGTTCACCTGCCGTACCACTTTTGCCACCTCTGGCGGGCTGTGGCGATCACACTTTCACCATAAAATGTTCGTTTGTTGTATTTTCATGTTCTAAAATGAGCGAAATCAAACATTGCTGTTAAAGCAATCATAAAAATGAAAGTAGGTGAACATGAGCGAACATTATGATCTGGTCGTCGTCGGTGGCGGCATCAACGGGGTCGGCATCGCAGCCGATGCGGCAGGGCGGGGCCTGAAAGTTGCCCTGTTTGAGGCGCAAGATCTCGCCTCTGCCACCTCGTCCAACTCCAGCAAGCTGATCCACGGCGGTTTGCGCTATCTCGAACATTACGAATTCCGGCTGGTGAAAGAGGCGTTGGCGGAGCGTGAGGTGCTGCTCGGTATGGCGCCTCATATTGCGCGTCCCATGCGCTTTCGCCTGCCGCATCGTCCGCACCTGCGTCCGGCCTGGATGATCCGCGCCGGTCTGTTCCTCTATGACAATCTGGCCAAGCGCGACAAGCTCAAGGGGAGCTGTGGCGTGCGCTTTCTGCCGCAAGATGGCTTGACCGCAGGGATCAACAAGGGGTTTGAATACTCGGACGCCTGGGTCGACGATGCCCGGCTGGTGGTACTCAACGCCATGATGGCCCGTGACAAGGGGGCCGACGTGCAGACCCGCACCCGCTGCATCAAGGCAGTGCGCGGTTCCAAACACTGGACGCTCACTTTGGAGCGGGAAGGGGGCGAGCAGTTCACCGTCACCTGCCGTGGTCTGGTCAATGCGGCGGGCCCCTGGGTCAAGACCTTCTATGACGAGAGCCTGCACGAGAAATCCCCCCGCGGCATTCGCCTTATTAAAGGCAGCCACATGATAGTGCCGCGCATCCACGAGCGCGAAGAGGCCTATATCCTGCAAAACGAAGACAATCGCATCGTCTTCGTCATCCCTTATCAGCAGGACTACTCCCTCATCGGCACCACCGATGTGGAGCATCACGGCAGCCCGCGGGAAGCGAAGATCAGCGAGGCCGAGATCAATTACCTGTGCAAGGTGGTCAACGCCCACTTCACTCGCCAAATTGCGCCGCAAGATGTGATCTGGACCTATGCCGGGGTGCGTCCGCTCTGTGATGACGAATCAGACTCGCCGCAGGCGGTGACTCGTGACTACACCCTCGAACTGTCTGGCGAGTCTGACGGTGCGCCGCTGCTCTCGGTATTTGGCGGCAAGCTCACCACCTATCGCAAGCTGGCGCAGGCCGCCTGCAACAAGCTCAAGCCCTGGTTCAGCCAGATGGGGGATGACTGGACGGCGACCAGCCGTCTGCCCGGCGGCGAGTTTGACTGCTCGGTACGCGAGCTGGCCCGCGCCTTTGCGCTGGAGTTTGACTGGCTCGATGATCGCAGCGCCCTTCGCATTGCCGAGGCCTATGGCGCCCATGCCCGTCTCTGGCTGAAAGAGGATCGCGGCATTCACTTCGGTGGCGGCCTCTACGAGTCGGAAGTGCGTTATCTCATCGAGCGGGAGTGGGCCTGTTCACTGGATGATATCCTCTGGCGCCGCAGCAAGCTGGGGCTGCGCCTGAACGAGTCAGAGCAGCAGATGCTGCAGATCTGGCTCGACCAATACCATCAGGCTCTGCGCAAGGCGAGCTGATGAGTGACGGTGGGCAGTGCGCTGCTGCCCACCGTAAATATGAAACAAACCTCTGATAGAACAATTACCTACACACAATAATAAAGAGCATCACATATGAAAAAACTCGCCGTTTCCCTCATCGCCTTGAGCCTTGGGGCCTCCCTCTCATTACCCGTGTTGGCTGCCGATGAAGGCAAGGTGGTGATCGCCCACCGTGGCGCTTCCGGCTACCTGCCCGAGCATACCCTGGAGTCCAAGGCGCTGGCCTATGGCATGGGGGCCGACTATCTGGAGCAGGATCTGGTGATGACCAAGGATGACCAGCTGGTGGTGATGCACGATCACTTCCTCGATGGCATCACCGATGTGGCGGCGCGCTTCCCCGGCCGTGCCCGTCCGGACGGCCGTTATTATGTGGTGGATTTCACCCTGGACGAGGTGCGTTCCCTGCGCATGACCGAGCCGTTCCAGCTGGTGGATGGCAAGCAGGTGCCGGTCTATCCGGCCCGCTTCCCGCTCTGGAAGTCAGACTTCAAGATCCACACCTTCCAGGAGGAGATCGAGATGATCCAGGGGCTCAACAAGAGCACCGGCAAGAACATCGGCATCTACCCGGAGATCAAGGCGCCCTGGCTGTTCCGTCACGAAGGCAAGGATATCTCCAAAGCAGTGCTGAAGGTGCTCAAGGAGTACGGCTACACCGGGAAGGATGACAAGGTCTATCTGCAGTGCTTCGATGCCGATGAACTCAAGCGCATCAACAGCGAACTGATGCCCGCCATGGGTATGGATCTGAAACTGGTGCAACTGATGGCCGAGACCGACTGGAACGAGACCATGGTCTACGACGCCAAGGGCAAGGCGACCCCCTACAACTATGACTGGATGTTCAAGCCGGGAGCGATGAAAACCATCGCCAGCTATGCCGAAGGGATTGGCCCGTGGAAACCGATGATCGTCACCGAGCCGGGCACTTTGGGCAAGCCGGTCTTCACCGGCATGGTAAAAGAAGCCCACGCGGCGGGCCTGAAAGTTCACCCCTATACCTTCCGTCAGGATGAGGGGCAGATCCCGGCCTATGCCAAGGACTTCACCGATCTCCTTAACATCTTCCTCTATCAGGCCGATGTGGACGGGGTGTTCAGCGACTTCCCCGACAAGGCGGTGGCCGTCATCAAGGCCCATCAAGAGGCGGCCAAATAGCACTCTGGCGCCATTTGAATGCAAAGCGAGGCCAATTGGCCTCGCTTTTTGTTTCAGGTTCCCGTGACGGTAGTGTGCACCCTGTCAGAAAATAGCCAGATCACGTCATGGTGTGCCGGATCTGCATCATTTTACGCAGTTTTTACGTAGCAGATCGCTGGCATGAAATCGGCAGAGCGGTTAGTCTAGCGGCGTTGAACCAACCCCATGAGGTACAGATGAAAACCGTATTGCGTTTTAGCCTGCTGGGCGCCTTGTTGCTGGGTGGCCATGCCTTCGCCGCCGAGCCGAAAAAATTTGATATCAGCATGTTCCCAGCCGCTGACGTGAATCAGGAACGTGTGGTGATCCGCCTGCCTGAAGTCGAAAAAGAAGCCGACATGATGGTCGAGCTGCAGGTCGGCAAAAAGATGATGGTTGATTGCAACGTACCGCGTTTTGCTGGCAACCTGGAACAGCACAGCGTCAAAGGCTGGGGCTACAACTACCTGAAACTGGGCAAGGTCTCCGACCCCATCAGCACCCTGATGATGTGCCCGGATAACCAGCAGAAAGAGACCTTCGTCCAGATCTACGGTCAGGGCTTCTTTGTGAACTACAACTCAAAACTGCCGTTCGTGATCTACGTGCCGCAGGAGTATGAAGTGCGCTACCGTCTGTGGCGTGCCGACAACCTGGCCCAACCGGCCATGATTGAGTAAGCATGTTTGAACCAAAGGTTCAGCTGGTTCACCTGATGTGATAAATAAAGCGCCGTATGGCGCTTTATTTTTGCCTGCACAGTCCAGAAAGTGACGTGTAAATTGGCTGCACGTTTACATAAGTTTATTATTTATCAACGTTTTTTGTGTGTTATGCCACAAAATCGGCGTCAGCGATGGGGCAAAGTGACTTCGATAAAAGATATTTATTAACATAGTGAGAAAATTGATTTTGCACTCGGCGATGGCCTGATGATACTTGCCCGCAAAGGTCAAACTAACCAGAAAAAAGAGCACTATGAGCTTCGAATCAGACAAGCGTTTCAACGACTTCAAACATTTTCCCCGTGGCCTGCGTCGCAGTGGCGAATTCACTGTGGCCGAAGCGGACAGTCTGGAAAAGTATGGTACCGCCATGCTGGCACTCTACCAGGGCAACCTTGCACCCCGTGACGATGTCGAGTCCGCCTTCGTCGAGCAGGTCAAATCCGGCGCAGCCGGTGCCAACCCCCATGCCAAGGTGTGGTTCAAATACCTCAAGGTGATCGGTCCCAAGCGCGTTCATCGCCTCTGCACCGTTGTTGGCGGCGCCAGCGAAGAGAGTAGCGGTGGCGGCAGCTTTGATGTCGGTGGTGGCAGCGGTGGTGGCAGTGACGAGTCCATCGATTAATGGATACCGAGCTGCTTCGGACCTTTATCGAGGTGAGCAAGACCCGGCATTTTGGCCGGGCTGCTGAAAATCTCTACCTGACCCAGTCGGCGGTGAGTTTCCGGATCCGCCAGCTAGAGCAGCAACTGGGTGTCAGTCTGTTTGCCCGTCATCGCAACAACATCCGCCTGACCGCCTCCGGTGAGCGTCTGCTGCCCTACGCAGACGCCATCTTGCACACCCTTGGTCGTGCCAAGCAGGATGTGGCGCTCTCACCAGGATTCAGCCAGCAGTTGGCCATCGGCGCGCCCGCGGTGTTTTGGGAGCTCGATTTCAATGACTGGCTCAACCACATCTATGCGCTGGCGCCCGGCTTGGCGGTGCGGCTGGAAACGGCTTCCCGCGAGCACCTCTGCCGCCAGTTGCTGGAGCGCTCCCTCGATCTGGCCCTGCTCTCCGAGCCCACCAAGATCGACGAGATTGCCCTGCATCCCATCGGTGAGCTGGTGTTCGAGCTGGTGAGCCGGGATCCGGCCGCCAATGCCGACAACCTGATGCAGATGCCGCACATCCATCTCGACTGGGGCACCAGCTTCGAGCCACAACCCAGCCGCTTGCAGAGCCTGCAAAAGACCCCGGTGCTGCACTCCAGCTCCGCCAGCATGGCGTTGCAGTTTGTGCTGGCCAATGGTGGCGCTGCTTACCTGCCACGGCGGATGGTCAGCCCCTTCCTCGAGAAGGGCGCGCTCCATCTGGTGGAGGGGGGCCAGCCGCTGAGCCGTCCGCTCTATCTCGCCTATCTGGAGAAATCCGATCGCCGGGAGCTGATCGATCAGCTACTGACCCTGCCACTGGGTTGGTACGACGCCGAGCTGCGCCTCAACGTCGAATAAGCGTCGAGTGTTATCCAAGGAAGAGCCCACCCTATGGTGGGCTCTTCTGTTTGGGGGAAAATTGCAGGGAGCGGGGTCACGTAATTGGCGCGGGAGGCTTGGCGTCATCGGCCTGTAACGGTACCTTTTCAGGCTGTTTATCCGATTGAGCACTGACAGGGATGGATTGTAATTGATCGACTTTAGTCACCCCGAATGGCGAGCGCTGGCGCAGCAGTTGCTGAGTCATTCACCTGTGGTGATCCGTGGCCGCCAGTGGCAACCGCTGGTGGGCCTGCTCAAGGATAACCAGCTGCTGCTCGCCCATGGCAGCCACAGCTATGAGCTCACCCCGGCCGGGCGGCGCTATCTCACCCGCGAGCTGATGTTGGCCGAGATCGCCACCGCCCCCCCCGAGCCTGAGGAGTGGTTGCATGCTCAGGGCTGGCAATTGGGGGAGCAGGTCAACGAACGGGTGCTGGCGGCGCTCTATCGCAAGAGCGAAGTGAACTTCACCCCCAACGAGCAGATCGATTTCGAGGACAAGGGGATCCGGCTCTGTGCCGATCAGCTGTTGCGCTTGCGCGCAGCCCAGCCGTTCAGCCTCTTTTTCAGCGGCGGTACCCTGATCGACGCAGCCCCCTGGTTGCAGGCGCTGGGGGAGGTGGCCTTGCCCGAGCGCACCCTGGCGGGTCTTGGCAAGATCCTGTGGGGGGAGGGGAGTATCGAGCGGGTGATCACCACAGATAGCGTCGGCGCCTTTGCCGAGCTGCCTCTTGAACCCGGCACCTTGCTGGTGTGGGCTCCTCCATCGGCTCCTCTAGCCTTACAGCAGGTGGTGGCCGCCTTGCCCCCCAATGTGTTGTGGAGTCATCTCACCGCCCTCGACCCTGCCGGGGTTGATCGGCTACAGGCGTTGGCCCAGCGCTTGGGCCGTCCGGCCAGCTGGTGGCTGCCCCGTGATCTGGCCCCCATTCTCAGTGCGTATGCCCAGCCTTTGACCGAGGCTCGGCCCTGGGAACCGAGCCGGATCCCCAAGTCATTGTTAGCAGTTTGTAGCGGTTTGGTTGAGTCCAATGGTGGCTTGTCGGCCGAGGTATGCGCGCTGGCACCAGCGTGGCATGCCGTTGGTTGAAATTGGCCTGAAAGCGAGCCAAAAAGCGGTTTTCCCCCATTGAACGCGGTGATATAAAGAGTTGACGAAGCGCTCGCCAGATGAGCGCTTTTGTTTATCAAGCCGCTTTGCCACCCAACGAACTCAACGGAATACAGGGAATACCATGTTTGAAAAGGTTGTTGCCGCCCCAGCGGATCCGATCCTGGGCCTGACCGAAGCCTTCCGCGCTGACTCTCGCAGCCACAAGATCAATCTGGGCGTAGGGATCTACAAGGACGAGTCCGGTGCCACCCCCATTCTTCACTGCGTCAAGAAAGCCGAGCAGAAGCTGCTGACCGACGAGAAGACCAAGAACTACCTCGGTATTGAAGGCAATATCGAATATGGCCGTATCGTGCAGCAACTGCTGTTCGGGCAGCATTCTGCGCTGGTTGCCAGCGGTCGTGCCAAGACCGCCCAAGCGCCGGGCGGTACCGGTGCCCTGCGTATCGCGGCCGAATTTGTGGTGCGCAATGGTCTGGCCAAGACCATCTGGATCTCCGATCCCACTTGGGCCAACCACGTCAGCGTATTCCAGGCCGCGGGCCTGACCGTCAAGTGGTACAAGTACTACGACGCCGCCACCAAGGGGCTCGACTTTGCCGCCATGCAGGCTTCGCTGGCCGAAGTGCAGCCGGGTGAGCTGGTGCTGCTGCACGGTTGCTGCCACAACCCGACCGGTATCGATCCCACTAGCGATCAGTGGCGCGCGCTGGCCAAACAAAGTGCTGCCGCCGGCTGGTTGCCGCTGTTTGACTTCGCCTATCAGGGTTTTGCCCGTGGTATCGAAGAGGATGCCGAAGGCCTGCGTATCTTCGCCGAATGCCATGACGAGCTGCTGGTGGCGAGCTCTTTCTCCAAGAACTTCGGCCTCTACAACGAGCGGGTCGGTGCCTTCACGCTGGTCAGCGCAACCAAAGAGATCGCCGATGTGGCCTTCACTCAGGTCAAGACCGTGATCCGTGCCAACTACTCCAACCCGCCGTCACACGGCGCCGCTGTGGTCACAGCCGTGGTGAGCGATCCGGCTCTATATGCCGAGTGGGTCGAAGAAGTGGCCGCCATGCGGGTGCGTATTCGCGAGATGCGCGAGCTGCTGGTTGAGAAGCTGGCTGCCCTCGGCGTGAGCCAGGATTTCAGCTTTATCCGCGAGCAGAACGGCATGTTCTCCTTCTCCGGTCTCACCAAGGATCAGGTGGAGCGCCTCAAGAGCGAATTTGCCATCTATATCGTCGGCTCCGGCCGGATCAGTGTGGCCGGTATTACCCGCGCCAATATCGATCCCCTCTGCGAGGCCATTGCCAAGGTGCTGTAATCCCATCGCCTGATGCTCTGGCGCTATGCAGCACTATGCCATAAAAAAGCCCGTCACCTTGGTGACGGGCTTTTTTGATCGCCAAACAAGGGGAAGGGCGGCTCAGTGGTGGCGGGCACCTTGCCACCATTTGCGCAGTTGCAGCAGCAGCGCGGTCAGAGCGCCGCCGCTAAGGGCGGTGAGTACCGCCAGCAGCAGGCTGCCGAGCAGGAAGGGGGGCACCAGGGTCGCCGCCTCCTGTTCCAGCCAGTGGAGGGTCCAGCTGAGGTGGAAAGGCTCCGGCGTCTGGTGCAGCACCAGACAGCCGGTGCGATAGGCATACAGGTACATGAAGGGGAGGGTGAGCGGGTTGTTGAACCAGACTGCCAGCAGTGCCAGCGGCAGGTTGAGGCTGAATGCCAGCGCCAGACCGACTGCGATGAGCGAGTGCATCGGGATGGGGAACCAGCAGGCGAAGATCCCGGCTGCTACCGCGCCGCTCAGGGCGCGGGTTCCCCCTTGCCAGAGTGCTGGGGCAAGCAGTCGTTCACCAAACAGGGCAAACCACTTCTGCTGGCGCAGGGTATCGGGATCGAGCTTGAAGCGGGCAAACCAGCGACTCAGCATGGGCGGGCCATCTTGCGTTTTTGCCACTGGCGCACTGTGCTGATCCGCCAGAAGGTGCGGATCAGGGTGTAGCCGATAAGGGAACTGAGCAGGGCCAGGATCAGCGAGCCCAGCAACAGCGGCGGTGCCACTGTGCCCAGTACCGAGACCAGCCACTCCCAGGTGAACTCAATCTCTATCTGCTGTGCTGAATGTCCCATGAGCTGGCAACCCACCAGATAGGCACCATAGAGCAGGGGCGGCATGGTAAAGGGGTTGGAGAGCCAGACCAGCGCCACCGAGAGCGGCAGATTGACCCGGCACAGAATGGCGCCACCGGCGGCCAGCAGCATCTGGCAGGGAAGCGGCACCCAAGCCATGAAGAGGCCCACCGCAAATGCCCCGGCGGCCGATCGCCGGTTGAGGTGCCAGAGGTTGGCATCGAGCAGCAGTTTGCCGAACAGCCGCAAGTGCTTGTGTTCTTTCAGGGTTTGCTGATCGGGCATCCAGCGTTTTATGAGTCGTTTGGGCATATTGAAACCTTGCTAAATACTTGCTCCATGGATCTGCGTCTGTTGTCGTTTGCCCTGGGGGCAAGCTCCTCACTGCTCTGGCCATGGTTACCTTCACTCGCATGGGGGGGCCTGTTGCTGTCCCTGCTGATCCCCCTTGCATATTGCCGTGCCTGGCGGTGGCTGTTTCTCCTGCTCGGCATCCTCTGGATGCAGGCCAATCTTGCCTATCGGCTGGCCTGGCTGGAGCGGTTGGGCGATCAGACGAGCCACATGATAACCGCACAGCTGCAAAGTGCAGAGCCCGAGGGGGATAAATTTGTCCGGCTGCTGCTGCGGGTGAGCACCCTCGACGAGCAACCGGTGACACCTGAGCCCTTGATCCGGGTCAATGCCTACCAGGCATTGCCAGCCATGACAGTAGGCAGCCGGATCACCCTGGTGACCTCGTTGAAACCGGCTCACGGTCTGGCCAACGAGGCGGGGCTGGATGGTCGGCGTCTGCTGCTGGGCAAGGGGATCGCCGCCACCGGCAATTTGCGCCGGGTGATCGACATACAACAGGCACCTGCGGGGTGGCGTGAACGCTGGTTGGGCGCGGCGACCGAGAGTTGGCGCCCACTTGATCATGCCCCCTTGCTGGCGGCGCTCACTTTTGGCGAGCAGAGCGGCATCACGGATGCCCAGTGGGAGCTGTTTCGCGGCAGCGGCCTGACCCATATCATCGCCATATCAGGGCAACACATCGCGCTGGTGGCGGTGCTCGGGTGGTGGCTGGGCAGGCTGTTTGGCCTGCGTGGCGCCATCATCACCTCCCTGCTGTTTGCCGCCGTCTACAGCGCGTTGGCCGGGTTTGCGGTGGCCACTGAGCGGGCCCTGATCATGGTGCTGGTTTGGAGTGTGCTGCGCTGGAGCCGACGAGAGTGGCCGGCCTGGCGCATCTGGCTGTGGGCCTTTGTGGTATTGACCCTCTGGGATCCCTTCGCACTCTATTCGGCCGGCTTCTGGCTCTCGTTTCTGGCGGTGGCCATCTTGCTGCTGGTGGGATATCTCCACGACAAGCCGGGGCTCTGGCAGATCCAGCTCTGGCTCCTGCTCGGTCTGCTGCCGCTGCAACTGGCGTTGTTCGAGGGGATTGCGCCCCTTGCCATGGTGATCAACCTGTTGGCGGTGCCGCTCTTTTGTATCGCCATCATCCCGCTGGCCCTGATAGGTGTGCTGCTGGCGCCGCTATCCACCTCGCTTGCCTATGTCCTGTTCTGGCTGGCGGATCTGGGGCTCGGGTGGGTGCTGACGATTCTGAACTGGCTGGCCGATCAACTGCAACTGTGGTGGTCACTGCCCGGCTGGTGGCTGCCGCTCTGCACCCTGCTGTTGCTGCTCGGGGTCGCCGCGCAGTGGCGCCCGGCACGCTGGCTCTGGCTGCCGGGGATGTGTGCGCTGTTGCTCACGCTCTGGCCAACGCCTGCCCGCTGGCAACTACGGGTGCTGGACGTGGGGCAGGGGCTGGCGGTGCTGATCAGCAAGGGGGAGCGAACCATCCTCTATGACACCGGTGATCGCTATCCCGGAGGCTACAACATGGCGGACGCTGTGATCCTGCCTCAGCTAAGCCATCTGGGGATCCGGGTCATCGATCGCCTCATCATCAGCCACAAGGATCGGGACCATGCCGGCAATCGCAAGCGACTGCTCAGCGCCATGCCGGTGCGTCACGAGCTCTCCTCTTACCCCTTCAGTGAGGGAACAACGCTCTGCCAGCGTGGGCAACAGTGGCGCTGGCAGGGACTCTCGTTTGCAGTGCTCTGGCCAGAACGCCCCGGTGGCGGGCGCAATAACGATGGCTGCGTGGTGCGTATCAGCGATGGGCAGCGCAGCGTGCTTCTGAGCGCCGATATCGAACGGCAGGCTGAGCAACGGCTGGTGGCACTGGAGGGAAAGGGGTTGGCCAGCACCTTGCTGGTGAGCCCCCATCATGGCAGTCGCACCTCCTCCACGCCCCCGTTTGTCGCGGCGGTGGCTGCGCAGGAGGTGATCCACAGCGCCGGTTTTATGAATCAGTGGGGCTTTCCCCGTCCCGATGTAGTGGCCCGCTATCGGGATGCCCGCCAGTGGATCACCGGTCAGCAAGGGGCGATCTTGGTCGAACCCACCGCAGCGGGCTTGCGCGTCACTGCCGAGCGAGATTCAGGCCCTTGGTACCGACGCAGTGGCGAGTGGTGGCGACCGCGAGTGTGGTTTGAGCAATAATCCGCCATTTCTGCCGTGGAGGGATGCTATATCGGTGGCGGCGCTTGGTGTAATCCTGCGCTTTGGCTAGAATAGCCCGTCATTTCCATTACTAACGGCTATTCATGCAACAAGAAACCTCACAAGAGAGCTGGCCAGTATTCAAACGCCTGCTCGGTTATGTCCGTGATCGCAAGCTGGGCCTGGTCGGTGGCATCATCGGGATGCTGGGCTACGCCGCCGTGGATACCACTTTTGTCTACTCCATCAAGCCGCTGATCGATCAGGGCATCAATGGCAACGACAGCACCGTATTGAAATGGATGCCTTTCTTCGTCCTCGGCATCGTGGCCTTGCGCGGTGTCGCCAACTTTCTCTCCAACTACTGCATGGCCTGGGTCGGCAACCACGTGGTGATGCGTCTGCAACAGCAGGTGTTCAATCACATGGTGGCGATGCCGATGAGCTTCTTCGACCGTCAGAACACCGGCCATCTGCTCTCCAAGGTGACCTATGACGCGAGTCAGGTCTCCTCGGCGGCAAGTACCACGCTAGTGACCCTGGTGCGGGAAGGGGCGACCGTGGTCGGCCTGCTCGGCCTGATGTTCTGGCACTCCTGGCAGCTGTCAGTGATCTTTTTGGTGGTTGGCCCGCTGGTGGGCATCATCATCGGCCTTATCAGCCGCCGTTTCCGCCAGATCAGCCGTCACATCCAGCAGGCGGTAGGGGATATCACCACCTCCACCGAGCAGATGCTCAAGGGGCACAAAGAGGTGTTGATGTTTGGTGGCCAGAAGGTGGAAGAGAAGCGCTTCTTCCAGGTCAGCAACAACATGCGCCAGCAGACCATGAAGATGGTCGCCGCCGATGCCATCGGCAGCCCGGTGGTGCAGATGGTTGCCTCCATCGCGCTGGCTGCGTTCCTCTACGTCGCGACCATTGACAGCGTCAAATCAACCCTGACTGCCGGTACGTTTACCGTCATGATCACCTCCATGATGATGTTGCTCAAGCCGCTAAAAAGCCTGACCGACGTCAACAACCAGTTCCAGCGGGCCATCACCGCCTGCCACAGCCTGTTTGGCCTGCTCGACACCGAGCCGGAGCAGGATAGCGGCACCCGCACTCTGGAGCGTGCTCGCGGCGAGATCGAGTTTCGCAACGTCACCTTCACCTACCCGACCAAGGACACCCCGGCGCTGCACAACGTCAGCTTCAAGGTGGAGGCGGGCAAATCGGTGGCGCTGGTGGGCCGTTCCGGCTCTGGCAAGAGTACCATTGCCAGCCTGTTGACCCGCTTCTACGACATCGATCAGGGCGAGATCCTGCTGGACGGCATCAACATCCGCGAATACAAGTTGAGCGAGCTGCGCAAGCAGTACGCGCTGGTCTCCCAGCATGTCCACCTGTTCAACGACTCGGTGGCCAACAACATCGCCTACGCGGCAGAAGACAAGTACAGCCGCGATCAGATCGTGCAGGCCGCTCGCATCGCCCACGCTGACGAGTTCGTCAGCAAGATGCCGCAAGGGTACGACACCGTGGTTGGTGAGAATGGTGCCTCTCTTTCTGGCGGTCAGCGCCAGCGCGTTGCCATCGCCCGCGCCCTGCTGCGCGATGCGCCGGTTCTGCTGCTGGATGAAGCCACCTCAGCTCTCGATACCGAGTCCGAGCGCCACATTCAGGCGGCCATTGACGAGCTTTGCAAGGCCCGTACCTCGCTGGTGATCGCCCACCGTCTCTCCACCATCGAGAAGGCGGATGAGATCCTGGTGATCGACGAAGGTCATATCGTCGAGCGCGGGAACCACGAAGCATTGATGGAGCAGCGCGGCACCTATGCCCAGCTGCGCGCTATTCAGTTTGGCAACGCGGGAAGCAAGGCCTGATGCTGGAACGGCTCTGGTATCGCAAAAGTGGCTGGCGCTGGTTGCTGGCCCCCTTTGCCCTGCTGTTTGCCATCATCAGCGGCAGCCGCCGCTACGCCTATCGTCACGGCTGGCGCAAGGGGTATCGCGCCTCCTTGCCGGTGATCGTGGTGGGTAATATTTCGGTGGGGGGCAACGGCAAGACGCCGGTAGTGGTCTGGCTGGTGGAGCAGTTGCAAGCCCGTGGCTATCGCCCCGGGGTGGTGAGCCGTGGTTATGGCGGCAAGGCGCCCCATTACCCCTATCGTCTGGATGAAACCAGCACCACGGCGCAGGCGGGGGATGAGCCGGTGCTGATTGCCAGGCGCTGCGGCTGCCCCGTGGTGGTTGCTCCGAAGCGGGCCGACGCGGTACGACTGCTGGAGCAGAGCGGTGAAGTGGATATCATCATCACCGACGATGGTCTGCAGCACTATGCGCTGGCCCGCGACATCGAGCTGGTGGTGGTGGACGGCGCCCGCCGTTTCGGCAATGCCTGCTTGCTGCCCATGGGGCCGCTGCGCGAGCCGGTCACTCGTCTCAAACGGGTGGACGCCATCATCTGCAACGGCGGTGAGCCGGGCAAGGGGGAGTACCCCATGCAACTGGTCGCCGACACCCCGCGCCGGGTGCGCGACGATGCACCGCTTGCCGCCCCCTTGTCGGGGCCGGTCGATGCGTTGGCGGGGATTGGTCATCCACCCCGCTTCTTTGCCACCCTGGAAGGGCTCGGCTATCAGCTGGAACAGCAGGCCGCCTACGGCGATCATCATCCCTTTGATCGGGATGAGCTGGTGGGCCGCTTTGCCAGCAAGCCGCTGCTGATGACCGAGAAGGATGCGGTCAAGTGCCGCCCGTTTGCCCTCGATAACTGGTGGTATCTGCCGGTCAGTGCCGAGTTGCCCGCCTCCCTGCTCGATGCCCTGCTGCACAAGCTGGGGGCGAAGGCAAAGGGCGCGACTAGGGCGCAAGATTAATCTCTCCCGCCTGAGCGGGAGAAGTGGACCAATAGCGGTCCCGTATGGAATAGCTGGTTGCTCGACATCCATCGCTGGCGTGATGAAGCCGCCAGCGCGACATCGTTGAAGGAGTATCGTTTTGGCTTTGGACATCAAGTTGCTCGACATCATCGCCTGCCCGGTCTGCAAGGGTAAGCTGCACTACAACAAAGCGGTTCATGAGCTGGTCTGCCGCTTCGACAAGCTGGCCTATCCGCTGGAGGAGGGGATCCCGGTACTACTGGAGAACCGTGCCCGTCCGCTCAACAGCGATGAGCTGCCGTCATGAGTTTCGTCGTCGTTATTCCTGCCCGCTATGCGTCAACTCGTCTGCCGGGCAAGCCGCTGGCGGATATCCATGGCAAGCCCATGGTGCAGCACGTGGTGGAGAAAGCTCTGCAATCAGGTGCCGATCGGGTGATCGTTGCCACCGATGACGAGCGGGTACAGCAGGCACTGCAGAGCACCGGCGTCGAGGTGTGCATGACCTCACCGGATCACCAGTCCGGCACCGAGCGTCTGGCCGAGGTGTGCCGTCACTACGGCTTTGCCGCCGATACCATCATCGTCAATGTGCAGGGGGATGAGCCGCTCATTCCGCCCGCCATCATTCGTCAGGTAGCGGATAATCTGGCCGCCGCCACGGCGCCGATGGCGACCCTGTCGGTGCCGATCAAGGATGCCGAAGAGGCGTTCAACCCGAACGCAGTGAAAGTGGTGACTGACAAGGATGGCTACGCCCTCTACTTCAGTCGCGCCAGCATTCCCTGGGATCGGGATCGCTTTGCCAACAGTCACGAGCAGATTGGTGACCACTACCAGCGTCATATCGGTATCTATGCCTATCGCGCCGGCTTTATCCAGCGTTATGTAGACTGGGCGCCGAGCGTGCTGGAGCAGGTCGAGGCACTGGAGCAGCTGCGGGTGCTCTGGTACGGGGAGAAGATCCACGTCGCCCAGGCCCTTGAAGCGCCGCCGGTCGGGGTGGATACCCAGGCCGATCTGGAGAAGGTGCGCACCTTTTTGGCCAAGTGATGGCCACAGCACTAACGTCATGAAAAACGGTGTCGCAAGGCACCGTTTTTTGTTTTGAAAATTTATATAATTATTTGATTTTAAACGCTAAACATGGGTTTTCTCAAACTTTTGGCGTGCATGGTTTGCCAAAGCGACGAGTTTGGTTATGATGCAAGACGCCCTGTTAACCCTAACCGGGCGGCTAAAACGAGATAAAACGGGGTGTTTGGGTGATAAATGTATTCCTGGTCGATGATCATGAGCTGGTGCGTACAGGGATAAGACGCATTCTTGAAGATGTGCGCGGGATCAAGGTGGTGGGTGAGGCACAGAGCGGCGAGACCGCAGTTACGTTCTGTCGCCAACACCATCCGGACGTGATCCTGATGGACATGAACATGCCGGGTATTGGTGGTCTGGAAGCGACCCGCAAAATTCTGCGGATCCGCCCCGATGTGCGCATCATAGTGCTGACCATTCATTCAGAAAATCCATTCCCCACCAAGGTGATGCAGGCAGGCGCCGCCGGTTACCTGACCAAGGGGGCTGCTCCCGACGAGATGATCCAGGCGATCCGGCTGGTGCACTCCGGTCAGCGCTACATCTCCCCGGAGATTGCCCAGCAGATGGCCCTCAGCCAATTTGCCTCCGCTGACGAGAATCCCTTCAAGTCCCTTTCCGAGCGCGAGCTGCAGATCATGATGATGATCACCAAGGGGCAGAAGGTGACCGATATCTCCGAGCAGCTCAACCTGAGCCCGAAGACGGTCAACAGCTACCGCTATCGTCTGTTCAGCAAGCTGGGGATCAACGGTGACGTGGAACTGACCCATCTGGCCATTCGCTATGGCATGCTGGATGCCGATACCCTCTAATCGGGTGGCGTGTGGTCACAAAGGCGGCGCGTGCCGCCTTTTTGCTTTTCTGCCCTTTTGCTTTTCAGGCGGCGGGGGCAGTATGCTCTGCCCGTCAATTTTTGCCTTTGTGTGAGCCGAGTAGCTGATGACCCTCTCTCCCGAACCACTCTTCGACAGCAAGGCGTTTCTGAGCGCCGTCACCCATCAGAGCGGCGTCTACCGCATGTATGACAGCGGTGGCACCGTGATCTATGTGGGCAAGGCCAAGGATCTGAAAAAGCGGCTCGCCTCCTACTTTCGCACCAACGTCGACAGCATCAAGACCCGCACCCTGGTGCGCCAGATCGCCGATATTCAGGTCACCGTCACCCACACCGAGACCGAGGCGCTGATCCTCGAGCACAACCTCATCAAGCAGTACCAGCCCCGTTACAACGTGCTGCTGCGGGACGACAAATCCTACCCCTGGATCATCATCACCGCGCACCAGCATCCGCGCATCGGCGTCCATCGCGGCGCCCGCAAGATCAAAGGAGAGTACTTCGGCCCGTACCCCTCTGGAGGCGCGGTGCGCGAGAGTTTGCATCTGATGCAGAAAATATTTCCGGTACGCCAGTGCGAGGATGCGGTCTACGCCAACCGCACCCGTCCCTGCCTGCTCTATCAGCTCAAGCGCTGCGCCGGTCCTTGCGTGCCCGGACTGGTGAGCGAGGCCGAATATGCCCAGCAGGTTGAGCTGGCCAAGCTGTTTCTGGCGGGCAAGAACCAGCAAGTGATTGGCGAACTGGTGGGCAAGATGGAGTCCGCCAGCGGCGATCTGCGCTTTGAAGAGGCGGCCCGCTATCGGGATCAGATCCTGGCGCTGCGCCGGGTTACCGAACAGCAGTCGGTGAGCGGCAACGTGCTGGACGAGCTCGATGTGGTGGGGGTGGCCTTCCAGCAAGGTGCTGCCTGTATTCACGTGCTATTTATCCGTCAGGGCAAGGTGCTCGGTTCGCGCAGCTACTTCCCGAAAGTGCCGGCCGATACCCAGCTCGACGAGGTGGTGCAATCCTTCCTGCTGCAGTTCTATCTGTCGGGGCAGGGGGGGCGGCAGATCCCGAGCGAGGTGCTGCTCGATGTGGCCCTCGAGGACGAAAGCGTCATCGCCGAGACACTCAGCCAGACCGCAGGCTACAAGGTGCGGGTGGTGAGCCGTACCCGCGCCGAGCGGGCCCGCTTTATCAAGCTCGCCTCCATCAACGCCGAGACGGCGCTGCGCTCGCGGCTGGCTCACAAGAGCACCATCACCGCCCGCTACGACCAGCTGGAAGAGCTGCTGGAGCTGGAGCGCCCCATCGCTCGCATGGAGTGTTTCGATATCTCCCACACCATGGGGGAGCGCACGGTGGCCTCTTGTGTGGTGTTCAACCGGGAGGGGCCGCTTTCATCGGAATATCGTCGTTTCAATATCGACGGTATCACTGGTGGTGATGACTACGCGGCGATGGAGCAGGCGCTGGAGCGCCGCTTTGGCAAGCAGCAGGAGCCGGACAAGGTGCCGGACGTGCTGTTTATTGACGGTGGCCTCGGCCAACTGCGCCGCGCCGAAGAGATCCTGGCCCGTCAACTGGAGTTCCTCGGCGGCAAATATCCGCTGCTGGTGGGGATTGCCAAGGGGGTCACCCGCAAGGCGGGGTTGGAAACTCTCATCATGGGGGAGAGCCACGAAGAGCTGCATTTACCGGCAGATATGCCCGCTTTGCACCTTATTCAGCATATTCGCGATGAATCTCACCGTTTTGCCATTACTGGCCACCGAGCCAGACGGGCCAAGGCCCGCACCAGCAGCAGTCTGGAGGATATTCCGGGGGTGGGCCCGAAACGGCGGCAGGCGCTGCTCAAATATCTGGGTGGCCTGCAGGAGGTGAAAAAGGCGAGCGTGGATGAACTGGCCAAGGTACCCGGCATCAGTCAGGAGCTGGCCCAGACCATCCACGACGGCTTGCACAGCGCCTGAGCAGGGTTAGCAGCATGGCAAAATCGCTAACTCCTTGATGCACAAGAGCCGTGACGCGGGGGGGCCGTAAATGCCATAATGGCCCTCGCATTTTGAGAAGATTGATGGATTAAAAAGACCAAGACGGGCGCCAGTGCGGTTGCATCGCAAATCGGCTTTGGCGCACTATGTAGCGACGTACAAGAAGTGGCTGAAAATAATGACAAATATACCTAACCTGTTGACGTTTTTCCGGATTTTGCTCATTCCCGTCTTCGTCATCCTGTTCTATCTGCCTTATCAATGGTCCTATCTGGCTGCCGCCATCATCTTTATTCTGGCCGCTGCCACCGACTGGTTTGATGGCTATCTGGCTCGCAAGCTCAATCAGTCCACCGCCTTTGGCGCCTTCCTTGACCCGGTTGCCGACAAGATCATGGTTGCCGCCGCACTGGTAGTCATCGTTGAACACTACAACACCATTTGGGTGACCATCCCCGCCATGACCATGATTGGCCGCGAGATCATCATCTCCGCCCTGCGTGAGTGGATGGCTGAGCTCGGCAAACGCTCCTCGGTGGCGGTCAGCTGGATTGGCAAGTGGAAGACCATGATCCAGATGGTGTCGCTGACCGGTCTGATTTGGCAATACAACGTCTGGATGGTGTGGCTCGCCTATGTGATGCTCTATGTCGCCACCGTGCTCACCTTCTGGTCGATGTTCCAGTACATGAAGGCAGCCTGGGGCGATCTGACCCACCACGCCAACCTGTGAGTCACTTGCGCCGCAAGGTGAGGTTTCCGCTGATTTGAGGCAGGAAACGGCCAAAGGCGCTAAAACTGTTCAAAAAGGGCAAAAAACGCCCGAACGATCAGGTAATTAAATATTTCTGGTTGACTGGGCGAGGAACATCGCTAGAATGCGTCCTCGTAGTCAGGCAGTCAGCCAGACCAATGCGGGAATAGCTCAGTTGGTAGAGCACGACCTTGCCAAGGTCGGGGTCGCGAGTTCGAGTCTCGTTTCCCGCTCCAAATTCAGACAATAGAGAACCAACTCTCTTTTGCATGGCGCGTTAGCAAAGCGGTTATGCAGCGGATTGCAAATCCGTTTAGTCCGGTTCGACTCCGGAACGTGCCTCCATATTGACAAGCCCGCCACGCGAGCTTGATACCGATTGCGGTGCCCGAGTGGTGAAATCGGTAGACACAAGGGATTTAAAATCCCTCGACGTTCGCGTCGTGCCGGTTCGATTCCGGCCTCGGGCACCATTAAAATCAAAGAGTTACGAAAGGCCACTAGAAATAGTGGCCTTTTTATTTTTCCTAAATGGCGACAAAGTGGCGACAGCTGTTATCAGTATGTTCGATGTTGGAGTATTGGAAGGGTGAGGAGTACCAGACACACAGTGTCCGGCACAATAACCTCTCTATTTCTCAGTGTTGTTTTCTTTTGACGCTTTACCTGCAGTGTTTTTGGGGGCTATCCATGTCACTTGTTCTACCTGATCGTGACGCAATAGCATCATTTCCCCACCTTTGAGCCGATAAGCACAATGAGTAGTGTTACACATTAGACGGATGTGCGGCATGTCACCTAGCAGAGGTGACAAGGCCTTGTCTGATAGTACTCCTAAGTGGTCGCTTTCCAGCTTCTGTATCTGAGCCTGCGCGGCATCCCGCCCTTCACTGAAGCTGAAAAGTGTGGGTAGTAGAATGATAAGGGCGGGCACGATCAAAATGACAATGCGATCGTAAATGATTTTTAGCCAGACAATCAGGAGGTATAACTTGGGGGCTGGAACTCGCACTCTTCGGCGTATATATCGCCTTATTCTGGGGAATTTTATCATATCTATCTGATGGCAAAACCATGCCCATCTTAGGCGAAGTGATCCCCAAAGAAACAATGTGATGGCTAGAAAAAGTATGCCGAGAACGATGCCGAGGAAAGTAAGGCCATATATTTTCCCTGCCATCAGCCAGAGAAAGTAGCCTGTGGCTAGTGTGACATCGGTCGGCTGGGGAAGCTCCGATATATTGAGTCCATGAGCCTGACATTTTGCAAAAAAATGTGCCATGCCACTTAAGTAGATACTGGCGGTTATGAGTGGGATAGCTGCAAATATCGTGGTTAGATAATTGGTTATCTTAGTTGGCGGGTCTTCGGGCTCTGGTGACTTTCGTACTCGCTTGATATGTTGTTTTAACCAGTGCCAACGCTCCCAGTTGATCTCTTTTTTCTTCTTCATGTATCCCTACTCAAGAAACAATGAGCTTCAAACATGTCCACCATTGTACCGATACTATTAGATTGGCCCCTTGAAGATCCAGACACTTCGCCCCTCTTAACTTAAGAGGTAGTCTTGGAACTATGTTCAGTTCTAGTCGCAACGAGAAGATGGTCGAAGTGTTAACAGGGGCTGAGCGCCGTCGACGCCGGACTCCGCAGGAAAAGATCTCCATCGTGCAGCAGACCTTTGAGCCCGGAATGACCGTCTCTCATGTCGCTCGCTTGCACGACGTCAACGCCAACCAGCTTTTCAAATGGCGTAAGCAATTCCAGGAAGGGTCTCTCACGGCGATCACCGCCGGTGAGGATGTTGTTCCTGCCTCAGAGTTGGCTGCTGCCATCAAGCAGATCCGAGAGCTCCAGCGTCTGCTCGGGAAGAAGACCATGGAGAACGAGATCCTCAAAGAAGCCGTGGAGTATGGTCGAGCAAAAAAATGGATTGCGCATGCGCCCTTGTTGCCGGAGGACGACGATTAAGTGCTGTGAGCCAGGCCCTTAATGTATCGCGTGCGCAGCTATCCGTTCGTGTTCATCGAAAACCAGGTTGGCAAGATGGTCGTCATCATCGCCAGCATGATGATGCTGCCTTACTTGGCCGGGTCATGGAGGCGATGGCTGAGCTTCCCTCCTATGGCTATCGCCGAGTCTGGGCGCTGTTACGGCGTCAGTCAGAGGCAACACGACAGCCTGTGGTAAACGCCAAACGGGTATATCGCGTCATGCGCGATCATGGACTGCTGCTGGAAAGATAACCGGCTGCACCATTGACCCAGCGGGCACATAAGGGGCGTGTTGCCGTCAAAGAGAGCAATCGACGTTGGTGCTCAGATGGCTTCGAGTTTCGCTGCGATAACGGTGAAAAACTACGAGTCACGTTCGCCATGGACTGCTGTGACAGGGAAACCTTGGACTGGGCTGCTAGTACCGGGGGTTACGACAGTGCCACGGTGCAAGATGTCATGCTGAGGTCTGTTGAACGTCGCTTCGGGGATTCGTTGCCGGCATCACCGGTGGAGTGGCTGACTGATAATGGCTCGGCGTATCGAGCCCATGAGACCCGCGTATTTGCACGAGAGCTCGGGTTGGAGCCCTGAACGACTGCGGTGAGAAGCCCACAGAGCAACGGTATAGCGGAGAGCTTCGTGAAGACGATGAAGCGAGACTATATCGAGATGATGCCGAAACCAGATAGCCGAACAGCGGTAGGCAATTTGGCCATCGCGTTTGAGCATTATAACGAGCACCACCCGCACAGCGCCTTGGGATACCGTTCACCCCGGGAATTTCTGCGCAGTCGGGTATCACAACCCTAAGCGGGAAAAAGTGTCTGGATCTATGGGGTCAAATCCAGTAGTGGTCAACTAAATCCGGACACATAGTTAAGCCACTTTTCGGCTTCTGTTGGCGGTATCCCATCATTGTGTTGATGTGGTGCCGCCAGTAGAGTGTGAAAAGCAATATTTCGAACGGCTCAAAAGTGTCTTGAGAAGCCGGGGCGATTCAGAGGAAAGGCGCCGTGTTCGTCCGATTGGGTACTGCGACGAGCAAGGATAACCGCTTGATATTGATGATTTGCAGGAATTGTAGTAGTTGATCGGATACTCATGTTATGCGGCTTTCACCAACGCAGATATACGGTCAAGCGTCGTTGAATATAGCTGCTAGCGCTAATTTTATCTGAAGGAAGATGTAATTTTTAAATGAACACAGAAAAAGACAAAATATACCGCGTTAAAAAAGCAATTTTAACCGCCGATCAAAATTCTTCTCTTCAATATGTTATAGATAAAGATGAAGCCGCATTTAGCGGCGTAAGAATGTTGTACTCTACAAATTTTAGTGGTGCACAATTGCAGGTAGATGTCTCACTGAAGCATATTATTTCAGGTATCTTTGCCAAAGATCGATTGCTAGCATACTCAGATTCAATCAGAAATGAGATGGAGTTAGAAACATCTGTTATTGGTTTTAAGCAACGAGCATTACTTGATACGAACTTGTTGTCTGACCTTCCAAAGTACTTCAAGGGCATCGAGATTACAACAACGGAAAAGATCGAAAATGTCTTGACTGTGATCGAAAGAATATATGGTGGTGGGTTCGACTATACTTTCGCCATGCTAGAGAACTTAAGGCAATTTACTTGTGACAACAACCCTCATCCGGTTAATAAAGTCTCAGCAGCAATTTATCTCGACCACAAAATAAGAGGCGCCATCAATAAATCGAACACGGAAGGCGATATATTCGAGCCATATGTTGAGCAAGCTGAGTCAGTTTGGATGAGCTTTAGGTCAAGTGAAGTCGTGTGGGGCCTGGTAGATCGAAGAGACCTAGTCTATGCAGTTATGCTTAAAACCTTTCATATGTGCTGGACAAATACGAATATCACGATAGAAAAGGCTCTCCATATTCTTGTTGACTACTGCTTGGATGAGCTAGGTGTATTACCCCTCAAGGAAATCTACTTCGCATGGAAAGTTGTCATTGGATTCAGCATTGGTTTCTTTACGCCTGTTTTTGATGAGGGCTCTCTTAAGTCGCCAAAGGATGACTCGGTAAAGCGTATCGGGGCGCTTGCATGGGATCTGTTTATATTTAGATTCACGGAAACTTTACTTACAGAAGAGACTGGTAACAATTTTTACATTCCAAGCGTAACTACTTTGGATAAGGGATTACTCGATACGATCTCAAGCTGTCCAGTAAAGGCTATGATTTCTTTTCCAGAGCTTAAATATGTTGAAACAATCTTCGAGGATGAGCTTCAGTTTCAGCTGTGCTTAGACTCCTCAATGTCAGCGAAACAGAAAGAGAGAATATTAGATATAAGTAGAGGTATTAAAGGGGCCAAAAAGTCTAGACAGTATATGTCTATATCGATATCCGAGTTAGAGAAATCAATAAAGAAGCTAACTTCAAAGCGCTAATAAGGTGCAGCACTCACCGGTAAATTAATCGTTGCGCTCCTAATTTACCAGTGAGTGCTGCGTTAGGGAACATGCGAACAAGTCATGGGGCGTGAAAGTGATCATCTATAACTTGCTGTAATTTAAAAAGTAATTGTTCGATTTCGTTAAGGTCTGGACTTATTCGTACTATCCCTAAAGAAAACTCCATCATCGTTCATTTATCTCTTTAGCTTCGGTTCGCCTAATTTTAAATTGTGTGGCCGCAAAGCGGTCCCACTCCAGGGTTTTGTTATGCATCATTATCTGTTGGTAACACAGGCTTCTGCATTGGATTTATCTGTGCAAGAGCGCGAAGTATCAACGGTGCTGAAAAACCAATGTTAACAGCCAATATAGGGTTCAAAATTGTGTTTGATGAGATATAAAATTGAGCAAGACCACATCCCGGAATAGGAAGGATTAAAAATGGTAATCCCCCCCGAAAAAATGAGGTGCTCATAAATAGAACTTCCCCGAGCTTTGAATACCAGTGATAGCTGGCTCACCACTACATTACGATGAACAGCTGAGCCCGGCAGATTTCTAGATCCGTTACCACGATGATTGGAAAGTCTCTAGATCACTGGTAGCGATTCAAAAAGGGGCGGCGGATGTACCGTCACGCCCCTGCTACGTGGTCATGGTGATTCATCAACTCTTAGCTTCTTTACTACTCTTTGAGACAATGACGATAGCAACTATAAACACCATCGCGAGTTTCTCTAAATCCATCTCTGCTGCTTTAGCCATCAGAGAACCAAATAATGTATCGAACATGTGTAACCTCCGCTTATTCCTTGATTGAACGACAAACTCGGCACCAGCTTTGCTTGGTTACAGTCTGCTTTTGGTTTCTAAAGCCAAATTTAGCCTCAAGCTCCTGATAAGTGTTCGCTGTTACCTTTTGGCAATGTGGGCAAGTATGCGGCAACTGAATACTACCTGACATAATAAAATCCTTATTAAATGCATGAACGGGTAGAGTGATAAAGTAGTGCAAGCAGGTGAACATTACACCACCGGTTTTGTAGGCAACTCAGTATGCTCTCCTAACGACGAGTTGCCTATTCAAGCGGTGGCGATTCATTAGGGGCATGCACCGAGCTTAATTTTATCGACGTTATTTCTGCTCGGCTTTAAGGTGCGCGGTCTCTTTACCCTGCGCCTCTAGCTGATTTACCACCCAGTCAAACACGTCCTGCGCGCCAACCGGACCATCCTGCGACAAACGTGGATCAGGGTCAAATGCCGTTTCAATCACTTGTGAACCCCAGAAGCGCTTTGTGGCTTCCTGAATCACCTCAGCTTTATCATTCGGTCGCAGCATATCTATCTTGTTCAAACAGACCAACACAGGTTTACCCTCCGCCTTTAAGTTCTTCAGGGTCTGCACGTCATGACCTGATACACCACGGTTAATGTCAACCACCAACAGGAACAAGTCGGTGTGCTTGATGTTGTCGTTCACTAAGTCATTAACCTCGGAACGAACATCGTGGAACCCCGGGAAGTTAATCAGTTTAATAGTGCCGGTGTGCCCAAGGTCGTACACCTTAGTATCGGATGTTGAGCCTGCAATGGGATTGATATTGCCAGTATCGACACCGAATACGCTTTTAAATAGCGCATCTTTGCCAACAGAACCATCGCCTACCACGCTAATAGTAAGACGTTTCAATACGTTCTGTCGCAACATGGCAATGTGCACGATCGCTGGGACCGTCTTACGAAATGCTGGGCCTGCAATTTCTACTGCCAGCCATGCACCGGAAACAATCCAGCCAATGGGACCCAGGAATGCGCCCACGCCGCGCACCAGTGCCGCATTCGCCGCGAAGTTGAGGCCATTGCCCAACAGCGAACGGGCCAGCATATTGGCCAGAATGACAGACATCCTATACACCGCAAAGCCGCCAAACTGGTTCAACATAACCTGAGAGGCCAATAATGTACCTGCCAGAATCGCTCCCTGATCTTGCTCGGAAAGATTCATCGAACGCATCAGTGCGCGGCGTTCTTCATCGCTCATTTTCTTCAGTGCATCAGAAAATAGATGCTGAATAATTAATTCTTCGTTGATCTCTACCGGCTTGTCTTCCGTGACCCCTTTAACTTTGAGCTTTTCACCAACGTCGCAGACTATTTCTTCATACCCCACACCGTCACCGCTGCGAAACAGGCTGGCGAAATCGTTGCTGCCCATTTTGCGCAGGTAATGGGCAATTTTCTGCGCATCAGGGAGTGTACTGCTGCGCTTCATCTGCAGGTTCAGTTCGTCTGGAGTGGTGCCAAGGTAGCCAAGCAGCGGCGTAATGTCTTCTTTGTTCTGTGCTAGGGTACGTTGTAAAACATCAACGAGTGAAAGAGTTTTGCTCATTATTTTTTCCTTTTGAGCAGGTGCCACGTCATGCCGCAGTACCTGCGTTCACTATAAAAAGTTAGGCTAACACTAGGACAAGGTTGTCGCTGTCGGCTGCCGGATAGACGGTAATACGCACCTGTGCTAAGACCGCTCCCGCTGCACTCCCGAGCAGAGCACCGCTCAGTGCACCAAACACGCCGCCGAACATTGCGCCCACTACTGTGCCGGTTACCGCCCCTGTGGCACAAAAGACAATGACACGCTCGGTTGAAGCATCTTCAAACTGAACCGTAACACGGTGCGCTTTACAGAAATCACGCAGATCACTCTCAACGCTTTGCAACAAGCTTGCGGGGATTTCGAAGCGCGTTCCTTTGGCTTTCACGGCAATAAAGGCTAACAGTTTACTGATGTGGTCCGGACTCGCAATTTGGATGTTCATCGTTTTATCTCTTCGGTTGTGTGCAGTGATATGTCTTTTGCGAATTGTGTGCCAACCTTGGAAGTAAAAGATTAACTGTTTATTATCAATGGTTTGTGTGCATTTTCGTTTTGTTGACTTTGGCTGATAGTGGTGAAATTATCACTCAGTGTTTCACTTGGTGATGAAATCGAAATTATGGAAATCCGAGTTATCAATTTTAGCGAAGAGAAATGCCCCCCCGATTTGGCACCTTATTGGTATGAGGTCACCTTGGGACCTACCCGCCAACAGATGATTTCGCTTACTCCGAACATTACCGACATGATTTCGCAAGCCATGATGAGCGAATGGAAACACGCGTTGGGATTGCTTAATAAACAGACAAACATCCTAGTGCTGACTGAAAAGTATCCGGACTTTATGCAGTGGATCGACCACATTGCAGAGAAAGGGCCAAGTGCTGTTTTACAAAACAAGAGCGACTCCTTTCCCAACTTTGTAACGGATCCCTACGACCGGGTTAATGACCGTCATTTTGTCAGCCAGGCGCGAGCTATCGTGACGCGTAAAACCGTATTTCTACTGCCAGATAGCTCTCCTTCATGTTCAGCGCTGTATCAGGCAGATAAGCGCGATGAGTTTGTTGGTTCTCTTTCTGCTTTGCTTAGCGCAGGCAATACCTCCATCGCGCTGGCAAAGTCCGTACACAAGGCTGATAGTGGCGATTCAATCTTCCATACTGTGATGGCGTTTCTGTTTGCCAGAAACTCACAG
Organism: Aeromonas sp. 604282; assembly: GCF_049170575.1. Lineage (NCBI taxonomy): Bacteria > Pseudomonadati > Pseudomonadota > Gammaproteobacteria > Aeromonadales > Aeromonadaceae > Aeromonas > Aeromonas sp. 604282. The sequence continues at coordinate 63,920 of NZ_JAAKMV010000002.1, read as the reverse complement.
TTACGAATGGATGAAGATACGGGCATCCACATAAAGCCCGGCCCTTTGCTTATTGAGGGCGATACCGGTACAGGAAAAAGCGCGGCGGCAAAACATCTGGCTGTGAAGATGGGTAAGGCAATGGTTGAAATCAACCTTGCCGCCGTCAGTGAAACATTGCTGGAAACACGGATGCGTGGCTCGACGAAAGGTGCATTCACTGATGCGACCAACAAAAAAGGATTTTTTGAAGAGGCACATAACGGCGTGCTCTTCCTAGATGAGCTACAAAGTGCCAGTTTGGCCTCGCAAACACAGCTGCTGGACCTCTTGTCAGCCATCAGCAATGACGTCTGGATCAGTAAAGTGGGGGAAGATGCGGCAAAGAAGAAATACGACGTCAAAGTGGTACTCGCCGTCAATGAGCCCGTTTCGCGCCTGCTGGCCGAAGGGCGGTTACGCCGCGACCTGTTTCATCGTATCCGTGACGTCGTGAGATTCAAATCACTAAACGAGTTATTTGCACAGGACAACGCCAGTGCGTTATTAGCGCAAATCCTGACGCTATACCGATGGAGATCCTTTGAACTACCTGCTTTTGCCGGCGATGGAAAAGCGAAACAGGCGTTGCCGCAACTTTTCACCGTTTATGAAGAGGGTGTCATTGAGAAAATATTGTCCGCCCCCTGGCCGGGAAACTTCCGCCAAATGGAGCGCTTTGCCTGGGATCTCTTCTTTGTCCTTGGTGAGAGGACACAGGTGAGCAACGACCTGATCGACCGTCTGCTCAAAGAGGAAGCAAACCGAATCCCGGCCTCTTTTATTGGGACTGAGCCTACCTACAGTAAGCAAAGTAGAATAGTTCGTGAGGCGGAAAGAATCATCAAAAAGAATGGTTTCAACCTGAAAGCCTCACTGCCTGAACTTAAGGAGTCCTGTCGCCTAGGAACCCATCCTACCTTGAATAAATTTATTCGTGAACACAAAGACCAGTTCAGCAAGAGCTTTTTGGCTGACTCTAAAATTACGAAGATCATTACCTCAGCAGCTTCAGCACTGAAGTCAGGGCAAGAGCATGAGTGATCGATACTTTTTTATTTTCCGATCCCCGCCAACGTCACCTTCTCAAAATAGTCGCCATTCATGGGGGTATTTTGAGGGTGCTCGGTGGAGCGCACCTCTTGGAGGATTTCCGAGGGGATATATTGCGGAGTTTACTGCCCCGCAATACATCCGGTAGTCCAGGCTGCGCTATTTGCTAGAAGGTCGCCTGGAGGTCAAGGTCGTGAATGAAAATGGTATCGCTCAAGAGCTCATGGCGAATGACCCTTTCTTCTTCCACCGCAGGGGTGTCAGCAAATTCTGCGAATCGGTCATTGCTGATCAAAAAATACTGCTCATCACTGTTTACGAGTGAGATGAGCGTGTGGTCCGCGATCTGCCCTCTAGCGGCGATGTGAACCTCTACGTTGTCAGGGAATCGCTGTTTAATCTCAGCAGCAGTCAGCTCTGTGAGTCCAAGAATGCCATGGTCAAAAACGATCTGAATGTTGTATTGCCCATTAATGGTCTTGATCAGTGCGAGCAATGCTTTTAGACCGATGAACTTCTCGTCGAAGTAACAGAGGTTATTACCGTCTATGAACAGTTTCTTGATAACCCAAGATTTGGTGAAACCTATGCGTCTAGCCACTACTTGGGTTTTTTCCAGCTTGCGTTCAAGAGCCTTTTTTACACGTTTCTTTTTGACAATCACACTGCTGGGCTTACCAGTTCCAAAGAAGTTCTCACACGACTGATGGATCTCTCTGCGCTCGTAGGAATTACTGCTATTAAGCTTCTCCTGCAGCGACTCAGCATAAGCAAGATCCGAGGCCACCTTTTCCAGCTCCGCCTCGTACTTTGCTATGAGGTCAAGTTTGGGTTGAAGGGCTTCCTCGATGACTTTGTGCTTGACATACACTCTGGCGAACTCAATCGCTGCGCGATCAGCCTGTAGGCTCAACTCTCTTTCCTCACCCTTTAGTGCAGCTTGATAGCTGTCATAGCGGGCAATATTGTCGGTGATGGCTTTGGCAAGTCCTTGAGCGTTCCCGCATTCATCCTTGGAGCGTTTGACCTGCATCTCCAACAAACTCAAGAGACTGAATTCTTTTAGTTTTCTCTCTTTCATCTGGTCATATTTGCTTGAGAACCTGATGAACGGGTTAAAGGTATCTAAGTTCCCGTCGATTTGACTACATTTTGCTCGCTGGTGAGTTAGTAAAATTTTTAAATGATCATGCTCTTTCATGTGCTCGGAGTGAAGTGCTTGTGCTGCTATCAGCTTTTCTGTTTCCATCTCGCGGTTGAACGCCGTGAACCAGAGCTCTTCTGCAGCCAAATATTCAGCTGCTTGCTTTGCCTTTTTCATGTGAGCATTCTTGGCTTGTAACTCTTCATCCAGGGGGTTGTAAGTCATCATGCCTACCTTAAATGACCAATTTTTTCTAGTTTTTCAAATAGAGCATGAGCTTGTCGATACATTTTTTCCCATGTGAACCGCCACTAGCGATCTAGACACTTCCCAACCATAACGGCTTGCGATTCACTCTCGGTTTGCTAGCAATAATGTCAATTATGCCTTTGCCTGACGCCACTTCGTTAGCCATCGATACTGTTCGGGATGAATGCGTAACAGCTCTGCGATAACTGCTTCACGCTTATCGGCTGTCATCCGGGTAAGAAGCGACCTGACATCCGACATAATGCTGTCACGGCCAGCGCCTCTGGCTTCCGCCTTGCAATACCACTCATGTCCCTCACTAATGTTGCCAAGCTCGATACAGACTGCACCAAGTAGTGTGCAGGGGCGAAAGTTGTTGGGTTGAAGGCGGTGAGCTTCAGCACCCATGTTCAATGCGGCAGCATGTTCGCCATGGTCACGCATCGCGCCACCATGAGTGGTGAGAATGGCGGATTTCAGCTTAGGCTGAACCTGCCGCTTGGCTGGGATGGCACTCAGCAGCGCAATCGCCTCATTCGATGCTGCGCATTTACGCAAGTGTCCGCTGGCATTGACTGCACTCCATGGGTTCTTACTGTTGCGGTACTCCGCTAGCCAGTGATCAGCTTCGAGTCGGTTGTAGCTATGCAGAATCTCCTTTGTCTCGTACTCACGGCCATTGCTCTTGAGCCAGATGGTTTCAGTCTCCAGTAGCCGTGTACCTGCATCCAGCTTGAGAAGGATTGCCATGAGCTGTTTGAGGTGATGTGATTCGACATATCCAGTGACACCATACTTCTCCCTGAGTGCTTGGTTCTTCATCCGTGCGATGTACTTGGGGTCACTCTCACGCTGAATCCGCTCAGCCTCAAGTCGCACACTTCGGGCTTTCTGCTCGGCTTTATAACGTTCTTCATCTGCGGCCTTCTGAGCGGCGATCTCGCGTTGTTTCTGTTGCGCAAGCTCGTTTCGTTGCTCCTGTTCTGCTTTCCCTTTTTGGTCGAACTGCTCTTGGGAGAGGTCGCCGGTCAAGAAGCACAGCAAGGCATTCAACCCCCTGTTCAAGAGAAATTGTCTGTTTGCTGCTGATATCGTCGCGCCTTGTCCGGCAGCGACAAGGAGGCTGTGCAACCTGGCACCGCCCGTGATCGCACTGGTGATATCATCCACCCAGAATTGTTTGGCCAGTTCATGCGGGGGGAGGGACACAGAATTCTGGCCATCGGCCAGACCATTTTTGATCCGGAACTTCTGCAGGTAATCCCAAGTGGGATTTTGTCTGGTCTTCTCTATATTAGCTTTGTCGTCTGGCTGAGCAGCCAATGGCTTCGTGATTGAAGGTTGGTAGCGATGCACAATCTTTCGGCCCTTATAGTAAAGAGATTTAGAACGGCGCTGCTCCTGTTCTACCGCAGATTGGCGTCTGAACTCAGGGAGAGTCATATCGCCGTTGATAAAGCCTCTCAAGGCGTTAAGGTCATAGTTGGCTAGAATGTCACAGCGGGGCGGATTCAGAGGTTCATTCCTGAATATGGCTACGAGCAAACTATGGAGGTTATCGCCTATCGATAGGGCTGCAGGAATGTCATCGACACCGTAATAAGTAGCGAGATCCATGGGCGAGATAGACATCGAGCACACTCCTTGTGCAAAAAAAGAATTAGTACAATAGCGCCGCTGGCTTTTTACCCGCAATGGGTAGCTTCAAATTCATCGCTGCGAATCCCCCCTGTGTTCCCCTATACCCCAAAAGCCTCAAACCGAGGGGAATTCAAGGGAGGGGGACTTTTGCCGACCGATGCAAAATCAGTCGGCAATACAGTCTTGTTAGCCTGCCTTGGCGACGTCCCGTACTTTTTGCTCTACTTGGTGCGCTATGGCCTGGATCTGAGCCAGTTCAAGTGAGCCAGCTCTAAATTGGGGGAGTTGCTTTGGGAGTGCAGCGGCACTGACGATGTAGGGGAAGGTGATCTTCTGGCGTAAATCCACAAACCAGCCAGGTAGAACCAGAACGCCACCTACCGGGACTTCGGTCCCAGTTGCACTGTTGAGCCAGTTACGCACAGTGGTGACGTTACGGCGGACCTGTTCGAGCGGCGCTTTTTCAACATGGTTTGGGAAGTGAAGCGCATCATTTTCGACCCGAACCTTGAACTGTTTTTCTCCATTGTTGATGGGTTTGGAGCGACCCTTAGTCTCGATGACAAAGACCCCGTTAGGGCAGATGATCAAATGGTCGATGTTGAATCCATCAAACGGGATATCGTGGTAAACCCGATAGGGGTACTGTTGGGGCCTAACGATTTGGTCCAGCTCCTGACCCACTGCCAGTTCACAGGAGTAACCCAGCTTGAGGTGTTGAACCTTGTTGGCCATTTTGTAAGTTTTGGTTGTGCCATAGATAAAGAGACCCAGCATGACTACCCCAGAAGTCAGCATCACAGTCGTGCTCATAGCCTTCTTATCGATGTAGCTCTGTAACAAGAGGTAGAACCCGATCATCATCATGGTCAATGGCGTGAATAGCATTTGGGAAAAGAGGTCTATCTGTAGGTCTTGGATTTGCTGTTGCAGGGTGTGACCCGCTGGCCTGAGCAGGTCGGCGGTCAACGGGCTGACCCTATGTGAGCGAAGCCTCTTTCTTATTAGCAAGATGATCCCAACTGATAAGAATATCGGGCCCAAGAACAAGCCAGAAGTTGCCAGAACAGATACCGCGAGCGACGAGAGTTCCATTTCATGCGTCTTTTGGGGAATGTGGTGAGGTCAGGTTAGCTGACCTATAGGAGTCTATCCATTGGGATGTGGGGTAAGTATCACAGTATCTGATTATCCCCAATGGAGATCTTACACCTTGTGGTGTTAGTGAGATAAAACAGAGAGTTACTGCGCCTCCTTTGTGCGCAAATGGGGTTCGTTGCGCTTGGGTTTACTTGGCTGGTTATATGTTTACTGATGCTACCCGGAAGCTGGGCGGCTGTAGCAACTCACTCGGTGGCCTTAGCAAGCAGTCCTATGACAACACTTCCCAATGCCCACCCTTGCGCGGACCAACAAAGCGCAATCGCCCCGCTTTAACCAATGCGGCAGCTGCTCGCTCCACCGTGCTGGTCGATTTGCCTATTCGCTCGGCTACTTGTGTCAGGGTCAGGGCAGGCTCGCTCGCTAAGATCGCCAACACTGCATCCGGTGTTTTTGCCCGCATTTTTACCTTCATTTCTACCGGCGTTTCTACCCTCACTTTTTCTGGCGGGGTGGGCTGAGATGTCGGCTGTGCGGTAATCGCTTCGGCCAACGCATCTCGCAGCGCCTCTAGCAGAAACAGAATAAAATCGGTGCAGTCACTCAGCCTGTCGGTCTGACTTAATTGGTGGTAGTAGTGCTCTTGGCGCTCTTTGATGATCGCTTCCACCGGCAGGAAGGCCATCACTGGTTGCCAACGGCTCAAGATCACCGTTTGCCACAAGCGTCCCATACGACCATTTCCATCGGAAAAGGGGTGGATAAACTCCAACTCGTAGTGCAAGGCACAAGAGGCGATCAAGGGATGGGCCTCTGTTTCTGCCAACCATTGCATCAGTTGTTCCATCAGACGCGGAACCTGAGTCGCGGGGGGAGCCATATGCACTAATTGCTCACCTCGATAGATGCCGACCCCACTGCTACGCCATTGCCCTGCGTCATCGCATAACACGTGCATCAAACGTCCATGGGCCCTGAGCAAATCCGCAGAAGAGGTAGGGGCCCAAGCCGACATTGCTTCATAAGCGGCAAACGCATTGCGCACCTCCTGGATCTCACGGGGCAATCCCAGTACAGGTTTGCCGTCGATCACTGCCGTGACTTGATCCAGGCTCAGGGTGTTGTGCTCGATAGCCAGGGATGCCTGGATGGTGCGGATCCGGTTTTCCCGGCGCAGCATGGGGACTTGCGAGCTCTGCGTCGAGCGCCATTGCCCCACCAATTCTGCGATCTCCGCCACCCGGCTCAACATGGCGTGGGTCAGGGTGAAGGGAGGGGAATAGGCTGCCATGGGGGACTCCGACTGAAACGATTGCAAATGCGAAAGCTCAGAGGTTATCAGATCGGGGGCAAGACCAACACGGCGGCGTATCTTTGCGAATTCTGTGATAAGCGGTATGCGATGTTCTATGACGGAGTGCGATTTGTTGCGAACTTGCGGTGTTACTCGCTCCATCTACTTGCTATCTCATGCGGTGAGATGCAAACGAAGCTCTTTGATTTAAAATCCCTCGACGTTCGCGTCGTGCCGGTTCGATTCCGGCCTCGGCACCATATTAGAGTCTTAAAAATACCAAAACCCGCATAGCCAAAAGCTTTGCGGGTTTTTTGTTGTCTCTCGTCGGCTAATCTGGCCTTGTGATATTCCTCCGTGATTAGGGGACGCATTTTCCGGCAGGGGAAAAAGCCCTCCATATGTTTGCTATGCTTGGCTGTTAGGTGGTGGATTATCCTCCCTGCACTTGTCATCTACTCCCAATTGAAACGGGAGAGCCCTCCATTTCGCCATCCGACTCCATGGGGTCACAAGTAAGGGGCGCTGGTCAGCAGCAGAGGCTGCCTGATGAAATAGGCCCTCCCTATCGGGGGAAGTACAGGCGCCTCAGGTTCTGCCCCGGTAGAAAGGAGAGGGGCTGGTACCAGTTGTCTATCCAGAGGTTTCCTTGAAAGAGGCAAGGGCCAAGAGAGAGGAAGCTGCAGGCTGCGGGCGGATGTTATCGGCCCAAGTCTTGCCCGAAAGCAGAGCAAGGTGATCCGCGGCTCATCAGTGAGACCCGCTTTGCGGTTATTGCCAGAGTAGCACCAGAGTCGGCTAGCCATGCACCAGCGCCGCGGCGGACAACTGGTGGCGGGCGATGAGCTGTTCGACATCGAGCCCCGCTATGGCGACATCCACCTCATTCCACTTGCCGCCCATAACCGCTGCAGTTCGAGCGTCTGAGGGGCCTCCTTCGTCAGACTCGAGGTATCGTTGGGGGGCGCCCCATCCACCCCCAGTCCCACCGGCCGCCCAAAACCCAGATAGTCATCAACTAATCGTCAGTTAATAAAAGTTTGTGCCAGCGCAAAAAATCACTCTTTTCTGATAGTTAGCCCATTAAAACCATAGATAAGACCACTCTGGCTCCGTAATATGGCGACGGGCGTCTGTTGGCCCCTTTTCCGAGATCAATGGTCAACGGCGCAATCTGGTAGCGAGAGTCAGGGGCGGTAGCCACTTTAGCGTAGGGTCGATTAGCGAAGCGTAATCGTCCGCGGTCACCATCTTTACCTTCATATGGGTGAGGCGCATGTCGCAATCCACAAAGCCTGTTGCCACAAGCAAACCTGCGCCGAATAGAGGTGCAATTCACTTCCTTCGTTGCATCCTGCGGTATGGGTCACTGGCTGGTCAGCATATTGATGCCGTTTGGCCCAACGCCCGTCGCTACTGAGCATGCTCAGCGTTATTTGACCCGCATCAGGCGATGGCGGATGTCGCCCAGCTCGAACTGGATTACCTGGGATCGCTGCATGGCATCTACCCGCTGCAGCATGTCGGCGTTGTACTGTTTGCGCCGCATCCACTGCATAGGCTCTTCGAAGCTGCCTTCATTGACGATAAAGGTATCCGTGTAGTTGTCGTTCGTTATGCTGACCACCCAGATGCGCTGCTGAAACTCCGAGATTTCTGCGAAGAGCGCTGCGCCGCGAGTTGCGAGCCAGCGTACTGCCCGAGTGATCCTGTTTTTACTCTCGACGAGCCGGTTTGCCATAAGTGATAAGGGTTGGATAAGAAAACGGTTGGGCATCCTAGCATTCCAGAGGATGGGTCACCAAGCAGCGGGAGTGCGCCTCTCCCACCACGGGATGAGGCGCAGGGTGCAATAAGCCTGCAGGGTCGATTAGCGAAGCGTAATCGTCCGCGGTAACCATCCCCTCTCCCCTTGCGGGAGAGGGTTAGGGGTTCGGTAACATCTTTGCATGGCGGAATATCATCTGCCTAAATGGCATGCCTTCGCCATGCAGGACACGAGAACTCCGTCCTCGACGGGGTTTCGCCGCCGCTGCGCGGCTTGGCGAGTGACTTTTCTTTACGTGGCCAAATAAAAATCTCTCTGCAACAGGTTAATCGCTCCTCGTGTATTCGAAGTAATGATGTGGAAAATCCTAGATATCCACCCATTTGGCATCTTAAATAGATTTATACAGAGTAGTCATACTTACGCAGGTAATAACATGCCTAGGAGAAACAAACTTAATCTTAGAGAGCGAATAAGGCAATAAAACACGAACCATATATTAAACTTCAAATAGGTGACAAGATGACAAAAAGACATAGTTCTAATCGTGCAATATTAATTCTAGAATCACCATGGGAACTTGATTATAGTGACTCTAATAGAACAAGCGTTCTTCCTTTTGTTGAAGGTGTTGGTAAACTTGCTGGTGATACAGAGGTTTATCATGCTAACTTTTATGATAGAAGTAGCTTTTTAAAAGCTTTGGACTGTCTGTGCAAAAGAAAATTCACTAATACCACGGTCTATATTGCAGCTCATGGCTACAAGAAAAAGGTCGGCAATGTATCAATTTCAGACCTTATCTGGGAGGTAGGTTTACGCTCAAAAGAATGTAATATCACAGGATTGATGATAGGTTCATGTTTTGTTGGCGAAAACACAAGCACAATGGAAGTTTATTTAGAAGGTACTAATCTTAAATGGTGTGCGGGATATTCCTCTACTTCTTTATGGCTGGAGGGAACATTGATTGACTGCGCGATATTATCCAGAATGACCGATTTAGATGAAACTGACTATGCAGACAAAGACAACATGATTCATCACTTCGCAAGTTCCATCGCAGCATTTTCTGACTCATTTAAAATTGGTCGAGACTACAGAAAACAGCCAGTCCCTTTAAATAAGTCGCTTCAATTTGTCATACAACCAAGTGGAAAAGGAAAGCGAGCTAAATGTGTTAGTGAAGAAGTCTTTGAGGTAAGGGCATCACTGCAGCTTTAATATAAATCAAAGCCCCCATAAAAATAATTAACCTTTTCATTTTAACAAAAAACAGTAAGGCGATTAAATGGGGGCATTAGCCTTATCACTATCTCATGTACAATAATTAACCGTCGTACCCAGTGGATTATATGAACGTTGACATAATTTCAAACTTGAGATCATTTAACCGCAAAGAGCGTTTTTACCTGATTGGCCAAATGCTGGGAAACCCCGAGTTTCGCATGGATGACAAACAGCTTGATAAAATATCAGAGCTAATCGGTATAAAGATCCCCAGAGAATACTTTGCCGCGATGGACTATCACCTTGACTGGATTTATGCCAGCTTATTCCTAACCCATAATGATGCTGACAAAGCCTTCAAACGGAATTCGATAGAAAATGAAGGTGTTAATATAGACTATCAAATATCAGGCACTCAAGAGGATGTCGACTTTCTTCTTGCCTTTGTTGATCACGAAAATACAACCCATATTGTGATGATCGAGGCTAAAGGCGATAGTTATTTTAGCAACGCTCAGTTAAACAGTAAAAACAAACGATTCAATGCTATTTTCGGCGATGAAGATACATGGCCAAATGTAAGGCCTCACTTTTTACTTTGCAGCCCCAAAAAGCCACAAAAGATAAACGTAGAAGAGCCTGCCTACTTTATATTTAAAAACTCTAAATTACCTTGGCTTGAACTTGATATGGGAGAAGGGAAAAATAAGGTTACTCGATGTGATGATGAAGGTGAACCATATAATAATGGTGAGTATTGGACTGTTGAAAATCGATGATGGTGTTTCACCGCCACGTGATCGGCATCCTTCCTAGCGGCCTAGACAAACGAGCTCACCCCGGCGAACAACAGGGGGCAACACCCAACCCCTCCGCCCCGAGGCCGGTAAACAGACGTAGGGTGCAATAAGCGCATTGCACCGCGGTAACATTCCCCAGCCTATTCAGGGCAAAGATCGGGCGGGTTGTTGTCTCACAGCCAACCCCTGGCCCACCCCATGGCGAGAGCAGATTGTCGCACCTATGCAACAAGCACCATCACAATAGTTGCGTAGGTGAAAAATCATGGTGTGCAGAGCAGCAAGCGCTGGATATCCCTATCGGGAAATGCCTTTATATTGAAGACCCGATAGTGAGTATTTCAACGTGATAACACCTTATTTCTCGAACGTCCGATTACGCTTCGCTAATCGAACCTACGGCCCTCACCTCGGCGAACAACAGGGGGCAACACCCAGCCCGCAGCCCCGAGGCCGGTTAACAGGCGTAGGGTGCAATACGCGCAGCGCATTGCACCGCGGTCACAACCCCCAGCCTATTCGGGGCAAAGATCGGGCGAGTTGTTATCTCGCAACCAATCCCTGGCCCACCCCATGGAGAGAGCAGATTGTCGCACCAATGAAACAAGCGCCATCGATATGGTTACATAGGTGAAAAATTCATGGTGTGCAGAGCGGCACAGATATCTATCGGAAAACGGTTTTATATTGAAAGCCCGATAGTGAATGCTTTTAAGTGATGATGATATTATTTCTCGAACGTCCGATTACGCTTCGCTAATCGAACCTATGGCCCTGTTTTTTTATACAGTAGTAATGGTAGAGTAAAAAGAGGAGGTCAAGCGAATACATTCAAGTATCAGAGGTAGATTGGTAATGCTTTGATTTAATTTGCTTTTTTCATGGCAAAAATCAGGGCAGATCGGAGTTATATGGAAGGCTCTGCTAACGGATTAGTGCCGCCTTCTATCTAATCACTGTTAGGCGAATAAGAGGAGTGGACTTTGCCTGAGGAACTAATTAATTATTTGCAGCTAGGATCTAATGCTTTTGCACTTATTGTTGCGGGTTGGGTTTATGCTGCATACATAAAAAATTTGAATTCATCTCTACAGTCTAAGGACGAGCAAATAAAGGCTGTAGAAAAGAATAATTCATTTTTGAAGGATCAGATTTCTGCTCTAGAGAAGAAGAGTCCAGAAAACATTGAAAAGATATTGAATGAGCGTATAAAAATAAGAGAAGAGGAAATAATTAGGTTAAGCGAAGACAAAAAATCTCACGAAAGTGAACTGTCTAGTAAATCTGAAGAAGTAAAAAGATTAAGAAGTGACCTGGAAAAATCTAAAGACATTAGAAGAACAATGGATCTTCTTGAGCTTGCCCTTGAAGATGAAGATGACGACTTTAGGATTTTTTCATCTGATGCAGAATATGAAATAGAAGAAATGGGCATGGTCGCTGTGGATAGCGGTCAACTCATGATTACAGACCCCTGCTACATCAACTCTGAATGGCAAGATGATGAGTTTGAAGATATTCGATTACTAAAAGACACTGAAACTGGTGATATCTATCAATTCAGAAAAGACTTCTCTAACTACGAAGAAAAAATTGCTGGCTTTGAACAAACCGTAAATGAATTAATAGCCTTAGGCAGATTTGAAACTATTGAAATAGATTACTCTAACAAGATTAACTTTTCTTATGCTGGTGCATGTTATGCCACTATGTCAGAAAAAGGATATGGTGAGATGCCGTTTAAGCTCGGGCATAAGGGAGCGGGAATAGCAGTAACTACAGTCATGGGTGACGGTATGTATCCAGTGTATGCTGAAAAATATGATGGCAAAATTGTTAGAGTATATTTTAATCTGATTTGAAAAAATCGCCTAACAAGCGCATGTTGTCGGATTGGTTTTCCGCTGCGCTTCAAACCAACCGCAAATGCGGGCGTTAAATTTACTGATTTGATAGGAAGTTTTAAATGACGATGATAAATAAAGAAGAATTTGATCCATCGGTAGAACCTGCAAGTGATAAGTTTCATCGGCTTGTAAGAGCTGGGATAGGCTTATCCCCAATGTTCTCTGGGACTGCACTTGAGTTACTGAACTCAATTGTTGAAGACCCGTACAATGCACGAAGAACACGTTGGCTTCATACCCTTACTGACGCGCTTAATAACGCTTCGATAGATATGGATAAGCTCAAAACAGATGTAGAGCGGCATAATGCGGTGTTAAGTGCAATTCTAAGGTCAACAGATATAGCTTTAAAGACCAGCGATGTCGCTACTCATAACGCGCTTGTACAGTTGATTTTGAATTCAATTAAAGTTGATAGCGTTACTGAAGAGCTGAACTCAATTTATCTTTCTACGATTAGCCAGTTAACGGCAAGTCACTTGGCATTACTACGCTTGTTTAAGAGCCGTAATCGATATGAATATGGACACGAGTTGCCTAAGTATGAAGCGATATTGAAACAAGAGATTGAACAATGTAGTGGAGTGTCGAAATTAATACCATACTCTCGGTTATTGAGTGACTTACACTCGATGCAATTAATTTTTTCTCCCGAGGGGTCTCCTTGGTCAAGTGGCAGTACAAACTATAGCACGATGATGTTATCTGAGTTTGCAGACGGCTTTTTAGCTCATTTAGACGAAATTTAACAATCTGTTCAAGAGGGACTCGCAACGTGTGGCATTTTAATTATGCGTTGGTTTAAGTGATGAAGGTGATTTACGGCGTTTTTTTCTATTTCGCTGCTCACCCCGTAACAGGGTGTTATATGCCAAAGGAGAAATCTACATGGGACGTAGACATTCAATATTAGAAGAACTGTTAGAGCAATTATGGAAACTTACTGGCTACTTTTGGCAAGTTGGAGTCGCTATTACTCTTCTGCTTGCGTATCTAACTTACCGTGCATATAACTGGATTTCCAGCCTAGAACAAAGCTCCTCTGGCAAGCCAATCAATGTCTTTTTTGAACAATTATATTGGCTGTATTATTTTACTCCATTACTTTTCCTATTTTTAACTGTTATGTTCGGTTTAAAAAGTTATGCCTCATATCGCAAGCAAAAAGGCATATAACAAGAAGTTTAAAACGTTGAAAACAGTAATGCTTACTCGGTTCCGTTTCGAAGCACATTTTAGAGAAAATACGAATAAGCAAGTCTACACAAAAATGTACCTCGCTAAGCGATTGATATTAAACATCTAATGTTTTCAACCTTTACGTACAAGATTCTTATCTTCACCCGGCTAGAATTTAGGCTGTAGCTTTTATTTCTATCGCTCAAAAGGTTCCCATATTGTGACGAATAGTTTTTGAAACACATTTATGCCCTTCTGCTGCAGGTATTCAGCCAAGGAATAACGTTAGTCCCCTCAACCTAGCCCTCTCCCTCAAGGGGAGAGGGGATCTGAGCGAAGGATGCCGAGGCTTCGGCAAACCACGAAAAAACCGCAGCCTTGAGCTGCGGTTTTTATTTCTATTCCCCAAACACACTTCTATTCCAACCAAAACCCTATTTCTCCAACCCCTTGCACTGCTCTCCCCTTTCAGCGAAAAAAGGCGGTCAACATGCACGCTAAAGCCACGGGCGGGCACGGTATTGGTTCCCCCTGCAAACCGCCGAGTCGAGTTCAACGGGTCAGGAGCGCCATCAGGGATGATGGCGCAGCCGCAGTCGGCACAGGGATGTGCCGTCTGCGGCGCTCCGTCCGACCCGTTGGACGAGACGAGGGAACCCGCGAAGCGAGCGGGTTGCCGGGGGAGAAGACCTTTGGTGACTTTGGGTCTTTCCAAAGTCACTCGCCAAGCCGCGTAGCGGCGGCGAAACCTCTTCGAGGTCAGCGCCCTCGCGTCCTGCATGGCGAAGCCATGCCAATCAGGAGAGAGGGAAGGTGTCAGCCCTCCGGCAGACCACAAAAAAAACCGCAGCCCAAGGGCTGCGGTTTTTTTATTCGCTCAACCTGTTGGCACCAGACGCCAACAAGGCCAACCGGCCTTAGGCACGGCGCCAGCTGGTCTTGCCGGCGCTGTCTTCCAGCACGATACCCATCTCGGTGAGACGGTTACGGGCGGCATCGGCAGCAGCCCAGTTCTTGTCGGCACGGGCCTGATTGCGCTCGGCGATCAGGCGCTCGATCTCGGCAACCTCTTCGTCCGCTTCGTCACCCTTGAGGAAGGCTTCGGGATCTTGCTGCAGGATGCCGAGCACGGCGCCCAGCTCGCGCAGACGGGCGCCCAGCGCGGCGGCAACAGCCATGTCTTCACCCTTCTGGCGGTTGATCTCGCGCACCAGATCGAACAGGGCGGAGTAGGCTTCCGGGGTGTTGAAGTCGTCGTCCATCGCTTCCTTGAAGCGAGCCACCTGCTCGTCGCCACCGGCAGCAGCGGCTACCGGCAGATCGCGCAGGGCGGTGTACATGCGCTCCAACGCGGCGCGGGCTTGCTTGAGGTTATCTTCCGAGTAGTTGAGCTGGCTGCGGTAGTGGCCAGACATCAGGAAGTAACGGACGGTTTCGGCGTCGTAGTGAGCCAAAACGTCGCGGATGGTGAAGAAGTTGCCAAGGGATTTGGACATCTTCTCTTTATCCACCATCACCATGCCGCTGTGCATCCAGGTGTTGACGTAGTCACCACCGTGGGCGCAGCAGGACTGGGCGATCTCGTTCTCGTGGTGCGGGAACTGCAGATCGGAGCCGCCGCCGTGGATGTCGAAGTGGTTGCCAAGGTGCTTGGAGTTCATGGCGGAGCACTCGATGTGCCAGCCAGGACGGCCCGGGCCCCAAGGGCTTTCCCAGGTCGGCTCGCCCGGCTTGGACATCTTCCACAACACGAAGTCGAGCGGGTTGCGCTTGGCATCCACCACGTCAACGCGGGCACCGGCTTGCAGCTGCTCCAGATCCTGACCGGAGAGCTTGCCGTAGTCGGCATAGGATTCGACGATAAACATCACATCGCCGTTATCCGCCACGTAGGCGTGCTCTTTTTCCAGCAGGGATTGCACCAGCTCGATGATCTCTTCGATGTGCTGGGTGGCGCGCGGTTCGATATCCGGGCGCACCATGCCGAGGGCGTCAAAGTCGGCGTGCATGTCGCCGATCAGACGCTCGGTCAGCTCGTCGCAGGTGACGCGGGTTTCAGCGGCGCGCTTGATGATCTTGTCATCCACGTCGGTGATGTTGCGCACGTAGGTGAGGTCATAACCGGCGTAACGCAGGTAGCGAGCCACCACATCAAAGGCGACGAAGGTGCGGCCGTGGCCGATATGACAGTGATCGTAGATGGTGACACCACACACATACATGCCCACCTTGCCCGGGTGGATAGGTTTGAATTCTTCTTTTTGACGAGTGAGTGTGTTGTATATCTTCAGCATCTTCTAACCACTGCCTGTGAGTAAAATGGTTGGTCATGATACCCCGTTCAGGGGCAGAAAACGAGGTAGAAAAGCGGGCCAATCCCGCCAGCCAGCACGGTTACGGCGCCTGAGAGACTATGCCGCCAGCCCCTGATGGGCTAGAATTGCCACCACTTTATGCCATACACCTGCGGGCACTTCGTCGCCCGCATCAAATGAAAGGACATATCATGGTCACTCTGCACACCAATCACGGCGACATCACCCTCACCCTGAATGCTGAAAAAGCCCCGGAAACCGTGGCTAACTTCCTGCAATACTGCCGTGACGGTCACTACGACAACACCATTTTCCACCGCGTCATCGACGGCTTCATGATCCAGGGCGGCGGCTATGCCCCGGGCTTTGAAGAGAAAGATACCCGCGCCCCCATCAAGAACGAAGCGGCCAACGGTCTGTCCAACAAGATCGGCACCATCGCCATGGCCCGCACCATGGAGCCGCACTCTGCCAGCGCCCAGTTCTTCATCAACGTGAACAACAACGACTTCCTCGACTTCAAATCCGCCACCACTCAGGGCTTCGGCTACTGCGTATTCGGTGAAGTGACCGCCGGCATGGACGTGGTCAACAAGATCAAAGGCGTCAAGACCGGTAACTACGGCCGCATCCACCAGGACGTGCCGGTAGAAGACGTGGTGATCACCAAGGTGACCCTTGCTGACTGATCTCTGCCGACTCGGCACTGACAAAACTGCGGCCCCGGCCGCAGTTTTTCCATCTGCCTCCTCCACTGCCAGTCCAAACTGGCGCCGCCTCGACTATCTGGCCCACGGCAACCCGCGCCAGCGCTCGGCCCATGCCCTGCTCACAGCCGGGTTGTGGGATGAGCTGGCCGCGCAGTGCGCCGATATGGCGCTGGTGAGTACGCTGGCCATCGGCCTCGATCGGCCGGGCAGCGATCTCGATATTCTCTGCCAGCATCCCGATCCTGCGGCGTTTGCCGCTACTTTTGCAGAGCAAGGTTGGCAGGCGAGCGCCAAGGACGACAATATCTGGCTGCTGGAGCGCACCTTTTCCTGCCTTGACCAGAGCTGTGCTAATAGCGGTTCTGACAAGGGCGATGTCTGCTGGCTGCTTGAGCTCTATGTCACCCCAGCTCCCATCGAGACGCTGAACGGCTGGCGCCACCTCACCCTGATGGCGGCTTTGCTGCAACGCTTTGGCGATGCGTTCTATCAGGAGGTATTGCGCCTGCGTCTTGAAGAGGGATTGAAAGGGGAGGCGGCCATGTGCCGGTTGCTGGGGCTGGCGGGCGATCCTTACGCCACCCTGCTGACGCTGGAGGAACGAAATCTGGCCGAGCTGTCATGGCTGCCGCCATCCCGTGACGGTATGCATACATCCACTGATGCGATGGCGCCCGCAGCGCACTGTTCGTCCCCTGTTGTTTCTACTATCTCTGCCACCCCCGTTTGCCCTGTTTCGACCGAGAGCCCGATCCCCACATCATGAGCACCCTCTTTATCAGTGACATTCACCTCTCTGCCCAGCGGCCCGATATGACCGCGGCACTGGTGCGCTTTCTCGAGCACGACGCCCCCGGCGCCGATGCCCTCTATGTGCTGGGAGATCTCTTCGAATTCTGGATTGGCGATGATGACCCCAATCCGCTCCATCAACAGATGGCCGATGCCTTCTTGGCCCTGAGCCAGCAGAACGTGCCCATCTACTTTATCCACGGCAACCGCGACTTTCTGCTGGGCCAACAGTTTGCCAAGCGCGCGGGTATGACATTGCTGGGTGACCCTTGCGTTATCGACCTCTATGGGGAGCGGGTAGTGCTGAGCCACGGCGATCTGCTCTGCACCCTGGATGAGGGGTATCAGAAGTTTCGTCGCATCACCCAGCTCAAGTGGCTGCGCTGGCTCTTTTTGCGGCTGCCGCTCGCCCGCCGTCAGGCCATCGCCTGCAAGATGCGCGGCCAAAGCCAGATGGAAAATGCCCACAAGAGCCAGATCATCATGGATGTAACGCCCGCGGCGGTGGACGAGATGCTGCGCCAGCAAGACTGCCGGATGATGATCCACGGCCACACCCACAGACCCGCCATCCACGACTTCATCCTCGATGGCCACCCCGCGCGGCGTATCGTGCTGGGGGACTGGTTCGAGCAAGGCTCGGTGCTGGTCTGTCGCCCCGGCGAGCAGCAGCTGGAGATGCGGGCGCTGGCAACGATCGACCCCGCCGCTCATCCATCCGTCTGACATCCCCCCTGCGAGGGTTGCAGGCAAAACCTGCGGCCCAGCATCCCCTGTTAACCCGGTGAAGCGACTCATTACGGTGAGCTCAGGCTGGTATGGCCTGTGCTGATGGGGTGCTCGCCCCATCCCTATCGGTTCTGCTGCGCTAGCAACACCAAATACGGCAAACGCCGGCCAAAAAACACATCCAACATGCTGAAAATAAAGATAATTAACCATTCAATCAGCGTTGAAATAAACGAAACCGCTCATTAGACTACCGACTCCTCCCACCCGTCGTAACACAAGGAACGTATCAGACAATGAAAAAGACGGTTCTCACTCCCTTACTGGCGCTGTTGATCACAGGCTGTGGCGGCGGTGATGGCGAACAGGAAGAGACCCCTGTCACCCCCAACTATTTCGAGGCATCCAGCCAGAGCAGCGCGGGCGGACAGTTGAACCCCACCAGCCTGCGGTTGGCGGCGGGTGAACAGGGGCGCTTCTCGGTACAGGCTGACAGCGGTTACCTCCTGACCGGGATAAGCGGATGTGATGGCACCCTGGACGGCCTCACCTATACCACTGGCCCCATGAGCAGCGATTGCCAGATCTCGGCCAGCTTCACGCAGGAGAGTGCCGCCGTCTATTTCAACGCCACCACCCAAGCTTCTCAGGGGGGCGTACTCAGCCCCGACGCCCTGCGTCTGAACGCCGGTGAACAGGGCCGTTTCACCGTGCAGCCCGAGAGTGGCTTCGTGCTGGCGCAGATCGCTGGGTGTGAGGGCACACTGACGGGCAACACCTATACCACAGCACCCATGCGCGCCGATTGTCAGATCTCGGCTCGCTTTATCAGCGATGCCGCCAATGCGATTGCCCGGGAAGATCATACCCTTGCCAGCGAGCAATCCCTGATCGCCCATGCCCGTGCGGCGATTGCCGACAGTGAGACGCACCGCACTGAGCTGGTTCGCAGCCTCTATCAGGGAATGGCACAGATCAGCTGGAACCCGAGCCACGACTCCATCACCTTTTCCAGCTTCCAACCGGAGAGCACGGTGACCCTGCTCCCCTCCAACATCAATGGCAAGGGGGAGAGCGAGATCCGGGGGCTGGTGATGGTCTCCGAGCAAGCCGATTACCGTCAGGCAGCCATGGGGGCGAACCTGTTTTCCGTTGACCGCACAGCGCAGAGCGAGGCGCTGCTCAAGGGGCTGATTGGCTGGCTGACCCGGGGCAAGGATAGCGATGGCCTGCGCATCCTCACCGCCCAGATGCCAAGCCGCACCGATAGCTGGTATTTTCCCCATAACGAAGGCGTGCGGGACTGGCTCAAGGCGATCTATCCCGACAAGCACAGCATCAACCCGGCCAATACCTGCGATTATCAGGCGTTGAGTGACTGCATCGATACCATGGCGCCGGAGCTTATCGTGATCAGCGATATCGACCGCCAGGGGCTGGGGTATCAGGGGATCGCACAGGGGATTGCCAAGGCCAAAGCGGCCGGGATCCCGCTGCTGCTCTCCAACTATCGGCGCGATGCCAGCCCGCTGCTAAGCCCCCTCTATCTCGATATGGGGCTGGTTACCTGGGGCAACTACTGGTCAAAACTCAGAGCCAGCGATCTGGCAGTGAACACCATCATGGCACCCGACGCCCAGCTGATGGCGGTCGATACCCTGCTTGGCAACCTTCTGGATCGCAACTTCACTACCCAGTGGCTCGATAGCTGCGGCGGCAACTTTATCAATTGCGGTGGCTCGGAGAGCTTCAACCAGCAGTTCAAGCTGGGTGCCGACTGGCTGAGAAATGGGGCCATCACCCTCGACAAGGCCGGGATCAGTCCCTTTGCCCGTGACGGCGTGACACTGTTGCCCGCCACCCTGCTGCTGGCCGACAAATACCGTGCCGCCATCGACTACCCCATTGCCTGGGATGAGCATCAATCCTGGCAGCAGGCGATGTTTGCCGACTGGCTGGTGAGCTATGCCCGCACCCGTACCCCGGCCCAGCCCGATCTGGGGGAGTACGTCACCGATCGCAACAAGGTGGTGAAGGGACAAGCGGCTCACTACGCCTATCCCGCAACGCTCACCGACAGTCGGCGCATTGCGGTTCCCTACAGCGGGCAGTGGACCACCACCGGCTGGTATGCCCTGCCGGGACAAATCATCACCCTGAGACGCACCGATAACGCCGATGTGTCCGCTACCGTCCGACTCAACTACCACAGGCCCAATACCAATCGCGCCTATGAGCAGAAGATCTATCGAGCCCCGCTGGAGCTGGCCACCGGGCGGCTGATCTTGGCCAAGGGGGGCAGTGTCACCTTCACCTCGCCCTATGGCGGCCCTATCTACCTCTATCTGGAAGGGGCGGCTGCATCGCTGGCCGTCCAGGTGAGCGCCACGGGCGTCACCCGTCATCCGGCCATCATGGATTTCAGTGATGAGCAGCAGATACGAGAGTTCAACGAGCGGCTGGAACAAACCGAGCTGCCCCATATCGATCTGCGGGCCGATGGCGCCGAACAGCATCTGCGCCGGGATCGCTTCACCAAGGCGGTTGGTGGCGTCATCCCCGACACCAATGCCCTGCTCGACAGCATCGCCCGGGATCACATCAATGGTGTCTACACCCTGGCGGGCCTGAAAATTCAGGGCAAGGGGCTCGATGAGTCGCTGCCTGCGGATGTTAAAAACGCCTGCGTGGCACTGTTGGGGGAGGGGTGTCTCGATGAATCGCTCCATACCCGCACCATCATCCAGCATGCCAACTATGACCAGAATGCCCATTGCGGCAGCGGTTGCAGCGGCAACCCGTGGGACTCTTCCGGCAGCATCAGCCCGACCGGCTGGCTCGACAATCACGAGCTGGGCCACAACCTGCAGACCAACCGGTTGAACGTGCAGTACGCTGCGGCAGGCGATGCCGACAACTGGAGTGGCTACGGGAGCCGGGCGGGGGAAAACTCCAACAACATCTTCCCTTATGTGGTGAAGTGGCGCGCCCATTATCTGAGGGATGGCAACACGGCGCCCATCAAGGATGGGCACATGAATCACAAGGATCTCTTCTATGTGTTCATGTCTGATGCGGCGCAGGTAAGGGACAGGAGTGGCAACCGCCTCGTGCTCGGGGCCAACTGCAAGGTGCTCGATACCGGCGAGAGTCGCTACGAAGCCCCCTGGAAGAGCAATGCCTACGCCGTCCACAACGGCTATCGCATGGCGTTTTATATCCAGATGGCATTGCGCGCCCACGGTATGATCCTGACTGATGGCACCCGGCTGAACGATGGCTTCACTCTCTTCACCCTGCTCTATCAGCATTCACGGATCTTCGGCGCGGCAGCCGACAGTGAAGTGCAGTGGAATGCCAGCAAGGATAGGCTCGGCTTTAGCCTGTTCCCCTACTCGGGGCATGCGGTCTATGGCGGCAAACGGGTGCGCGACATACCGGGCAATGACTTTATGCTGGTTGCACTCAGTCGGCTCACCGGTTGGGACTGGCGCAATCATTTCGATCTGCTCGGCCTGCGTTACTCAAGCCTCGCGGTCGCTCAGGTGCAGGCCAACCAGCGTTATGGCAGCCTGCCGATGGGGATGTATGTGCTGGAGGATGACCTGCCCCCAGCCAACATGAGCGAAGGCGTCACATTCCTGCCGCTCTCTGAAAGCGACGGATCCACCCTCTGGCCCCGCAACAGTGGCTCGCCAAGCGCCTGCCCAACACCCTGAATCCGGTCATCACGATAACCACAACAAGCGCCCGGCTGGGCGCTTGTTGTTTATCCGGCCTTTGGCCCCATGGTGGATGCCGAGAAGGTTGGGGAGTCTGCGTGGAGAAGAACGAGCCGAAAATGTGTAAGCCTGTATAAGGACTAAACACATCTCTGGCCCATCCACGCAGCAATGTTACAGCACCGTCATCTGACCGGCATAGAGGATGAAGTAGCGCAGCAGCAAGATCCCCACCAGGCTCAGGCTGCAGACCAGCACCAGGTGGGAGTGCTGGTGCTGGCGAGCTGGCGAGCTGAACAGCCCCAACAGTTGGGGAAGCAGGATGCCTATGCCAATCACGCCAAACCAGAAGACCTGCGACCAGAAGCCGCCGCCTATGGCCGCCCACATCGCTGCCTCCCGCTGGCCGCCACCGAAGTAGAGGCCGGTGAAGAAGCAGACCAGCAAGAAGATCTCGATAGCCACCATGGGACGCTCGAAGCGGTGCACAAAGCTCACCCCCTTGCTATGGCTGCTCTCCTTGAACAGAGTCACCGCCAGCAAGATGGTGGAGGCTACCCCCGAGCTGATACCGGATACCAGAAACAGCGCCGGCAGGATCGGGTTGTTGAGCATGGGGTAGGTCTTGAGCGCCGAGAGCAGGAAGCCGGTATAGGCCCCCAGCAGTACGGCCAGCAACAACAACAGGGGAGTAAGCAGTCGCTCAAGCTGTGCCACCTTGCCTATCAGGGTATCGATGAAGGCGAACCTGTCCGCCAGCAGGTGTCGCCGCAACCCCTCGATCTCGGCTCTGAAGACCACCGCCAGCCAGGCAAACAACACCGTCATATAGACCTGAAACAGCATGACCCCCATCGACATCACGGAATCGAACTGATAGTGGAACATCAGCTTCCAGAAGGTCCAGGGACGAGCCAGGTGGAAGATGAGGATCAGCAGCCCCAGTATCACGCTGAGCGGGGCCAGAATGGCGGTCGCCCTGATGATGCCGTTCTCGCTGCCGGCCCCGCGCTGGCGCAACAGCACCGAGAGGGTGACTGAACCGGCGGAGATCCCCAGCAGAAAGAGGTAGATGGCGATGGGACCATCCCAGACCAGTGAGTCGAAGTGAAATGCGTTATGCCACATGGTACACACCTCCCGTTTCGCTACTCACCATCTGCAGAGGGATACCGCCATGATGCGGGTTATGTGGACTCATGATTTTATCTCCCCTTTTGGTACCCGATACATCTTGGGCGAGGTGCCGAGGAACTGTTTGTAGCGATAGGTGGTTTCATGCACCAGCCGTCTGGCGATCGGGCTGTGAGGATCATCCAGATTGCCGAACACCAGCGCCTTGGTAGGGCAGGCTTCGACACAGGCGGGTTGCTTGCCGTTGGCCAGATTGGTTTTGCGGCAAAAGTCGCACTTGTCGGCAATGCGGGTGACCGGGTTGATAAAGCGTACCTGATAAGGGCAGGCCGCCAGACAGTAGCGGCAGCCGACACAGAGATCGGGGTTAATGTCGACGATGCCATCCTCGGCCCGGATATGGGATGCACCCGTCGGGCAGACATGCACACAGGGGGCGTTATCACAGTGCTGGCAGGACTTGCGGAAAAACCGGTACTCCTGATCCGGATATTCACCCACAGGGCCGGAGCGCAGGATCTGCAGGCGGGCTACCCCTTGTGGCACCTGATTGACTTCCCGGCAGGCATCCATGCAGGCGGTACAACCGATGCAGGCTGTCTCATCGTGGATCATGCCGTAGCGCACCCCCCCGATGGTCATGCTGTTGGCCAGGGCGCGGGGCGACCCCGTCATCAGGATCAAGGCGCTGGCACTCATCCCCACCATAAACTCGCGACGGGTCGTGCTCATGCGCCCTCCTTGGCCGCGGCTTGCTGCCTGGCCTCATGCTGCTTGCTGTGGCAGTCGACGCACAGCTTGATGCGGGCCTTCTCGGGGATGCCGACCATGGGCTCTTTGGCCGGGTGCAACTGATGGCAGCTGGTGCAGGTCACGCGAGTCGCATGCACGTCGTGAGCCCACAGCGCCTTGCGCAGATCATCGGGCTCATGGCAGCTCATGCAGACGCCGTTTTGCTGGCTGAGCGGGAAGGCATCGTCGCCAAAGCGCATCACGTCGACAATGCCGCCACGCTGTTTGCGGTGCTGGGCTGACGGGTTGCCGTGACAGTTGGTACAGGTCACCGCTTCATTGGTATTGGGGTTGGTGACGCTGGCATGCTTGCCATGCATCCCCTCGTTTCCGTCGTGGCACTTGTCACACTTGGCGAAACGGGCGGCCGCTTTTTTCTCGGCTGCGGCTTTCTTCGCGGCTTTGGCCTGGCGTGCGGCCAGTGCATCGGCGGCACTGCTATCGGCCACAGTGCTGACGGCAGCAGACGCTGGTTCGACGGCGGTCGCTGCGAGGGCAAACTCGCTTGCACCCAGACAGATCGTGGCAAGCAAGGCCCACTGCATTATTTTTTTCATACTGGACTCCGGATCAAAGAGGTTCAGCGGCGTTATCCACCCCCTGACAAGAAAAAGAGCGACAAATACCTCCCAAAATGCCAGAAACGGGCAAGAGTCCCCCACCCACGACAGAGTGGGGGCTTGATCAATGGATAAACCTGACCGCTTTGGTTATTGCTGGCTGGCGTAGTACTCGGCCAACGCCTGGAGATCGGCATCACTCATGGCAATGATGGCGTTATTCATCTTCTCGTCATTGCTGCGCTTGCCGGCCTTGAACTCTTGCAGGGCCATCAGTATGTAACCTTTTGGCTGACCGGAGAGGATGGAGGCTTCATCGTCGGCAACGGAGCCACCTTCGGAGTGACACTTCTTGCAACCAGACTCTTCATGCAGTTTTTGTCCTGCTTTGGCCAGTGCGGCATCGAACGGCTGCTTCATCGGCTGGTAGGGCAGTTCGGCATAGTAAGCTGCCAATTCGTCGATCTGATCGTCGCTAAGACCCTTAACAATGTCGGTCATGTTTCCCTGTTTGCTGGTGTCACCGGTGACATGATTAACGGTCTTAGCAGGGCGGCCATCTAGGTAGCTTCGCATCTGCTCCGCAAGATTAGATTCTGCTATTCCGGCGATTGTCGGAATATCTGTATGTGAGCTGATCCCCTGATTACCGTGACATGCGTTACATGTTTTGGCCATCTCGTCGACCCCGGCAAAGGCTGGCCCAATTGAACCAATCAACAGAGATAACCCCACCACTTCCCATTTCATGCTTCGCTTCATTTTGCACTCCTCTTGACATAAAAATCGCAAAAGACAGCTTATACCGTTTTTTTATTCGAAAAAGTGGGCTTAGTCCCGCTTTTGAGACTTCTGTCAACGTCGAGAGCCACATAAACCTTATAATTCGGGGGGAAATGGTTTTTGACCAAGGTGGGGCTCAAAAGGCTTCAATGTTGCATGTTTTTGGGACTTTTCTGAGACAGCTCATACATGAAATAAAAAATCCGATAAAAAAGGATAAACAAGATGAAATACTGGAAAGCGCTGGTGGCAGCTGCAATGGTGCTCACCCTCTCGGCCTGTGGTGGCGGGGGGGATGGCAGTGACAAGAGTGAGCCACCCACCCCTCCTCCAGGAACCCCTGGATCTCTGATTATCTCGGCGTCGACACCGGTTCTCACCCCGGATGGTCAGCTCTCGGTACAGTTCAACGTGACGGACAAACAGGGCTCGGGTTACGACCTGGGCGCTACGATCCCCTCATTCACCCTCAACAAGGTGATCCCCGGCCGCGATGCCACACGTGAAGACCCGGCCATCTGGAAGAGTTTTATCTACCGTTCCGGCAAAGCCACCAGTGAAAACAGCGGCAAGCTGGAGTCACTGGGCAATGGGCAATATCGCTACACCTTTGCTATTAACCCCACCACAGTGCCGGATCCCTATCCTGCTGATTCACAGAGCAACAATGGCGTGATTAGTTGGGATGAAACGGCGACTCATCGTGTGGGTATCTTTTTTGGTGGCAGTAACAATGTCCCCGTCACCAACTATGTGCTGGACTGGGTGCCGGCTGGGACGCGCGCCGCTTTGACCCGGGATATCGTGGATCAGAGCAGTTGTAACAGTTGTCACATGAAGCAAGCGATCAAACACGCGGATCGCGCTGACCCCAAACTCTGTGTCACCTGTCACAACGAGAGCAATCCGGCCATTGCTACCCGCCGCTCTCTGACGACCATAGTGCACAAGTACCATGGCAATCTGGATAGTACGGATACCAAGACGGTCAGCCACTTCCCGCAAGACTCGCGCAACTGCGATACCTGTCACAAGGACGCCACGCCAGCCACCCTCAATGCCGGTAACTGGCAACATGCCCAGGAAAAAGCGTGTGGTGCCTGTCATGCCGATTCAACCAGCTCCACAGGTTTTGATGCTCACATCACTGGCAAGATAAACAGTGGCGCAGTCTGCACCCAGTGCCATGGCGCTGATCCGGCCAGCAGCAAGTCCCCCTACATGGTCCACCTGGGTTACATGGCCAACGAGGCGATTGGACGCGACAAGCTGCAGTTCACGTTCGATGACGTTCGCTATGCCGCTCCCAATATCGAGATCGAACTGACCGTCACCGTCGACGGTACGCCGGCCGAGAGCGTTAATGACGTGCTGAAATATGTCAAAGATGGCAATCCGGCCATTCTGGTCAATTGGGATCAGGGCCAGGGATTCGAGCTGGCCACCACCAACCCGCAGACTTTCGCCACTGGCAACAAGATCGAGTTCAGCAAGTGTGTCAGCCAGGGCACAGGTCGCTTCCTGTGCAGCAAAGAGACAGGCAACGAGGTCAACGGCACCCTGGCCGCGACCATCGCCGATCTGAGAGTCTGTGTGGCGCGTAAAGCCGATCGCAACGGGGCGTTTGCCGCAGGGGATCTGCTGCCTTGCAGCAGCACTGCCAGCGCACTCTCCCTGATCGCCATCAATCCGGTCAACGCCTACTTCCGTGCCGAAGGGGGCATCGACAGCAGCTATCTGCTCAAGGCCGGTGCGGATCTCGCTTCCTGCAACAGTTGTCACAAGGATCTGGCAGTCCACATGAGCAATCATGCGGCCAAGGATATGAGCCAGTGCACCAGTTGCCACAACGCGACCCGTACCTCGTTCTATGCGGGGGTGCCGGGGGACCTGAAATATCACGTCCACTCCTTCCACGCGCTGGGCGCCAAACATGGGGGAAGTGCTACCTTCCCGGGCGATATCAGCAACTGCGAGTCCTGTCATACCCAGGGGCAATACAACCTGCCCAACCAGCAGAACGCGCGCCCCTCTCTGGTCGCCACCACGGCTGACAACAAACAGCCCAAATACTTCAGCCCGGTGCTGGTGGTCTGCTCCAGCTGCCACCTCAAATCACCGCTGGGGTTGGTCAAGCCGGATAGCCCGGTGGCAGGGGATGAGTGGGCTACCCACATGAAGAATAACGGCGCCGTCTTTGGTGCAGAGACGATCGAAGCCGCAACCGGTGTTGAACAGTGTGCCTCTTGCCATGCCGTCGGGCAGGAGCAGGGTGTCGACAAGGTTCACAAGGTCTACGACTTCCGTTGATGAAATCCTGCGGTCAGGGGGTAACCCCTGGCCCTTCGCCGTTGAAGGAAACAAGATGAAAAAGACCATCACGCAGTGGTTATTGGCTGGCATGCTGGCCCTGAGCTGCCTGTCAGCCTGGGCCAAGAGCGATGCCGCGCAACCCGCTGGCGATGCAGATCCGCGACTCCAGATTGAATCGGCTCTGGACAAGAAATTTGACCAGGGAAAATACTCCCCGAAGGGAGCTGATACCTGCCTCAAGTGCCACGATTCAGATTCACGCAAACCCGCGACCGGCATATTCCACAGTGTGCACGGCAATCTGGGCAACCAGAATGGCCCCATGGCCGACCGGCAGTGTGAAGCTTGTCATGGTCCGGCAGGCAACCACACGCGCAATCCTCGCAAAGGAGAGAAACGGGAGCCGATGATCACCTTTGGTCCCGATTCACCTGTGCCGGTCGAGAAGCAGAACAGTGTCTGTCTCTCCTGTCATACCGATACCAACCGGATGGGCTGGCATGCCAGTGTTCATGCGGTCGAGGATCTCTCCTGTACCAGCTGCCACACATTGCACCAGGCCAAGGATCCGGTGATGGACAGCAAGAAACAGGTCGAGACCTGCACCAGCTGCCATGCCGCAGAGAAATCGGATCTGCACAAGCGCACCAGTCATCCCATCCTGAATGGCGAAATGCCCTGCTCCAGCTGCCACAACCCGCATCAGTCACAAAATGAGGCCAGCCTGAAACAGCCAACCGTCAACGAGAGCTGTTACGAGTGCCATGCCGAGAAGCGGGGCCCCTTCCTGTGGGAGCACGAACCGGTGACCGAGGATTGCTCTCTATGCCACAGCCCCCACGGTTCCATCAATCAGGCGCTGCTCAACAAGCGCGTGCCCCAGTTGTGTCAGGAGTGTCACAGCGCCCCCCATGCCAACGTGTCCATCACCGAGGGGGATCTCAAGGTGCGCGGCGGCAGTTGCCTGAACTGTCATAACCAGATCCACGGGACCAACCATCCGAATGGGCAGTCCCTGCGACGTTGAGGAGAGAAGTCATGAAACATTCAACACTTTGGCTCTCCTTGCTGACCATCTTCTCGGCCCATGCCACCGAGGAGCCGCTGGCTGTCGAGGATTACTCTCTGCAATCGGCCAGGGAGGCCAAAACCGCGCGCTGGCGCTGCGCATCCTGTGAAAGCGAGAGTGGCTGGTTTGGTGAGGTGGGGCTGGGGACAGGCTACATCAACGATGATGGCGCGACCCGTTTTCGCAACTGGGTGCCCGCCGCCAACGATACCGGCATGCAGGGGATCTTTAACGCTGACCTGCAGTATCGGGGAGAGGGATCCCGTTATGGCGCACTCGAGGCCAGGGATCTTGGAATGCGCCGTTTCAGCATGTCACTGGAGCAAGGGTTCTATGATGGCGCGCGCGCCAAAATTGGCTACTCCGAAACCCCCTTTTACTGGAACAGCCATGGCAAGAGTGTCTATCGCTCTGACGATGCGCCTATGGCGGCTGGTGCGCTGGCCGAATTTGACAAGGAGGTGGTCCGCAAGAAGCTGACTATGGGGCTTGCCTATACCCCCAAGAGCCCATGGCGCCCTTATGCCGATTTCTCTTATGAGAAAAAAGAGGCAACGCTGGCCACTTATCAGTCCAGCATCCTGGGGATAGGCAGCATGCCGGGCTTTGTACCCAAGCTGGTCGATGGCAGCAGTACCACCCTGGTCAAGAGTGGCATCAGCTACCTGGGTGAAGGCTGGCTGGTTGATCTGGCCTACAACGGCTCACTCTATCGCAACGAGGAGACCGCATTCTATTTCGGTTCGGCCAGCGACCCCTATGCCAATGAGCGGGCTTACGAACCCGACAACAGCTTCCATCAGGTCAGTTTATCCGGCCAGTACAACTGGAACCGGCAGAGTCTGAGCGGTCGCATTCTCAGCAGCCGAACAACGTCGGATGGCAATCTAGCCGCCTTCCGGCAGGTGCCGATCACCCAGAGCGATTTCCACGGTGAGATCGATACCATCCAGACCAATGCCAAATGGGTGGGGCGTTTTGGCCGGGATTTGACTCTGCGGGCCGGGGGCGAATACCGGGATCGGCAGGACAACTCGGACAAGCAGGTTGTTATTGGCAAACAACGGCAGCCGGGGGATCGTTCTCACAGTAAAGCCAATCTGGAAGCGGATTACCGCCTGAGTCGATCGGTCAAGGTAACCGGGGGTTACCAGTATCGTGCCGATGAACGGGAGTACGCGGATCGTCGCAAGACGGATGAGCAGACATTGTTCCTCAAGAGTCGCTATCGCCCGGTGGGTGATCTGCAACTGGGGGGGAAACTCTCCTGGAGCACCCGGGATGGCTCTGAGTGGAAGAATAACAATACCAATGTCAGCCCGACCTTGCGTCAGTTCTATCTGGCCAATCGTGACAGGTTCGAGCTGCGTGGCGATCTGCAGTATGCCTTCAGCGAGCAGTTAAGCTCCTCGCTGGAAGGGTGGTGGGCACGGGCCAACTATCCGGAGCCTGACATCGGACTCAGTGAAGGGGAGGACTATGGTATCGATCTGACCCTTAACCAGCAGTTTGATGAGAACCTCAGTGGCCATCTCTTCAGCAACGTACAGTGGATCACCTCAAGCCAGAACCATGCCTACACCGGTGCCCCGGACTGGCAGCCCTATTCGACCCGGGTGCGTGACCAAATCACTACTCTGGGAGTGGGACTAAGCCAGAAGAAGGCGTTTGATTTGGCGCTGGAACTGGGGGTGGATTACAGCTTCTCCTATGGCCGTGGCCAGACAGATGCCAGCAAGGGTTATGACTACCCCGATCTGACCAGTAAACAGCACCGTCTGGAAGGTTACGCCCTTTATCAGCTCGACGAGAAGCAGTCGCTGCGCTGGGATATGCGCTACGAGTTCTACCATGACGTGGATTACCTCTATACCGGTGAGGAGTACAGCATGGGTCATGTGAACCAGAACTATAACGGTTACTTCACCGCTATCTCCTGGCTTTACAAGTTCTAATGCAGCCCATCTTGTAAGGGGAGCCAGGCTCCCCTTTTTTATGTCTGCGGCTCATGCCTGGTCGCTGATTGCAATTGATGCATCTATGCCGTAAGCAGAGTAGCTATCCCCTTGATTTTATAAGGTGATCACAGATTTTTTGCCGCCGCTGGATAGACTGGAGCCACTGCGGTACTGCGCCGCCTCTGGATCAGCAGACAGGGTATAACTGAGCTGGCTCACCCCTATGTGTCACTGATGGAGGAGTCGGCCATGTCCGCTACCCGTATCTGGATCAAAAACCCCCTTGCCACCTTTACCCGCGAAACGGTCGATGGCCGCGGCGGACTGGTGATTGAAAACGGTCTGATTAGCGAGGTGCTGGCGGCAGGCCAGCAGCCTGCCCGGCCTTGCGAGCAGCTGTTCGATGCCCGTGACCATGTAGTGCTGCCGGGCCTTATCAATACCCACCACCACTTCTACCAGACCCTGACCCGTGCCTGGGGGCCGGTGGTCAATCAGCCGCTTTTCCCCTGGCTCAAGACCCTCTATCCGGTGTGGGCAAGATTGACGCCGGATGGGCTGGCGCTGGCGAGCAAGGTGGCGATGGCGGAGCTGCTGCTCTCGGGCTGCACCACGGCCGCGGATCACCACTACCTCTTCCCGCGCGGGATGGAGGAGTCCATCGATATTCAGGTGGCGGCGGTGCGTGAGCTGGGGATGCGCGCCACGCTGACTCGCGGCTCCATGAGCCTTGGCGAAGATGAGGGGGGGTTGCCACCACGCCACACGGTGCAGGGGCAGCAGCAGATCCTCGATGACAGCCTGCGGCTGGTGCGCCAGTACCACGAGCGCGGCGCCGGGGCGCAGATCCAGATTGCGCTGGCTCCATGCTCCCCCTTCTCGGTCACCGAAGAGATCATGGTGGAGAGCGCCAGGCTCGCGGCCGAGTTCGATGTGCGGCTGCACACCCATCTGGCGGAGACGCTGGATGAGGAGGCGTTTTGCCTTGAACGCTTTGGCCTGCGCACCGTCGATTATCTCGAAAAGGTGGGTTGGCTTGGCGATCGCACCTGGCTGGCCCACGGCATCCACTTCAATCCGGACGAGATTGCGCGGCTGGGGGCGGCAGGCACCGGGGTGTGTCATTGTCCCGTCTCCAATATGCGGCTCGCCTCCGGTATCTGCCCGACCCTGGATCTCGAAGCGGCCGGTGCGCCGGTGGGGCTCGGAGTGGATGGCTCGGCCTCCAACGATGCCTCGAACCTGATGCAAGAAGCTCGTCAGGCGCTCTATCTGCAGCGACTGCGTTACGGCGCCGAGCGCATCACCCCACGCAAAGTGCTGGAGTGGGCGACCGTAGGCTCGGCACGGCTGCTCGGGCGCGACGATCTCGGCGAGCTGCTGCCCGGCAAGCAGGCGGATCTGGCGCTGTTCAAGCTCGACGATCTGCGCTTTAGTGGCTGTCACGATTCCATTGCAGCAATCATTTTGTGCGGCGCCGAGCGTGCCGATCGGGTGATGGTGGGTGGCAAGTGGCGGGTTGTGGATGGCGCCATCGAGGGACTGGATGTCGAGGGTCTCATCGCTCGTCACAAGGTGGCCGCCGCGGCGTTGGTGCGTGGTTGAACGCAAAGGTCTGTACGAGTAACTCAATGTGGGCAACCCAAGGTGAATAGCCAAAGGAGAGTGCTCGACAAGAACGTACAAGTCGTGCGCGCTTGAGTACAGTGAGCCACAAAACCAGAGGGGCCCATATCGGGCCCCTCTGTATTGGCGGTGTTAAAAGGTGAGGGCTGCTAGTTGGCTGTGCTGGTGGGGGCGCTGTTAGCCGATGTCGTGTTGGCTGCTTCACTTTTGGCTGCCGCAGGGGCGGGCGCCGGGAAATATTTGCTGTGCAGCAGCGGGTACTCACTGCTCGCCAGTACCTGGGTCAAGCCGGTCTGGAACTCTTTGACCAGCTCGTCGCTCACCGGATGGCTGAAAGCGAAGCAGAACTGCTCTGAGCTCAGTACCCATTGTTCTTTGAATCGTGCAGGATCAAGCTTTTGCTCCGCGATCAGCTGTTCCATGGTGGTTTTGTTCGTGGAGACCAGATCGATCCGACCTGAGGTGAGCATCTTCAGCGCTTGTGCCAGCCGATTGGCGGCCATCAGCTTGGTCTCGTCAAAGCCGTTGTTGAGTAGCAACTGTTCTCCCACATCAGCCCGCACAGCTCCGATATTGAACGCTTTGGCATCATCGAGTTTGGAGATGGTGATATTGCGCTCGGCCAACCCTACGAGCACGATTTCGGCGTAACCGATGGGACAGGCCCATTTGAACAGGGGATCCCGCGCCTGGGTGCGAGCGGTGGAGAAGAGTACTGCATTGGGTTTTTGGGTCAGCAGGTAGTAACCGCGCGCCCATGGCATGATGGTGATGGGCTGCGGCGGCGTATTGGTCTTTTTCCATACCAGTTGCAGCAGCTCGACCGCGAGGCCGGTGGGGGAGCCGCTGGCATCGGCGTAGTTGTAGGGTTTGTACTCTTCGGTGATGTAGTGCAGTTTGCCGAGTTCAGGACTCGCCTGTGCGAGAGTGGCCAGCAGCGCCCCGGCCAATCCAATCCATGGTTTCATTTTTGCCGTCCTGATCAAGGGAATATCATGCTCAAGTGTGACCAAGCTGGCCGATTTCGCCAAGGCAACAGAGCATGTTTGGCAAAAAACGCGGGCGGTCGTGGCTATCCCGGCCCATGTGTTGGCTGCAGCGCCAGGTATTTGGCTTGCAGTTGCAAAAATTGAGGTGATGCCCGTGCTCTATCCAGAGCTTGTTGAAATCTGTCGATATCCCGGTCTGGCACCTGACGGCTAAAGGCGTAGCAGAGTGGCTTGCTATCGAGGATGAAGGCCACATTGAAGTCCTTAAGATCCAGATTGAGGTTCTTGAGGGTTTGGTAGCCGACCAGCTTGTTGGTGGCAAAGAGATGGGTGCGGCCCGATGCGAGCATTTTGGCTGCCTGGCTGA
The DNA here is from genome assembly GCF_049170575.1 of Aeromonas sp. 604282. Classification (NCBI taxonomy): domain Bacteria; kingdom Pseudomonadati; phylum Pseudomonadota; class Gammaproteobacteria; order Aeromonadales; family Aeromonadaceae; genus Aeromonas; species Aeromonas sp. 604282. The sequence goes on along the minus strand of NZ_JAAKMV010000002.1, from coordinate 30,677 downwards.
GACGGTTGGCCTCGACAAGGTTGCTCTCATCCAGACCCCTTTCCCGCAACAGCTGATTCGACACGGTCGAGCGTACCACCGCAATCTTGAAATTTTTTATTTGCTCGATGGAGGAAAGGTTCAATTTGTCAGCGGCGCGGCCAAGCAGTACAAAGTCCGAGTTGTCGATGGGACAAGCCCACTTGAAAAGCACCTCCCGCTCCGGTGTCCGGGCGGTGGCAAACAGCACGACATTGTGCTTGCTGTTCAACTCTTGATAGCCTCTGGCCCACGGCAGGATTCGTATTGGTTGGGGAGGCGTATTGCTGTATTGCCAGGTCATCCGCAGCAGTTCGACGGCAAGGCCGGTGGGCTGACCCTGTGCGTCACTGAAGTTAAAAGGCGGGGATATTTCTGTCTTGTATTCGAGAGAATCCAGGCCTGCCCATGCAAAACTGGTCCACAGGAGCAGCAAGATGTGGGAGAGATGCCATGTTCTCATGGGTGAGACCCTTCACTATATATCGACGATGCCAAACAGTGTGACGACTCGAGTGCACAATAGCCAGCCCCCTGACAGGTAGCGATCGTACGGTAAAAATGCTCAATCCTCGCCATCGGATGAAAGATCAGTGTATCGGCAGATATTTGGTCTGCAATTTCCGAAACTCCTCCGAGGCGAGGGCGCGGGTCAGGGCCTGCTGAAAGAGGGAGATCTCGCTGTCGGGCACCTGACGGCTGAAGGCATAGCAGAGCTGTTCGGCACTCAGCACCATAGCCACGTTGAAGTCGCCGCTGTTGAGCTTCAATTCGCGGATGGCGTCATATCCCGCCAGCTTGCTGGTGGCGAGCAGGTCGGCGCGGCCGGAGAGCAGCATCTTCAACCCCTGGGAGAGGCGGTTGGCCGGGATGATGTTGTTGTCATCCATGCCGTTGTTGAGCAGCAGCTGTTCGGCGGCATCCGAACGCACCGCGCTGATCTTGTACTGACTCATCTGATCAAAGGTGGTCAGGGTGATGTTCTGTGCTTTGCGGCCCAGCAGTATGTACTCCGAGTAGCCGATGGGGCACACCCACTTAAAGAGATTTTCCCGCGACTGGGTACGGGCGGTGGAGAAGAGCACCACATTGGGCTTCTGGGTTAGCAAGTAATAACCTCGAGCCCAGGGCAGGATGCGCACCGGCTGGGGTGTCACGCCGCTGTGTTGCCAGATCATCTGCAGCAAATCGACCGCAAGGCCGGTGGGCTGGCCTTGCTGATCGCTGAAGTTGTAGGGGGGGTACTCTTCGGTGAGATACTCGAGCTTGCCCAGATCAGCTCGTGCCGTCGAGGCTAAGCAGAGCAGCAATAGATGACAGATCAGCCATATCCTCATTGGGAACATCCTTAGCGATCAACCTTCTCTTGAGTGTGACCATCAACAGAGTAAATAGCCACTCACGGCCGTTACCAGCGGGCGCGGATCTGCCCGATGGGCTGGTAGGCCTCATCCCGCAGCCCCACCAGCAGGGTCTTGCCATCCGCTTGCAGCCGGAACTCGCCGTAGCGGGCCGCTTCGTACTGCTCTCCCTCCCCCTCTTCAAAGAAGTAGGCATCGGGGCCGATCTGCCACTGCCGCTCGCTCTGGTGCACCTGCAATAGCCGCTCATCGCTGGCGAGCCGATCCGGTTTGCCATCGGCCACCAGACTGGCCACCTGATGGGCATCGAGGCGGATCACCAGGGTATCGCTGCCCTTGTTTTGAGTAGCTCTGGCGTCGCGGCTGGTCAGCTCGCGGGCAATTTCATAGTTGAGCCGCATGTAATCCCCCTGCATCAGGGAGCGAGGATCGACCGGGGCGAGCCGCAGCAGCACCACTTCGCCGCTGCTCATGGCGTGCTCATAGCGCCAGACGGTGGCATTGATGCCCGCCAGGATGGCGAGGCCGCTCAGCAACAGGGCGAGCTGTCGGGTGACGGGTTTCATGAGTCGCTCCTTGCCGCGAAGGTGGTGAGCAGCTGGCGGGCCCCCAGCAGCAGGATGCCGGAGCCCAGCAGCAGCCAGGATTTGGTCATCAGGGTGAGCCCAAGATCGTAGTAATAGAGCGAGCCATAGCCGAGCAGCAGCAGGGCCGAGAGTGTCATCAGCCCCAGACTGCCGGCATAAAACCCGAGGATCAGCACCAGTGCGCCCGCTCCCATGCCGGGGATGATGGCGCTGATCAGCACTAGTGGCAGGCCAAACAGCAGAGGGAGCCTCAGCTTCACCATCACCGCCAGCAGCAGGGCGGCGCAGAGCAGGGGATTGAGCCAGAGCGGCAGGCGCGATAGCCCCAGTTCGTCCAGCACGCTGCTGCCTCCATCCCACAGCGGGTGGTGCAGGCGGCCCAGCACCAGCAGGGAGAGGGCGAGCCCCAGCGTGATGGAGTGATAGAGCTGGTGGCGCTCTGGATCCCTATCTGCCCGCAGCCAGCAGAAAGTGATGGCGGTCATCACCAGCGGCAGCGCCAGCAGTTGCAGCCCGAGGCAGGCGAGACCAAGGGTAAGCAGCAGGGCCGCCGCCACGCTGTGAAACAGCCGCACCAGCCAGTGATCGAACAGCACGGCAATGGCGAGCGAGAGCAGGGCAAGCCCGAACCAGAGCAGGGTGTGATGATAGTCAATCTGATCGATCAGGCCATAGAGCAGCCAGGCATCGGCCGCCAGGGTGAGGGCCAGCACGAACTGATCCCAGAGATCGCCGCGTTGGCTGCGATTGAGGGCGTAGGCCACCACCAGCAATACGGACCCCAGCAGCAGGGCGCTGTTGGCCTCGCGGGTCAGCTGCTCGAAGGTCATAAAGAGAAAAAAGAGCAAGAACAGGGCGGCAATCCACCCCACCAGCCCCAGCATAAAACGGCTCGACCAGTGAGGTTGGGTGTCGCGGGGCATCTCCCCGTCCACCATATTGGCCTGTTGTAGCGCGTGCCAAAGGGTCAGATTACTCATGTAACCTCCGTTGTTGTTGCAACCAGCGGGCAGCAGTGACGGAAAGGCCGATGGCGATCAGGCTAAGCAGCAAGAAGCCGTTGATATCGGGCTCCATCCATTTGCCAAGGGCGGCGAGGATGATGGCAATCAGGCTGAGGCACCCCATGGCGAGTCCGGCGATAAATCTGTGATGCCAGAGGGCATAGGCCGCGGCGAGCCAGCCAAGCCAGAGCGGCCACACCAGCGGGGAAGCGGCATCAAACTGCGCCAGCAGTGTGAGCAGAGTGGCTCCCAGACCCGCGGCCAGACCCGCCAGCCAGCTTGGCATCAGGCGCCAGCGGGTTGGCGCCAGCAGAAGCAGACCCCAGAGGGCGGCATTGAGCAGGGTAAGGCACCAGCCCAATCCCTCTTCATCGAAGGTAAAGAAGAACGTAAACAGGCCGAGCCGCCAGTAGAGCACCAGCGCCAGCTGGCCGAGCAGCCAGCTTAAGGTCCAGAGCAGAGGGCTTTGGCCAAATGCCGCCAGCGGTACCAACATCAGCGCCCAGGTGGCGAACAGCTGCCAGGGATCAGCACCGGTTTGGTAGGTTTGACCCACCAGCGCCAGCAGAGCGCCGATATTGAGGGAGATAGCGAGCAGTAGCGCCTGACGGGGGGTATCCCCAAGGGGCTTGCGCCACAGCAGAAGCAGCATGGCGAGCAGCGGCGCCTCCAGCAGGGCGAGGCGGGAGACCCGACCCAACTCATGCCAGTTGAAGGCGACGAAGAAGACCAGTCCAGCCCCGATGCAGAGGGCGCCGAGCCAGAGCAGCAGCCGGTCAAACAGCCACTGCCAGCGTGCCGGATTGGGGGGAAGATCGGCGAGGGCTCGGGCGGCGGCCAGTTGCGCTGGTGCCAGTCGTCCCTGTTTGACCCATTCGAGTAGCGTCTCTCTTGATACGTTGTGCATGGGTGGCTCCACGAGGTTTGCCCCATTATGACATGAGGCCCCCGCAACCGTGCACTGCTCCTTGGCTCTGCGGCTGGGGGTTGCGACAGCGGGTTACGTAACAAACAAAAAAGCCCTCCATAGGGGAGGGCTTGGTCATCGGATTCGGGCCATCAGGCGAAGATCAGGGTGCTCACTCCGAGGCCGACGAAGAGGATGGCGCAGGCTATGCGGATCCCCTTGAGTGGCAGCTTGTCCGCCCCCAGCTTGCCGATCAGCACCACAGGCACGTTGGCCAGCATCATGCCGAGGGTCGTCCCGGTAATGACCTGCACCAGCGAGTCATACTTGGCGGCCAGCAGCACGGTGGCAATCTGGGTCTTGTCGCCAATCTCGGCGATGAAGAAGAGCACGAAGGTGGCCATAAAGGGGCCGTATTTATCCAGCGAGCTCTCCTCGTCATCCATCTTGTCCGGCACCAAAATCCAGATAGCCATGGCAATAAAGGCGATGGCGACCAGCCAGGTCATTATCTTGGGATCGAGCCAGCGGCTGATGAACTCACCAATCCAGGCGGCGCCCGCATGGTTGAGCAAAGTAGCCGCCAGCATGCCGGCGATGATGGGCCAGGGCTTGCGAAAACGGCAGATGAGCAGCAACGCCAACAGCTGGGTTTTATCGCCGATTTCTGCAATAGCGACGCTGAGGGTTGAGGTTAACAAGGCTTCCATAAAAATGACCGGGGGACGGAATTGTTATAAACCAAAGACAAGCCTGCGCCATCCGTCCCCGGTATTGGCACTGGCCCGTCAAAGGTCTTGTCAAATCCATGGCTGGCATGGATCACCCTGACCATGGTGATTTGGCACCAAGTATGTTGATCAGGGTCGCAAACCGGTATTCATGCAATGGATGGCACCGGTGTGCGAGACTACTCCCCCTCGATGGGAGCGGGCATTCTAGGGAAAAACCGCATGAGTGACAAGGGGATCAGCCACCCACCAGCTTGACGCTGAAACCGGCTTTCTCCAGCTCGGCTTTGATCAGGTCTCGTTTATCTCCTTGGATCTCGATCACTCCCTCCTTGATACCGCCTCCGGTGCCGCACTTTTTCTTGAGCAGGGTGGCCAGGGATTTTTGCTGATCGGCGGGTATGCCATGAATGGTGATCACCCCGGCGCCCTTGCGCCCCTTGGTCTCGCGGCGAATGCGCACGGTGCCGTCGGTGGGGAAGGGGGAGGCGGATTGGGGAGCGCTCTGCTCCTTGATCATGCCGCCATCTGTGCTGTAAACGAGGCGGCTGTTGTTGTCGTGACTCATGGCATTACTTTATGGGTTAGCTAAGCGGAGTTTGATTTTACTCAAATAAAAGTTGAAGACACAGCTTATAATGCCCCAAGTAAAAGCGAATTATTATTGTTTAACTTCAGGAGTCAGTCATGGTACTCACGCAGTTGTCACCGGGACAGAGTGCTCGCATCAAGAATATGAATCAGCTCGCCCGGCCGCTGCGCCGCAAACTGATGGTGATGGGCCTGTTGCCCCAGACTGAAGTCATTTATCTGCGCTCCGCCCCCCTGGGGGACCCGCTCCAGATCCAGTGCCAGGGGATCTGTCTCTCCATGCAAAAGAGTCTGGCCCAGCAAATAGAAGTCGAGCCGGTATAACCCCCTGTTCGGCTGCCGCTCCGGTCAAGAAACGTCACCGGGAGCGGTTCAGAGACAAGAAGTCGAACCTGCAAAGCAGCTTGCCACTCGCACGCGGCGGGTTCAGAAGAAAATAGAGGTAGAGCTGGTATGAATTATTCCCTGGTAACGGTAGGTAACCCCAATAGCGGTAAGACCTCCCTGTTCAACGCCCTGACCGGCGCCCGCCAGCAGGTAGGCAACTGGAGTGGCGTCACCGTCGACAAGAAGATGGGTGAGTTCAGCGCGGGTGAGCATCACTTCAAGCTGATGGATCTGCCCGGCATCTATAGCCTGGCGGGTCAGGATGGCAGTCTGGACGAGCAGATCGCCAGCCGCTTTGCCCAGGGCCAACAACCCGACCTGCTGCTCAACGTCATCGACGCCGCCAATCTGGAGCGCTCCCTCTACCTCACGCTGCAACTGCGCGAACTGGGCCTGCCCATGGTGGTGGTGCTCAACAAGCTGGATATCCTGCAAAAGCGTCGCATCGTCATCGACGAGAGCAAGCTCGGCAAATCTCTCGGTTGCCCGGTGGTGGCCCTCTCTGCCCACAACAGCAAGCAGGTTGCCGCCTTCAAGCAGCAGATCCGCCAGTTTATCGGTCAGCCGCAAGCCGCCTTGCAGCTCGATTACGGCCACGCGCTTGAAACCGATCTGGCGGAGCTGGAGACCCTGCTCGCCCCGCATCACCTCACTACCCGTGGCCGCGCCCTGCGCCTGCTGGAAGAGGATGCGGTGATGCAGGAGACCCTGCTGCCCGGTCAGCAGGCGGCGGCCGCCAATGTAGTGGCTCGTGCCCATCAGGGACAGGATATCGACCTGCAACTGGCGGATATTCGCTACGGCCATATCCACCAGTGGGTACAACAGGCTCGTCAGCAGAAGGGCAAGCTCACCGAGGCCCAGAGCGAGTGGCTGGATCGGGTGCTGCTCAATCGCTGGATTGGCATCCCCTTCTTCCTGTTTGTCATGTACCTGATGTTCCTGTTTGCCATCAACGTTGGCAGCGCCTTTATCGACTTCTTTGACATCATGGGCGGCGCCCTGTTTGTCGATGGGGTGCACCACCTGCTGGGGCTGGTCAATGCCCCCGAGTGGCTGGGCGCCATTCTGGCAGACGGCTTTGGCGTTGGTTTGCAGACCGTGGCCACCTTTATTCCGGTGATTGGCTGCCTCTATCTGTTCCTCGCGGTGCTGGAGAGTTCAGGCTATCTGGCCCGCGCCGCCTTCGTGGTGGATGCCCTGATGCGCCGACTCGGCCTGCCAGGCAAGGCGTTCGTGCCGATGCTGATGGGATTTGGCTGTACCGTCCCCTCGGTGATGGCGACCCGTACCCTCAACTCCGAGCGGGAGCGGCTGATGACCTCCGCCATGGCCCCCTTCATGTCGTGCGGTGCCCGTCTGCCGGTTTACGCCCTGTTTGCGGTGGCTTTCTTCCCTGAATCAGGCCAGAACCTGGTGTTCGGCCTCTACCTCATCGGCATTCTGGTGGCGGTGCTCACCGGCCTGTTGCTGCGCAGCACCCTGCTGCCGGGCAAGAGCGACTCCATGCTGATGGAGATGCCGGATTACGAGTGGCCGCGTCCGGTCAACGTTGCCATCAAGACCTGGCAAAAGCTCAAATCCTTCGTCTTTGGCGCAGGTAAAACCATCGTGCTGGTGGTTGCCGTGCTGAGCGTGCTCAATTCCCTGGGTACCGATGGCAGCTTTGGCCATCAGGAGCAGGAGAGCTCGGTACTGAGCAAGATTAGCCAGGCCGTCACGCCGGTGCTGCACCCCATCGGTGTGCGCGATGACAACTGGCAAGCCACGGTCGGTATTGTCACTGGTATCTTCGCCAAAGAGGCGGTGGTCGGTACCCTCAACAGCCTCTACGCCGGTGGTGGCGATGCAGAGGAGGAGAGCGAGTTCTCGCTGGTGGCTAGTTTCCACGAGGCGATCGATGCCGTGGCGGCCAATCTGGCGGAGATCAACCCGAGCGACCCCATGGGGCTTGATGTTGGCAACCTCGACGACCAGAAAGCTGCCGCCGAAGCGCAGGAGGTCGATGTTTCCACCTACGGTAATATGCAGACCCACTTCGACGGGGCGGCCGGTGCCTTTGCCTACCTCTTGTTCGTGCTGCTCTACATGCCCTGCGCCGCAGCCATGGGCGCGCTGGTGCGGGAAACCGGTCGCCAGTGGGCGCTGATGACGGCGGTATGGTGCAACTATATGGCCTTTATGTGCGCCACCCTCTTCTATCAGGTGGCGACCTTCGCCGCTCACCCGGAGCAGAGCCTGTTCTGGATCGTCAGCTATGGCCTCTCTCTGGTACTGCTCTGGTGGGCCGGTCGCCGTCACGGTGACATCGTTGCCCGCAAGGTGGTGACCTTATGATCCTGCGCGAGCTGGGGGATTACCTCGCCGCGCAGCAGAAGGTGAGCCGGCGTGATCTGGCTCGCCACTTCCACACCTCGGAAGATGCGGTGGAGGCCATGCTCGGCGTCTGGATGCGCAAGGGGCGGGTCATCAAGCGTGAAAGCCGGGTCTGTGGTGGCAGTTGCTGCGGCAAGAGCGAAGAGGTGATGTTCGAGTGGTGTGACGCGGGCCAGATTGGCATCAAGATCCGCTAAACGACTACCCAACCTCATCATCAAACATCGAACAATAAAAAAACGGCAGATCCTGCTCAAGGGTCTGCCGTTTTTATTGCTGAAGACAGGCGGGATCAGGCGCCTTGGCGAGCCTCGCTCAGCAGTGCCAGCGCCGGTTGGGCGTTGTCCGGCATCAGCCGGTAGGCCTTGTGGTGCTTGACCAGGGTGGTCTTCTTGTTGCCCTGGCTCAGCAGCAGGCCGTGCTTGAAGGCCGCCTCGGCCAGCACCTTCTCGTCACCGCGCACATAGAGGGTGAGGGGTTTGACAAGCTCACCGTCCTCGATATGGCCTGCATATTCGTTATGGCTTACCACCAGACTCGCCTGACCGCCCGATTGCAGGCGCAGCTTGGCGTTCACCTCGCTCTCGGTCAGCACCAGCCAGCCTGCCGCTGAGAGCTCCTCCAGCAGGGCAGCCAGCTTGGCCCCCAGTTGCTGCGGATTGGTCATGGCGCACTGGTATTGGAAGGCGATGCGCTCCAGCAATCCCTTGAGATCGGCGCCCGCACCCAGAGTGCGGCCAAGCTGCACCCAAGCTTTCAAATCTTCCATCACCAGACGGGAGAAGCGCTTCTCCTTGAGGGAGTCGGCCATCCAGGTGCAGAGAAAGTGGCTCTCTTGCGCCGGAGTGCGCTTGCCCGCCTTTTGCTCGGCGGTGCGGGCCAGTTCGGCCAGGCTTTGAGTGGCCATCTCGAGCAGGGCCTGATTGTAGGTCGGAGAGGTCATAAGCAATCCTTGAGTTGACCACCAGGGGTCAACACCGATGACAGAGATGGCAAAGGCGCCAGTGGCGCCTTTGCGGTTCAATAGAGCAACTGCCCGCCTTATTTCGGCTGACGGGGCTTCTTGGCTGCAGCCAGACGCTTGAGGCGCTGACCCTGCAGCTTGGCTTCGGCCATCACCTGGGCCACTGCGTTATCTTCACGCTGCGGACGCTTGCCGAAGCGGCGACGCTCCTGCAGCTGTTTGATCAGCTCGTCACGGCTGCTCACCTCATAGCCCGGCACCATGATGCGACGGATCTTCTGGCCGATCAGGGCCTCGATCTCCAGCAGGGTGCGCTCCTCTTCACGGCTGACGAAGGAGATGGCCATGCCGCGCTTGCCGGCACGACCGGTACGACCGATGCGGTGCACGTAATCTTCCGCCAGGAACGGCAGATCATAGTTGACCACGTATTCCAGGTCCGGGATGTCCAGACCACGGGCGGCCACTTCGGTGGCGACCAGTACCCGTACCTTGCCTTCCATGAATTCGCGCAGGGCGCGGCGACGGTTGCCCTGGGCCTTCTCGCCATGGACAACGGCGGACTTGATGCCGTCGAGGTTCAGCTCCTCGACCAGCACATCACAGCTCTCGCGGGTACTGGCGAACACCAGCACCTGCTGCCAGTTCTGCTTGCCAATCAGCTCTGAGAGCAGCTCGCGCTTGCGCTTCTGCTCGACCGGATAGACGGTGTGGCTGACGGTGTCGGCGGTGGAGTTCTGCTTGTTGACGCTGACGATCTGCGGTCTGTCCAGCATCAGGTTGGCCAGCTTCTTCACCGCATCGGAGAAGGTGGCGGAGAAGAGCAGGTTTTGACGGGTCTTGTTGACCGCTTGCAGGATCTTCTGCACATCGGCACTGAAGCCCATGTCGAGGATGCGATCCGCTTCATCCATCACCAGACACTCGACGCCAGAGAGGCTGAGGTTGCAGGCGGTGAGGTGCTCCAGCAGACGGCCCGGGGTGGCCACAATGATGTGAGCGCCCGCTTTGAGCTTCTTGGCCTGCACGTCCTGCTTGCCACCGCCGACGATGGTGATGGTGGTGATATCGAGATACTTGGCGAAGTCATTGATGTTGCTCGCCACCTGAGCCGCCAGCTCGCGGGTCGGGGTCAGGATCAGCACGCGGGCGTTGGAAGGCTGGACCGGAGCCGGATTGTCTACCAGACGCTGCAAGATGGGCAGGGCGAAGGCGGCGGTCTTGCCGGTACCTGTCTGGGCGTTGGCCAGCACATCGCGGCCACGGCGAATGGCCGGGATCGCCTGTTGCTGCACAGGGGTCATCTCCTGATAACCGCAATCTGAGACAGCACGCAAAATCTCGGGGGCAAAATCGAACGATTCAAATCTCATAATGGGTTCCTGTGTTCCAGCTGGGCTGTGTTTGGCTTGGTTAGCTCGGCATGAGCGAGACGGAGGTTGTAACCACCGACGGCTGCGCCTGACATCAAGTCAGAGAGTGAGCCGGAAAATGGCGGGCGCGAAGTGTAACAGATAGACGTCACAAATTCTGCCTCAAATGGTTGTCCTTTTCTCATCCTTTGTGGTGTGAGTGGCGGTTGAAAGCAATCATTTGACTCCCAAATGCCAAGCTTGGAGGTGTGGGCTAACGGTTTTGGGCAAGGACGAAAGGGATATCGATGGAACTGGAACAGTTAAAACGCCAGCTGGAGCAGCTTGGCGAGCGCAATGACAGCATGCAGCAGGCTCGACACCGCAAGCTGCTCAATATCACCCGCGACACGGGGGAGTTGCTGTCAGTATTGGTGCAGACCCGTGGGGCGCAGGCGGTGCTGGAGATTGGCACCTCCAATGGTTACTCCACACTCTGGCTGGCAGAAGCGGTGCGTCGGCTGGAGGGGCACGTGACCACCATTGAGCTGGATGAGGATAAGCGCGTGCTGGCCCATGACAACTTTCAGAGGGCAGGGCTGGCCCCCTGGGTAACCTTGCTGGCAGGGGATGCAGGCGAGCTGTTACCGACCTTGCCGCAAGGCGGCTATCAGCTCATCTTCCTCGATTCGGATCGTCAGCACTACCGGGCATGGTGGCCGCAGATCCGCCGCCTGCTGGCACCCCGTGGCCTGCTGGTGGTCGATAACGCCATCTCCCATCGCAGCGAGATGGTGGAGTGGATGAACGAGGTCGGGCAGGATCCGGCCTTTGCCACCTCGCTGGTGCCGGTCGGCAAGGGGGAGTGGCTGGTGGTGCGTTTGTAACAAGGTGATGGCCTGGATTTGGTATCGGGCTGGCAGTGTATGTTTATTCATCATGAATAAACAGTGTGTCCCGCAATCAGTAGCGAATGCGGGACTGCTTTTTCGTTATTCATTATTTCACTTAACATCTTCATATTTCATGGTTTGGTAACGGGAACCTTCGCGTTATTTTTTGCTGGTGCCGCCAAGTGCAATCGTTTATTGACTGTCATCGTATATGTGGCGTGAGCCGATTAAATGGTGCTGGTAGCAGTAGGATTCAAAATAATAATTGCATGGTAATCCGGATTATCGTTGGCAAGCGTGCTGGATGTTTACAAATATAACGAGGTGAATAATGAAAAAACTGCACTCCCTGTTTTTGCTGGCAGCCCTTCCACTGGCTTTGATGACATCGGCGCAAGCCGAGTCCAGCCTCGCCGCTATCCAGAGTGCCGGTGCGATCAAAATCGGCACTGAAGGCGCCTATCCTCCGTTCACCTATCACGACAAGAGCGGCAAGCTGGTCGGCTTTGATGTGGAGATTGGCGAGCTGATTGCAAAAGGCCTTGGGGTGAAGCCGGAGTTTGTCGAAGGCAAGTGGGATGGTCTCATCGCCGGGGTGGATGCCAAGCGCTACGATCTGGTGCTCAACGAAGTGGCCATCACCCCGGAGCGGCTGAAAAAGTATGATTTTTCAGATCCCTACATCACCTCCAAAGCGGTGATCGTGGTGCACAGCGATAATCACAGCATCAACAGCTTTGCGGATCTGAAGGGTAAGAAATCATCCCAGTCCCTGACTAGCAACTTTGCTCAGCTGGCGAAATCCTCGGGCGCCGAGGTGGTCGCCACCGAGGGCTTCAACCAGTCACTACAGCTGGTGCTGACCGGGCGAGTGGATGCCACCATCAATGACAGCCTCTCGTTCCTCGACTTCAAGAAACAGAAACCGGATGCCAAATTGAGGGTGGCGGCGACCGAGGCGAAGGGGGATCAATCGGCAGTGTTGCTCGCCAAGGGACAGCCGGAATTGCTGGCCGCTATCAATCAGGCACTGCGCACTGCCAAACAGGATGGTAGCTACCAGAAAATATCTCTTAAGTATTTTGGTACTGATGTCTCGCAATAATATTGCCGGAAAATAATAACTAGCGAGGTAATTAACGTGCCAGCCTGGTTGCAGTTAATGATCGACTCTTTTTGGCCCCTGCTTAGAGCGGGGCTTATTTTTACCGTGCCACTGACCCTGATCACCTTTGTCTTGGGAATATTGCTCGGCTTGCTGGTGGCGCTGGCCAGATTATATGGCCCGACACCATTGGTGGCACTGGTTCGTTTTTATGTCTGGCTTATTCGTGGTACGCCGCTGCTGGTGCAGCTCTTTCTGATTTTCTATGGCTTGCCGAGTGCTGGCATTGTGCTGGATGCCTTCACCGCCGCGGTGATCGGGTTCACCCTCAACATCGGCGCCTACAGCTCTGAGATCATCCGCGCTACTCTCGCGGCGATCCCGAAAGGGCAGTGGGATGCAGCCTATTCGATTGGCATGAACTGGCCCCAGGTGATGTGGCGGGTGATCCTGCCGCAGGCGGCGCGCATTGCGGTGCCACCGCTTTCCAACACCTTTATTTCGCTGGTGAAGGACACCTCGTTGGCGGCGGCAGTGACCGTGCCTGAGCTGTTTCAGGCGGCCCAGCGGCTCGCCTCTGTCACCTATGAGCCGCTGATCCTTTACATAGAGACGGCCATCATCTACCTGCTGTTTAGCTCGGTGCTCTCCACCTTGCAAGACCGGCTGGAGCGCAAGTTGACCCACAAAGAGACCCGGGAGGTCGCCCTATGATCCGGTTGCGTGGTATCGAGAAGCAGTTTGGCGGGCAGCGGGTGCTCAAGGGGATCGATCTTGCCATGGTGGCGGGCAGTGTGACCGCCCTGATTGGCCCCTCCGGCAGTGGCAAGAGCACCCTGTTGCGCTGTGTCAATGTGCTGGAGCGGCCGGATGCGGGGCACCTGGTGCTGGGGGGGGGCGAACTCGATTTTTCTCACCATCTGCCTCGCCAGAGCGTGCAGGCATTGCGCCAGCAGACCGGCATGGTGTTCCAGAATTTCCAGCTGTTCCCGCATATGACGGTGCTGGAAAACGTTATTGAGGGATTGGTGACCGTGTTGAAGTGGCCAAGAGCGAAAGCGGAGGTGCGAGGCTTGCAACTGCTCGACAAGGTGGGGCTCAGGCACAAGGCCGAGGCGGTGCCTGCCACCCTCTCCGGTGGCCAGCAGCAGCGGGTTGCCATTGCGAGGGCGCTGGCGCCATCGCCCAAGGTACTGCTCTGTGATGAACCCACCTCGGCGCTGGATCCCGAGCTTGCCCAGGAGGTGGTGACCGTGCTGCGCCAGCTGGCCCGCGAGGGAACCACCATGCTGATTGCTACCCACGATCTGCGGCTGGCAGCCCAGATAGCGCAGCAGGTGATCTTTCTGGAGGCGGGTGAGGTGGTGGAAGCAGGCAGCGCACGCCAGATGTTCACCACTCCCAAGCGGGCGCGTACCTTCGAGTACATCTCCACCCTCACCGAGCGGTTGCCGGAGAGCTGGAGCATCTAGCCGCTCCCCGGACGGGAGTGATAGGTGACAAGTCGCCAGCGAGAACTCCTAGCCTTAAATTCCGAGCCTTAAATTCCTAGCCTCAAAAGAAGAGCCCCGCACTGGCGGGGCTCTGTTTGGGTTGACTGCGGAAGTGCAGGTTAGACCGCCAGATAGTCCATGATCCCTTCGGCGGCTTTGCGCCCTTCGTAGATGGCGGTCACCACCAGATCGGAGCCACGCACGGCGTCGCCACCGGCGAACACCTTGGGATTGCTGGTCTGGAAGGCATACTCCGCCTGTTCGCGGGCCTTGATGCGATCCCGGTTGTCGAGCTCGATGCCAAACTCCGCCATCCAGGGTTGGGGGTTGGGTTGGAAGCCAAACGCCATCACCACCGCATCGGCAGCCAGCACTTGCTCGGAGCCCTCGATGACCACCGGGTTGCGGCGGCCATTGGCATCAGGTTCACCCAGCTCGGTGCTCACTACCTTGATGCCGACGGTGCGACCGCTGGCATCCAGCTCGACCGCCACCGGTTGCAGGTTGAACATGAACTCAACCCCCTCCTCGCGGGCGTTTTTCACCTCCCGCTTGGAGCCCGGCATGTTCTCCTCGTCGCGGCGATAGGCACAGATCACCTTGGCGGCGCCCTGACGGATAGCGGTACGCACGCAGTCCATGGCGGTATCACCACCGCCCAGTACCACCACCTGCTTGCCGGCGAAGTCGATGTAGTCGGCTTGTGCCTTCTCGAAGCCCAGCAAGCGGTTGGCGTTGGCGATGAGGTAGGGCAGGGCATCATAGACTCCCGGCGCCTCTTCGTTGGCAAAGCCACCCTTCATGTACTTGTAGGTGCCGACCCCGAGGAAGACCGCATCGAACTCGCCGAGCAGGTCGGCGAAGGTGATGTCCTTGCCCACTTCGGTCTCGAGACGAAACTCCACGCCCATCCCCTGGAATATCTCGCGGCGACGCTGCATCACCTCTTTTTCCAGCTTGAAGGAGGGGATGCCAAAGGTGAGCAGGCCGCCGATCTCCGGATATTTGTCAAACACCACCGGGGTGACGCCATTGCGTGCCAGCACGTCGGCACAGGCGAGACCCGCCGGGCCGGCGCCAATAACGGCGACCCGCTTGCCGGTCTTGACCACGTTCGAGAGATCGGGCTTCCAGCCCATCTCGAACGCCTTGTCGGTGATGTACTTTTCGATGTTGCCGATGGTCACCGCGCCGAAGCGATCGTTGAGGGTGCAGGAGCCCTCGCACAGGCGATCCTGCGGGCAGACCCGACCGCACACTTCCGGCAGGCTGTTGGTCTGGTGGGAGAGCTCCACCGCCTCAAGAATGCGCCCCTCTTTGGCCAGTTTCAGCCAGTTGGGGATGTAGTTGTGGACCGGACACTTCCACTCGCAATAGGGGTTGCCGCACTCGAGGCAGCGATCCGCCTGCATCTGTACCTGCGGCTGATTGAAGGACTCGTAGATCTCCACAAACTGGATTTTGCGGATCTTGAGCGGCTTCTTGGGCGGGTCGACCCGCTGCACATCGATAAACTGAAATACGTTCTGGCTCATAGGGTTCCCTCCTTATTGCGCCTGGATTCTGAGTTCTGCACTGGAACGGCTGGTGTGACCCAGCAGCGATTTCACGTCGCTGGACTTGGGTTTGATCAGCCTGAACTTGGGCACATAGGAGTCGAAGTTGGCCAGGATCTCCTCGGCGCGCGAGCTGCCGGTCTCATTGAGGTGCGCCGTGATGATGCCGCGCAGGTGCTCCTGATGGATGGCGAGATCCGCCACGTCCAGCAGTTCCACCAGCTCGGGGTTGGTGCGCTTGGCGAAGTTGCCGCACTCGTCGAGCACGTAGGCAAAGCCGCCGGTCATGCCCGCCGCGAAGTTGACGCCGGTCTGACCGAGCACGGTGACGATGCCGCCGGTCATATATTCACAACCGTTGTCGCCAATCCCCTCGACCACCGCCAAGGCGCCGGAGTTGCGCACCGCGAAACGCTCGCCGGCAGTGCCCGCGGCGTAGAGTTTGCCGCCAGTGGCGCCGTAGAGGCAGGTGTTGCCGATGATGGCCGCTTCATGGGATTTGAACGCCACGCCGACATGGGGCTTGATCACCAGCTTGCCGCCGGTCATCCCCTTGCCCACGTAGTCGTTGGCATCGCCGGTGAGGATCATCTCAAGGCCACCCGCGTTCCAGACGCCGAAGCTCTGGCCTGCGGTGCCGTTGAAGTGCACTTTGACCGGATCCGCCGCCATTCCCTGATTGCCGTGACGTTTGACAATCTCGCCCGAGAGGCGCGCACCCACCGAGCGGTCGGTGTTGCGAATGTCGTAGCGGAACTCGCCACCGCTTGAGGTTTCCACCGCTTCCAGCAGATCTTCCACCATTTTCAGGTTGAGCGGCCCCTTGTCGAAGGTGGGGTTGTGCTGCTGGCTGAAGAGGCTGGAACCTGCCGGTGCTACCGGACGGGCCAGAATGCCAGAGAGATCCAGCTTGGCCTGACGAGCGGTGAGGCCGGGCAGGGCTTCCAGCAGATCGGTGCGGCCAATCAGGTCGGTCAGCTGGGTGACGCCGAGCTGGGCCATCAGCTCGCGGGTCTCTTCGGCGATGAACTTGAAGTAGTTCATCACCATCTCCGGCAGGCCGGTAAAGTGCTCGCGACGCAGCTTCTCATCCTGAGTGGCAACGCCGGTGGCGCAGTTGTTCAGGTGGCAAATACGCAGGTATTTGCAACCGAGCGCCACCATGGGGCCGGTGCCAAAGCCGAAGCTCTCGGCGCCGAGGATGGCCGCCTTGATGATGTCGAGGCCGGTTTTGAGACCACCATCCACCTGCAGCCGCACCTTATGGCGCAGACCGTTGGCGACCAGCGCCTGTTGGGTCTCGGCCAGACCCAGCTCCCACGGGGAGCCGGCATATTTGACCGAGGTGAGGGGGCTCGCGCCAGTGCCACCGTCATAACCGGAGATGGTGATGAAGTCGGCATAGGCCTTGGCCACGCCGCAGGCAATGGTGCCAACGCCGGGTTCGGAGACCAGTTTCACCGACACCAGACAGCTCGGGTTGATCTGCTTGATATCGAAGATGAGCTGGGCCAGATCCTCGATGGAGTAAATGTCGTGATGCGGCGGCGGTGAAATCAGGGTCACGCCGGGCACGGAATAACGCAGCTGGGCGATCTGGGCGGTGACCTTGTCACCGGGCAGCTGGCCACCCTCGCCGGGCTTGGCACCCTGCGCCACCTTGATCTGCACTACATCGGCGTTCATCAGGTAGTGGGGGGTGACACCGAATCGGCCGGAAGCCACCTGCTTGATGCGGGAGTTCTTCTCGGTACCGAAGCGCTTGGGATCCTCGCCCCCTTCACCGGAGTTGCTCTGACCGCCGAGGCGGTTCATGGCGACAGCCAGCGCCTCGTGGGCTTCAGGGCCGAGGGCGCCGATGGACATGGCGGCGGAGTCGAAGCGGGGGAACAGCTTGTCGGCTGGCTCAACCTGATCCAGCGCGACCGGATTGTCGACTTTTTTCAGGGCCAGCAGATCGCGCAGGGTGGCAACCGGGCGCTCGTTCACCAGACGGGCGTACTCCTTGTAATCGGCATAGTTGCCGGAGCGCACCGCGGTTTGCAGGGTCTGCACCACATCCGGGTTGTAGGTGTGGTACTCGCCGCCGTGGACGAACTTGAGCAGGCCGCCATGGGGGAGGGGCTTGCGCACCAGCCATGCCTGACGGGCCAGATTGTGCTGATCCTGCTGGATGTCGGCAAAATCGGCACCCTGAATACGGTTCGATACGCCGCGGAAGCAGGTATCGACCACCGATTTGGCCAGACCCACTGCTTCAAACAGCTGGGAGCAGCGGTAGCTGGCGACCGTGCTGATGCCCATCTTGGACATCACCTTGTAGAGCCCCTTGTTGATGCCGTTGCGATAGTTGACCATCGCCTGGCGCAGGGACATGGTGAGCACGCCCTCTTCAACCTGTTTGGCCAGGGTTTCGTAGGCGAGATAGGGGTAGATGGCGGTCGCGCCAAAGCCCAGCAGCACCGAGAAGTGGTGCGGGTCACGGCAGCTTGCAGTTTCCACCAGAATGTTGGCGTCGCAGCGCAGGTTGTTGTCCACCAGGGTACGCTGTACTGCACCCACCGCCATGGCGGCCGGGATCGGCAGGGTGTCGGCGCTGATGTCGCGATCCGACAGCACCAGTAGTACGGTGCCACTCTTGGCTGCGGCTTTGGCCTCATCGCAGATGCGCACGATGGCTGCTTCCAGCCCCTCTTCTGGCTTGAAGTTGAGGCTGATCACCTGATGACGGTAGTACTCACCTTCCAGTGCCAGCAGCTGGTGGAAGTCGGAGTAGAGCAGGATCGGTGACTGGAACAGCACCCGGTGGGCGTGGCCGAAGGTCTCGTTGAAGACGTTCTGCTCGCGACCGATACAGGTGGCCAGCGACATGACGTGGTTCTCACGCAGCGGATCGATGGGCGGGTTGGTCACCTGTGCAAACATCTGGCGGAAGTAGTCATAGAGGGTACGCGGGCCGGAGGAGAGCACCGCCATCGGGGTATCATCCCCCATGGAGCCCACCGCCTCCTGACCATTTTCACCGAGAACCCGGATGATCTGATCCAGCTCCTCGAAGGAGTAGCCAAACAGCTTCTGATAGGTTTTCAGCTGGTCGTCGGAGAACTCGCGGCTACCGGTCTGGCTGTCGTCCATCTGCTCGAAGGGGACCAGTCGGCGGCAATGTTTGTCCATCCACTGTTTGTAGGTGTGGCGGGTCTTGAGATCGTCATCGATCTCGAAGCTGGTCCACACCTTGCCGTTGCTGGTATCCACCACGAACAGCTCGCCAGGGCCGACCCGGCCCTTCTCCAGCACTTCGTCCGGGGTATAGTCCCAGGTGCCGACCTCGGAGGCGAGGGTGATGAACTTGTCCTTGGTGATGACGTAGCGGGCCGGACGCAGACCGTTGCGATCAAGTGCGCAGGTGGCGTAGCGACCGTCGGTCATGACGATACCGGCCGGGCCGTCCCACGGCTCCATGTGCATGGAGTTGAAGTCGTAGAAGGCGCGCAGGTCATCATCCATGTTCGGATGTTTTTGCCATGCTGGCGGGATCAACAGGCGCATGGCGCGGAACAGGTCCATGCCACCGGCGAGGAAGAGATCCAGCATGTTGTCGAGGCTGGAGGAGTCAGAGCCGGTGGTGTTGACGAAGGGGGCCGCTTCCTGCAAATCGGGGATCAGCGGCGTGGCAAACTTGTAGCTGCGCGCCTTGGCCCACTGGCGGTTGCCGGCGATGGTGTTGATCTCGCCGTTGTGGGCCAGATAGCGAAACGGCTGCGCCAGCGGCCAGCGCGGGCTGGTGTTGGTGGAGAAACGCTGGTGGAAGACGCAGATGGCCGCCTGCATACGGATGTCGGCGAGATCCAGATAGAAGCGCGGCAAGTCCACCGGCATGCACAGTCCTTTATAGACGGTGACCAGATTGGAGAGGCTGACCACATAGAAGTAGTCGTCGTTGACGCGCTTTTCGATGCGGCGGCGCACGATATAGAGGCGGCGCTCGAGATCCTTGTCGACCCAGCCGGGCGGGGCGTTGACAAAGACCTGTTCAATGCTGGGCAGGGAGGCTTTGGCGATGGTACCGAGTACGTTGGTATCGACAGGCACCTTGCGCCAGCCGACCAGACTCAGGGTCTCTTTTTCCAGCTCTTCGTCGATGATGTCGCGGGTCTGCTGGGCCAATACGGGGTCAGGGTTGAGAAACAGCATGCCGACCGCATAGTTGCGGCCAAGGTGCCATCCCTTCTCCTCGGCGACAGCTCTGAAGAAGCTGTCCGGTTTTTGCAGCAGCAGACCGCAACCATCGCCGGTCTTGCCATCGGCGGAGATCCCGCCGCGGTGCTGCATGCGAGCCAATGCTGACATCGCGAGACGGACAAGCTTGTGGCTGGCTTCCCCTTCCATGTGGGCCAACAGGCCGAAGCCACAGTTATCCCTCTCCAGCTTTGGATCATATAGTGACATTGCATTTCTCCCTTGCTCGGCCTTGTATCGCACAGTCATCACCTGACTGCATAAATTGCGATTGGCTCTTGTGGTTCCGTCTGCCTGACGTGGCGAATCTCCAAACTAATGGGATTTTCTGGCGAGGTCAATCGCAGGTCAGGTTTGTCTTCATGGTTACATTCGCATAACAAAATGTCGGGTTAGGGGGATTCGCTCGCAGTTATGAAGTATTTATTCTGTGTTGTTTGATTTTGTTGGTTAAATATATCGCCATTGACAGGCTCAATGGTGTGCTCGGCGACGATGGGCGAATGTAGTAATTTTACCAACCCGATGTGGCCGACAGCGGAAGGGATCACATTTTCAATATCCCATGCTTGCAATTGTGTGCTGTCGGGTCTCTTTGAATTTCTCATTGTTCAACAGTGGGTTATCAGGTCTCATTTTCATATGGATGTTTACTGTTTGAATCGTCAAAGAACTGTAAAAATCCTTTTTTTTGCGCTTTTTCTCTATATTTATTCAAAATTGGTCGGGTATTTATATGTTTTACCCTCTCCGCTAGCTTGATCCAGCTCAGCCCCTGTTTTGCGCAAGCTCGTACAATGGCGCTCCTTTAGCGGAGGTGTCATGCAGTTACACGAACTCGTCAATACATTCGGTCAGGATCTCAAGCAGCGTCATGGTCAGAAGATCCACAAACTCTCCATCCACGGGGCCTTCACCTGCCCGAACCGTGACGGCACCCTGGGCCGCGGTGGCTGCACCTTCTGCAATGTATCCTCTTTTGCTGACGAGTCGGCTCAGCAACTCTCCGTGGTGCAACAACTGCTGGCTCGCCGGGACGAAGTCACCCGTGCCAAGCGCTATCTTGCCTACTTTCAGGCCTATACCAGTACCTATGCCGAGGTCGAATATCTGCAGCGGATGTATGAAGAGGCGCTGTCGGTGAGCGATATGGTGGGGCTCTGCGTGGGCACTCGCCCCGATTGCGTACCGGATGCGGTGCTGGATCTGTTGGCGGGCTATCAGGCCCGGGGTTACGAGGTGTGGCTGGAGCTCGGGCTGCAAAGTGCCAATGACAAGACCCTGCAACGGATCAACCGCGGCCACGGTTATGCCGCCTATGAGGATGCGGTAAGACGTGCCCATCAGCGCGGCATCAAGGTATGTGCTCATCTGATCGTCGGCCTGCCGGGCGAGGTGCCAATGGACAGCCTCGATACCCTGCATCGCATCGTTGAGACCGGTGTTGAGGGGATCAAGCTGCATCCGCTTCATGTGGTTGAGGGTAGTACTCTCGGCAAGGCGTGGCAGGCTGGGCGCCTTGAGGTATTGACGCTGGAGCAGTATGTGGAAGCGGCCGTTGCCATGATCCAGCACACGCCGCCCGAGGTGGTGTATCACCGGATTTCGGCCTCCGCGCGCCGTCCGACTCTGTTGGCGCCAGCCTGGTGTGAAAACCGCTGGACAGCCATGGCGGACATTGCCAAAGCACTCTCATTGAACGGCCCGCAAGGTCACGCGTTGGGCAGACCCTTCATACTTCCTGACCTATAATTGAGCGCCAGATTATTATTTTCACGTAAAACATAGGGTTATATAAAAAACTTCATACCCTAAACTATAGTTTTGGTACGTGCCGGTTGATATAGTGGTGCGCCATAATAAATGTCATTATCAATTAACTCCGGCATTCACCCTGATTGCAGTGTTAGCATGGTGTTGATGAGCCGATTATTTTTACCAATAACGAATCATGCCGCCATTGCTGCTGTGCCGGGAAATTGGGGATGAGTGTCGCGATCTATCTGGACAGGTTTATCCCCTGATCAGTCTCATCAGCGGGAAGGCCACTCGGTTTTAGCGTGGCTATAGCAGGGAAATATGAGCGATGAACGCTCTTATCTACCTCATTTATGCAGTGACAGGATGCTATGCAAGCAGAAACAAGTCGTATTGATGAGTTATTGGAGTGTCTGGTCTTCTTGACCCGCTTTTATGGTGTGCCCAACAGCCAAGATGCCCTGACGACCGGGTTGCCACTGGTCTCCGGGCGCCTGACTACCGCACTCTTTTGCCGTGCTGCCGAGCGGGGCGGGTTATCCGCCCGTGAAGTGATACAGCCACTGGCCGATATTTCTCCCTTGCTGCTGCCTTGTGTATTGCAGATGCGCAATGGTGGCGCCTGCATTTTGCTGGAGTGGAACGAAGATCGCAGCCAAGGGAAAGTGATTTTCCCGCAGGCAGGTGATGCAGCCCAATGGCTAACCGCAGCCCAGTTGGGTGATGAGTATCTGGGGCGCCTCTTCTACGTGAAGAAGCAGTTCAAGTTTGACGAGCGCTCTCCCAAGGTGTTGGAAACCCGTGATGGACACTGGTTCTGGAGCACCTTGTTCGAATCCCGCGGCATCTATCGCGATGTGCTTATTGCCTCCATTCTGATCAACCTGTTTGCCATTGCCAGCCCCCTTTTTACCATGAACGTCTATGACAAGATTGTGCCCAATCTGGCATTTGATTCACTCTGGGTGCTGGCGGTCGGGGCCATGGTGGTCTTTACCTTCGATTTTGTGATGCGGCAGCTACGCAGTTACTTTATCGATATCGCCGGAAAAAAGTCTGATGTACTGCTGTCCGCCAAGATTTTCGCCAAGGTGATGGGCATGCGGATGGAGTCTCGCCCCGCTTCCACCGGCGCGTTCGCCAAACATCTGCAGGAGTTTGAATCGGTGCGGGAGTTTTTCACCTCCGCGACGGTTTCTACTCTTATCGATCTGCCCTTTGCCATCTTCTTCCTCTTTATTATCTGGATGTTTGCCGGCGTGATGGTGGTGGTCCCTATCGTCGCCATGCTGATCCTGATCGCTTACAGTTTTTATATTCAGGAGCCCCTCAAGCAGTCCATCGAAGAGGGATCACGTCTTGCATCCCAGAAGAACGCCAACCTGATTGAAAGTATTTCCGGGCTGGAAACCGTCAAAATTTTCGGTGCGGAGAGCATGTTCCAGCATCGCTGGGAACAGGCTGTCTCTCATATTTCCACCTGGGGCGTACAGACCCGCCGTATTACCAACTCCATGTCTTCACTGGCTAGTTATATCCAGCAGGTGGTGACGGTCGGTCTGGTGATCGTCGGTGTTTACCAGATCTCCGAAGGCTTGGTCACTATGGGTGGCATGATTGCCGCCGTGATGCTCTCCAGCCGTGCCATTGCGCCCATGGTACAACTCTCGGTGTTGTCGACCCGTTATAACCAGGCCAAGTCTGCACTGGATATTCTGGAAAAAATCATGCAAACCCCGGGGGAGCAGGAGGAGGGCAAGCAATATATCCATCATCCGGTGCTTGCCGGTCGAATTGAATTCGAGAATGTTTCGTTCAAATATCCGGGAATGGAAACTAGCACTCTGCACAATATCAATTTGCGCATTCAGCCGGGCGAAAAGGTGGCGATTATCGGTCGGATTGGGGCGGGTAAAACGACCCTTGAGAAGCTGTTGATGGGGCTGTATCGACCGACCGATGGTTCTGTTCGCCTCGATGGTTTTGAAATCGACCAGCTGCCTCCGTCAGTGATCCGCCGCAATATCGGCTGTGTACCGCAAGATGTCATTCTCTTCTTTGGCTCCGTGCGAGACAATATCATGCTGGGTAATCCGCTGGTGGATGACGTGAGAGTCTTGCGCGCCGCCAAGCGGGCGGGTGTTACCAACTTTACCAACCGCGATCCCAACGGGCTGGATCGGCAGATAGGCGAGGGTGGCCGTCAGCTTTCCGGTGGCCAGCGTCAGTCGATCCTTCTGGCACGCGCCCTGCTTAATGATCCCCCCATTCTGGTGATGGATGAGCCGACCTCCAACATGGACAACCAGTCCGAGATGCAGGTCAAACAGGAGCTTGCCAGACTGGGCCCGGAAACCACATTGATCCTCATCACTCACAAAACCTCGATGCTGGATGTGGCATCGCGAGTGATCGTCATCGAGCAGGGACAGATAGTGGCTGATGGCCCCAAAGAGGTGGTGTTACAGCAGTTGAAGGAAGGCAAAGTGCGCGTGCAGGAGGTGTCCCATGGTTAAGGGGCTCATGGACTGGTTCAAGCGCAGCAAAAAGGCGCCTTCCGGCGATGTATTGCCGGCGCCCGAGCATCTGGAGTTTGTCGATGACGGTGCGGCAGCTGTGCTGCTCACCACGCCGACCGGTGCCCGCATCCTGTTGTGGTGTTGTTTCCTCTTTTTCATGAGTGCCATCGTCTGGGCGGCCTGGGCTGAGCTGGATGAAGTCACCGTGGGTCAGGGCAAAGTTATTCCGTCACGCCAGCTGCAGGTGATCCAGAACCTGGAAGGGGGGATCGTCAAAGAGATCTTCGTCAAAGAGGGGGATATCGTCGAAAAGGGGCAGCCGCTGCTGCGTATTGATGACACCCGTTTCCGCTCCGACTTTAGAGAACGGGAGCAGGAGGTGGTCACTCTCAAGGGGGATGTGGCTCGTCTGCGCGCTGAGATGGCCAGCGTCGAGGTGAAAAACGACCCGGCACTGGGGTGGCGTGAGCAGGTCGTGGTAGGCGAAGCGCCAATCCAGTTCCCCGATGGTTATGAAACCGTCTTTGCCGAATATGCGCACCGTGAGCGCTCTGTACAGCGGGATCGCCTCAATAACCTGAAGAACCAGCTCTATATTCTTGGTCAGCAAATCGAACAGAAAGAGCAGGAGCTGATTGAACTGAATGCCAAGATCCGCACTGTGAATCGCAGTGTGGATCTGGCCAGACAAGAGCTGAATATTAGCCGTCCACTGGCGAAAGAGGGCATAGTGCCGCAAGTGGAGCTAATCAAGCTGGAACGGCAGGTTAACGAAATGCAGGGGGAACTGGAGAGTAACCGTCTGCTGATCCCAAAACTCAATTCGGTGCTGCGTGAGACCATCTCCAAGCGTAATGATATTGCGCTGAAGTTCAGGGCAGACTCCCAGACTGAACTGAATGAGAAACAAGGGCGACTTGGCCAGTTGTCAGAAGGGCAGGTTGGCTTGCGAGACAGGGTTGACCGAACCAGCGTAATTGCTCCGCTCAAAGGAACCATCAAGAAGCTCAAGATCAACACGTTGGGCGGTGTGGTTCAGCCCGGCATGGATCTAATGGAGATTGTGCCGCTGGAGGATACCTTGCTGGTAGAAGCCAAGGTGTCACCGAAAGATATCGCCTTCCTGCGACCGGGGCTGGATGCTATCGTCAAAATTACTGCCTACGACTTTACAATCTATGGAGGATTGCATGGCAAGGTTGAACAGATAAGTGCTGATTCGATCCAGGATGAGGAGGGGAACTCCTTTTATCTGGTTCGGGTTCGGACAGAGAAGAGTTACTTGGGCGATGAGCTTAACGCACTTCCCATCATCCCCGGTATGTTAGCCAGTGCTGATATCATTACTGGTAAAAAAAGTGTCCTAGACTATTTGCTTAAGCCGATCTTACGGGCAAAGCAGTCGGCACTGAGAGAACGATAAGCCAACAATCTAAAAACAAAACATGACTGGAGATAACATGAAAAAAACGATTGTTGCCATGCTGGTCAGTGGCTGCACCCTGATCCCGAGTTTGGGTCAGGCTCAGACTCTGGAAGAGTCGGTGGCACAGACACTTGCTACGCATCCCAAGATCAAGGAAGCCTTTGATCTGTATCAGGCACGACTCTATCAGCATGATGGAGCCAAGGGTGGCTATTATCCTACGATCGATCTGCGTGGTGGCGTAGGCTATGAAAAAACTGACAGCCCTTCTACCCGTGCTGCCAGCGCCAACAGCAATATCGATGATTCCATGACTCGCAAGGAGGCTGGACTCAGTTTGCGGCAAATGTTGTTTGATGGCTTTGATGTCAGCAACAACGTCTCCCGAACTGAAGCTGAAGCCAATGCCCAGCGTCTGGCGATGATCTCCGAAGCTGAAAATACCGCGCTGCGAGTAGCTGAGGTCTACCTCAATATGCTGCGTCAGCAGGAGATCCTGGAACTCTCCAAACAGAACCTGGAAACCCACGAACAGATCCGCAGCGACATCAGCAAGCGGACTGATTCAGGGCTTGGTTCTACTGCGGATCAGACCCAGATTGAAGGTCGTGTTGCCCGGGCCTATTCAAATCAGGCCGCTGCCGAAAATAACTATCGCGATGCAGAGAGTGAATTTATTCGTGTCGTGAACGAGGTACCCAAAGACCTGGTACAGCCGGTTCCCAATACCGAGCTTATCCCGACCAGCCTCGATAGTGCTCTGAAAACAGCGACCGAAGTCCACCCAACCCTGCTCTCTTCCCTGCAGGATATCGAAGCGGCCAAGTATCAGCATGAAGGTGCGAAATCCGGTTTCTACCCCAATGTGACATTCGAGGTCGATCAGAACTGGAATGAGGATATCGATGCGGTCAAAGGGCGCAACGATGATCTGACCGCAATGGTGCGGATGCGTTACAACTTGTTCCGTGGCGGTTCTGACGTGGCAGAGAGCAATGCAACATCGGCGCTCTACTCTCAGGCGAAAGACATTCATTTGAATGCGTTCCGTCAGGTGGAGGAGGGCACTCGTCTGGCCTGGAACGCGAAAGAGTCGCTGGCCAAGCAAAAGACCTTCCTGAAAGAGCATGTTGATGCCAGCTATGACACCGTACAGGCATACAAGAAGCAGTTTGGGTTGGGTCAACGGACATTGCTGGACGTATTGAACACCGAGAACGAACTGTTCGAGGCGCGTCGCAGCTATATCACCGCCGAGTATGATGCACTGCTGGCGGACTATCGCATTCTCAATGCGACAGGTAGCCTGCTCAATGCATTTAGCGTCAAACAACCCGCTGAATGGCAGGCCAGGCAATAACCATTTGTCCATGATCCAGCCGGGATGATGAACGCTAATATGGTGACTGCTGCTGGCAGTCACCATATTTGGCTAAAGCAGGTGGTTGCTCGGGTTTTGAGGAGTGCAGCAGCAATAATGCAGCAGGAATATGATGTGACACTCCAGTGCAATAATGGTGGCAGATGGTGTTATCTCCTCAATGAATGGAGACACCTAGCCCTACGTGTTCTGAGCCGCTCCTTATGGATCCTGCTGTTGCCCTTCTCACTTCTGCTCTGTGCCAGTCAGCCTTTGCCACAGGAAGATCTCAACTTGATCAAGCGGGCGGAGCAGACCTATGGAGTCAGAGCCGGCAAGCGTGTGGCCAGTTGGCGTATGCTGGTCATGGAGACGAAGGGCAGGGCCCTGAGCGAAGAAAAAAAACTTGAGCGGGTAAATAATTTTTTCAATCGGATGCGCTTTATTGATGATATCAAGTTGTGGCGCAAAAAGGATTATTGGGCAACCCCGCTGGAATTTTTGGGGGCAGCCGGGGGAGACTGTGAAGATTTCAGTATCGCCAAATACTCTACGCTGCTCGAGCTTGGGATCCCGGATGATAAAATGCGGATGGTGTATGTCAAGGCTCTTGATTACAACCAGTTTCACATGGTGGTGGCATATTATGAGACACCCTCTTCCGTTCCGGTTATTTTGGATAATTTGATCGGCTCGATTCGCCCTGCCACACAGCGGCGTGATTTGGTGCCTATTTACAGTTTTAACGGTAGTCACTTGTGGTTGATGAAGGCACGAGGCCAAGGGGAACTGGCTGGTCAATCATCCCGCTTGGGATTATGGAATGATTTACGCAATCGCATGACCTCGGGGCGATTGGCTCGGCCAGTGGTGAATTTGGATGATTAACCTATGACGCTCTATCGACAGTTATTAGCCACCATGCTGCTGCTGTTTGGATTGTTATTTGCGGCCACATACTGGGTGCAATTCAATTCAACCCGCACCTATCTGGCGCAGCAACAGGAAACAACGGTCATCAATACGGCAACCTCGCTGGGGCTTGCGCTCACCCCCTATCTGGAAAACGGTGACAAGGTCGGTGCCGAGTCGGTGATCCAGGCCATCTTTGATGGCGGCTATTATCGACTGGTTCGCCTTGATCTGCTGGCATCAAAGGATGTCATCGAGCAGGAAAATACCAACAATATTCAGGGGGTGCCGCAGTGGTTTGTGAATTTGGGTCTGTTTCCTGAGGTATCCAACGAGTCAATTCTGACATCTGGCTGGTTGCAGCTTGGAAAATTAAAAGTAGTGGGTCACCCCGGCCAGGCTTATTACGAGTTGTGGCGGGGTATGAGTGAGCTGGCGAGCTGGTTTCTGGTCGGATTTTTGATCACCACCATTTTGTTGATGAGAGCACTCAACTACTTACTCAAGCCACTGAAACAGATCTGTGATCAAGCCGTCGAGATCGAGCTGCACCATTTCGGCCATACGATCCCGGAGCCTAAAACCCATGAATTGAAGCAGGTCGTTCAGGCGATCAACACCCTCTCAAGCAAGTTGGCGCTGCAGTTTAAAGAGCAAGCCGATGAGGCCGAGAAATTGCGTGAGCGGGTTTATGTCGATGCCGTGTCGGGACTGGGCAACAGAGCCTATTTTGTAGGCCAGGTAAACGCATGGATAGCGGAGGCTGGCCAAGGTGGCGTCATGCTGGTTGCGGTCGACATGCTGGATGATATCTATCGCGATGAAGGCTTTGCTGCCCGCGACAACATGGTCAAGTCGATAGCTCAGGCTTTGAAAGAGCAATTAAAAGGGTGGGATGGCGCAGCCTTGGCACGGATCTCCGCGACGGAATATGCGCTGCTCTGTCCAACTGACGATCTGACTCAGCTAAAAGAGCTGGCTGAAGTGATTAATAGCCGCATTGCCGATCTGGTGGTGAATCCAATGGGCGAAGGGGATGCGCTCTCCGTCATTGGTATTGCCGGTCGTGATGGCAATGATGATCTCTCCGCCTTGTTGACCAAAGCCGATAATGCGCTTGGCAAGGCGCGTAATGAACGCCGTGGTGCTGTGGTGATGGAAGGAGGCACCGAGCAAGGTTTGATGGGGCGTTTGGCCTGGCGAGATCTGGTACAAGATGCCATTTCACGACAACTTTGGCGCTTTAAAGCTCAACCAGCTTGCCGGTTTGATAATGGTGCCAGATTACATGCCGAACTGTTTGCGTCTATCTCTCGGGATGGCACAGACTATTTTGCCGGTCAGTTCTTGCCTGCGATTGAACAGTTCAAACTGGGTGGCGAGTTTGACCAAGCGGTGCTTGATGCTTGCGTTCCATTACTGCAAAAACAGTCTGATCTGGTACTGGCGATCAACATCACTGCTGGCTCGCTCTGCTCGGATGAATTTTTAACTTGGCTGACGTGCTATCTGACCGAGCATGCAGAGCTGAAAGAGCGGTTGTTATTTGAAATACCTGAAGCTGCCATCATGAAACATAAAGACAACGTGGCTGCGTTGGTGGGCACCTTGCAAGCTCATGGCTTCCAGTGGGGGGTTGACCACTATGGTCGTCACTTCCAGTCTCTGGGCTATCTGGAGGAGTTGTCGCCGGCTTATGTCAAGGTCGATCACGGTTATACCAGTCAGGTCATGGAGCCGGGGGCTGACACCTCATTCCTAGCTGCAGTGTGTCGCGCCGCACACAATGCTGGTGTGACCACCATTGCAACCCGCGTCGAAGATCAACATCAAGTGGAACTGCTTTCCAAGTTGCATATCGATGGTTATCAGGGATTTGTGCATCCTGCCTTCCCCCTATCTTGATTGATATGTGCATCACAAATTAGGCCCCGAAAGGGGCCGTTTTTATATCAATAAATTATGTTTTTTGATTTTTTTATTATCAAATCAACATGAGGTCTATTTGGTTTTGCTCATATCCTTATGATTTTAAAAAAGAAAAACTAATCTTTCGATTTTATTCTCTATATCTGTTTGAGAGCAGTCAAATCTATACATTATTGCAACGGAAAAGCACGGTATCTCCCTCTACGGTGTAGACATCAAGATCTGTCACCATTGGAGCAATGGATATGCGTACCCAAATCATCGACAAGTCCGTGGTTGTCTCTGCGATTGAAGGTAATGTGGAGATTGTGCTGGCTGATGGAAGCAGCCGCCCTCTGCAAAGAGGGGAAATTCTCCAACCCGGGGCCAAATTAGCCATAGCGGATGATGCAAAGCTGGCTCTTTCACCTTACGACGATACTCCTGCATCGGATGTTCCAGCAGGTTCCGAGTCTGCTGAATCTGCTCAACCGCAAGTTGCGGCAAGCCAGGAAGGTGCTCCTTCAGATATTGCCGCATTGCAAGAATCTATTCTGCAGGGTGTTGACCCGACTCAAAACTTTGAGGCTTCTGCTGCCGGTGGGGCACCAGCAGCAGGTGGTGGCGGTATTGGTGGGGTAGCGGGAGCAAGCGGCAACGGTGGTTTTGTCACCATTGATAGAACTGGTGATGCGACAATTGCCGAGGCCGGTTTTGATACTAATTATCAGGCTGCTCCCTTTATTAATACAGAGCAAGTGCCTGAACCACTGTTGGAACCAGAGCCAGTAACGAATATCTTGCTGGATGAGAGCGAAGTATTTTCGATGGATGAAGATACTGCCGTCAGTGGTGATCTTTTGGTTAACAGTACCAACCCCGATGGCCCCCTGACTCAATCCATCATTAGCTATAGCTGGGGCAGTAATATTGATGTTCCCGCTGGTGTGACATCGATCCTGACTGGGATTGGTACGCTAGTCATCAATAGTGATGGCTCTTTTACCTTTACCCCCGCCCCTGACTATTCTGGCGCGGCTCCTACGGTGAGTTATCTGGTCACCGATAGCTCCGATGTTGTTACTTCTACCTTGACACTTACAGTGGCACCACAAGGTGACATCGACTTCAACGTCGAGGCGCTGAATGCGGGGGCGACCGAAACGGATGGCACGGTACAGGTGCTGCTGACCAACACGGTGAGTATCAGCGATGGCGACGGGTCAGAGA